>JBKOUQ010000171.1:0-8835 GCA_046723475.1 Candidatus Methylomirabilota bacterium
CGCCCGCGCCTCCCGCGCCGGAGGCGCCCGCGCCGCGCGGCGCGCGCGCGCAGCCTCCCACGGAACGCGAAGGCGGCGGCGGACTCGGTGACCTCATCTGGGGCACGAAGCGCCGGCAGGGTATGGCGGAGGCGATGGCGAAGCAGGCGGCACGCACGGTCGGCAGCGAGATCGGTCGGCAGATCATTCGCGGCGTGCTCGGTGGCATCCTCGGCGGCGCGCGTCGACGCTGAACGCTCACCATCGCCGCCGAGGTACACTGCCGCCGCCATGAACGACGTGCTGGCCGGCATCCGCCTGCCGCGGCGCAGCTGCGTCATCATCGCGCTCCTCGTGTGCATGTCCCAGACGGCGATGGCGGTCGCGGAGGCGGCCGATACGCCACCCGCGGAGCGCGGCGCGGGCAACGCCGATGCGACGCCGTCCGATGTCAAGACACCCGAGCCGAAGGCCCAGCCGATCGACCCGAAGAGCCTGCTTGGCGAGTGGCGCGGGACGATGACGGCCATGGACGATCCAGGATGGGTGGCCAAGGTCCTGCTGACCGTCCGTCGCGTGAGCCTGAACGGTCAGTATGTCTTCGGAGATATCGAGGTGTCGTCACCCGGGGTTCGCGAAGGGCGAACGCGGCGTTTTCGCGCGGCGCTGAACGGCAACGAGCTTCATTTCGATCGCGGTGCCGGGTGGGTCCTCACCATCAACGCCGGAAGGATGAGCGGCCACTGGTACGGCGGCTCGGGCCATTGGACCCGGCACGGTGGCGCCGACATCGTGTTGACGAAATAGATCGGCGCCCGGGTCAGCGCCGCGCGGGTGAGGTCAGCGCGCCGCCGTTACGGTGACCGCGGGCGAGAACTCGCCCGGCTTGAAATCGTACTGCTCGCGGTAGAAGCGATACCACCGCTGAACCTGCTCGTCGCCGGGCAGCCGCTCGGCGAGCCGCTTCAGCGCCGCCAGCGCCTTGTCCGCCCGAGAAATCGTTCAGATAGAGATCGTAGAGACGCCACTGATAGTCGAGGCGGTCCGGCGCGAGCGCGGCCGCGCGCTCGAACAGCGGTACGCTCCGCGAGATCCAGTTCAACACTGCTCGCGCGCCTGAGCACGATCGGCAGGTTCGGCACGCCGGGGCGAAACACCGCCAGCGCCCATGCCGGAAGCTGCATCATCTGATGCGGTGCGGCGTCCGCGTAGAACCGAAACACCCGTTGCTGCTGCGCCTCGTTGCGCGGGACGATCATCCGGAAGATCTGACTGCCCTCGGTCAGGAGCGGCAGCCGCGGATCGCCGACGCCGCGCTCGAGCGAGGCGAGGTAGCGGCGCGTGGTCTCTTCCGGAGTGTCGGCGGCAGCAAAATCGGCGAGATCCGCGGTGAGAAGCTGGCGCACCGGGGCCTGATAGTCGGCGATCGTCTTGCGATAACCGGCCAGCGTCGCTCCCGCGCCGCCCGAGAAGAAGCTCTCGGGCAGCCAGCGCGGAGCCCGGAGACTGGCCTGGGATCCCCCGCTCGCATCGTTCGCTCGCAGATTGAGTCTCAAGCTCGCGGAGAAGCGCTCGGGGATCGAGAACGCGCTCGTCCTGCTGCCCCGCCTGCCCCGCGGTCAGACGATCGAGCAGCTGGCCGCAGACGTGTTCCAACGATGGCAGATCGGACGCGATCGCAGCGTGCGCGGCATCCTCTACGTCTACAGCGCCGAGGAAAACCTGTTCAAGATCGGAGGTGTTTGTTGTACGCGCTCGAAGCCACGTTTCCGGACGCTCTGTGCCGGCAGCTCGAGGACGCGGCGCGGACGTACATGTTGTCGGAGGTGCCGCAGGATTTCATCTCCGAGCTGCTCATCACGCAGCACGCCGCTCGCCAGGATCGCGACCAGATTGAGGCGGCCGAGGCCCGCGTTCACCTGACGCAGACGCGATCGGGCCGGTCGCAGTAGCGACCTATCACGTCGTGCTTTCGGCCATCGGAGGTGTAGCGCACCAGGAACGGAGATTGCGCGCGCTCGAGCATGTCGAGCCCGAGCACCAGCCGCACGGTGTCGTCGGTGCGGAACACCACGCTCGGCGACGCCTGGACGCCGTCCACGCGGCCCAGCGCAAAATTGCGTACGGCGCACGATCCGGTCCCGGCCCTGAGACTTCAGCACGAGAACGGCATGCTGCGCTCGCCGACCGTGCGGAAGATCTCGACCGCGCGCTCGCTCTCGTCGTTGAGCACGAGGCTCGCGTTGTTGTCGCCGTAGAGTCCCAGGCTCAGCCGGACTTTTCCGTTGCGGTCGTAAAGCCAGATTCCGGGCGAGCCCTCGCTGGACGTTCCCATGACGATCTGGCGGCGGCCGTCGGCGCCGATGATCTCGAGCATCGGGTCGACACGACGTCCCCGGCCTGGGTCGATTCCGCCGCGCTGACCGTCGGTGACTGGACGTGCACGACGAGCCAGTGGCCGAGTATCATTCCGGCGGCGGACAGGGCGATGACCGACACGGCGGACGCCAGCCTTTTCATGCCGTCATTTCAAATGGCGTCGGCGTAACGCTGCAACAAAAAGGATAGGAGTCGCGGATGGTCTCCAACGTCAAATCGCCGCGCGCGCTCGGCCGCACCGCCCGGTGGGCGGAGCCGGGCTCGAAATCGGCGGCGCTGTTCGCGCGCGCGCAAGGCGTGCTGCCCGGCGGGAACTCGCGCACGACCGTGTACATGGCCCCGTATCCGCCCTACGCGGCGTCCGGGGAAGGCTGCTGGATCACCGACGTCGAGGGCGATCGCCGCCTCGACTGTTTGAACAACTACACCGCGCTCATTCACGGCCACGCGCACCCGGCCATCGTCGAAGCGGCGACGCGACGGCTCGCGCACGGCGCGTCGTTCCCGATGCCGACGCCCGAGGAGATCGAGCTCGCGGCGCTGCTGTGCGAGCGTCTGCCCTCGGCGGAGCGCGTGCGCTTCACGAACTCCGGAAGCGAGGCGGTCATGATCGCGATCAAGGGCGCCCGCGCGTTCACGGGCCGCTCCAAGATCGCGAAGTTCGAGGGCGCCTATCACGGCTCGTACGATTACGCCGAGGTCAGCCTCGCGTCGACGCCGGACAATTGGGGCAGCCTCGCCGCGCCGACCAGCACGTCGTATTCGCGTGGCACGCCGCCCGCGGTGCTCGAGGACGTCGTCGTGCTGCCGTTCAACCACACCGCCGAGGCCGTCGCGCGCATCGAGCAGCACGCGCGCGACCTCGCCGCCGTGCTGGTCGATCCGGTGCCGAATCGCGTCGGGCTGGTCCCGGCGCGCGTCGAATTCCTGCGCGCGCTGCGTGACGTCACGCGGCGGCACGGCATCGTGCTCATCTTCGACGAAGTCATCTCGTTCCGCGTCGGCTATCACGGCGCGCAGGGCGCCTTCGGTGTCACCCCCGACATGACGACGCTTGGAAAGATCATCGGCGGCGGCTTCCCCGTCGGCGCCGTGGCCGGGCGTGCCGACGTCATGGCCGTGTTCGATCCCACGCGCGGTACACCGGCGGCGCCGCACGGCGGGACGTTCAACGCCAACCCCGTGACCATGGCGGCGGGCCTCGCCGCGATGCGATTGCTGACGCCGGACGCGTTCGCGCGCCTCGACGAGCTTGGCGCTCGCCTACGCGCGAGCCTCGACGACTGCTTCAAGCGGGCGGGCGTGCCCGGCCGTGTGGCAGGGCTCGGCTCGCTGTTCCGGCTGCACGCGGTCGATCGCGAGCTGAGCGACTATCGCAGCACGCGCACCACGCCGGCGGAGAGCGAGCGACTGGTGCGCCTCGTGCGCCGGTTGATGGAGCACGGCGTGCTGATGTCCATCACCGGGCTCGGATGTCTGTCGACGGCGATGGCCGAGTCCGAGCTGGAAGCGCTCGTCGAGACGTTCGCGGCCATACTGGAGATGGAGCGATGAGCTACGAGACGCCCTCCTGCGCATACTGTCCGCCGACGATTCGCGCGTGTCGCCAGGGCGAAGGCGAGACGCGCGGCCCGGGATTCTGTCCGTCGAAAGTCGACGACGAGGGCATCGAGGCCGCGGGACGCGTGTACCAGGATCCGTTCGTGCGCCGGGTCGCGCACGCCTCGGCCCTCGTCGAGAGCGAGGGCTACTGCCGCTGGTCACGCGTGGAAGAGATCGTCGCGCTCGCCCGGAAGCTGGGCTTCCGCAAGCTCGGCATCGCGACGTGCATCAGCTTCGTCGATCTCGCCCACACGCTCTCGGCGATTCTCGAGAGCCACGGGTTCGAGGTCGCGTCGGTCGCGTGCAAGAACGGCGGCGTGCCCAAAGAGGCGCTCGGCGTCACCGACGCGGAAAAGATCCGGCCGGGCACGCACGAATCGATGTGCAATCCGATCTCGCAGGCCGAGCTCCTGAACCGCGCCGGGTGCGAGCTCAACATCGTCCTCGGCCTCTGCGTCGGCCACGACAGTCTCTTCTTCCGTCACTCGCAGGGACTCGCGACGACGCTCGTTGCCAAGGACCGCGTGCTCGCGCACAACCCCATCGGCGCGCTTCAGCTTGCCGACACGTACTATTCGCGCGTCTGGGGCCCCGACCGTCCGGCCGCGCTTCCACGCCAGCCTGCCGAGGGACGCCGCACGGAATAGCTCGGCGCGCAGCTGCTCGCCGTCTACCTTCTCGTGGGGATCGGCTTCTTCTTTCTCGCCTGAATGCTCGCGCGCCACGCGAGCGTGCCCGACAGCGCGAGGGCGCCCGCGCCGACGAGCGCCGCCGTCAGCGCGAAACCGGAGCGGGGGCCGTTGCCGTCTCGCGCTCCCACGAGCTCGGGCGTGGGCGTGCCCGCGCGTCGCAGCGCCAGGGCCAGCAGGTCGGCCAGGTGCAGCGCCCGGCGGCCCGTGGCCTGCGCGATCTGCTCGCGGCAGCTGAAGCCGTCGGCGACGATCAGCGTGTCGGACGCCGTGCGTCGGACGGCGGGCAGCAGCACGCGCTCGCCGACGGCCATCGAGACGTCATAGTGGCGCGCCTCGAAGCCGAAGCTGCCCGCCATCCCGCAACAGCCGGCATCCGGCATCTCAACCTCGAGCCCGAGCCGGCCCAGCAGCCGCCGCTCGGCGTCGAACTTCAAGACCGACGCGTGATGACAGTGCGGGTGGACGAGCGCACGCGCGTGTAGCGGGGGCGGACGCCAGCCGCGCCGCTCGAGATACTCACTCAGCGTGAAGGTCTGCGTGCGCAGCCGGTGCGCATCCTGATCGTGAGGCAGGAGGTTGACCATCTCGTCGCGAAACACCGCGACGCAGCTCGGCTCGAGTCCGACGACCGGCACGCCGTCGCGGATGGCCGGACGCAGCGTGTCGAGGATCTGGCGCAGCATGCGCTCCGCGAGGTCGAGCATGCCGTAGTCGTACAGCGGGCGCCCGCAGCAGAGCGATCGCGTCGGGATCTCGACGCGGCCGCCGGCGGCCTCGAGCACAGCCACGGCGGCGCGCGCAGTGTCAGGGAAGAAGTGGTTGTTGAAGGTATCGGGCCACAGGATGACGCGCTCACCGCCGCCATTGCCGTGGCCGGCGCGGGCGCGCGCGCGTCGGCGGAACCAGTGCGTGAACGTCTCGTCGGCGAACACCGGAATCCGCCGCGGCAGCGCGATCCCGCCGAGCAGCTTGAAGGCGTCGCGCACGAGCGGTGTGCGGCCCACCGCGTTCACGAGGCCCGGCGCGATCGCCGCGGCGCGCGCCCACCAGTAGACGAGGCCCATCGCGAACGCGGCGCGCGGGCGCAGCCGTCCGGCGTAGTAGTGCGAGAGAAACTCCGCCTTGTAGGTCGCCATGTCGACGTTGACGGGGCAGTCGCCCTTGCAGCCCTTGCAGGCCAGGCACAGATCGAGCGCCTCGCGCACGTGCTCGTCGCGCCAGCCCCGTGTGAGCGGATGGCCCTGCAGCATCTCGAACAGCAGGTGGGCGCGGCCGCGGGTGGAGTGCATCTCCTCGCGCGTGACCATGTAGCTCGGGCACATGGTGCCGCCCGCCTCGCGGCGACACTCGCCGACGCCCACGCATCGGGCGGTCGCGCGTGCGAAGCTGCCGTCATCGTCGCGGAACGAGAAGCGGGTGTCGAGCGCGCGCGGCGCATAGCCGGCGCCCAGGCGCAGATGCTCGATGATCCGATACGGCTCGACGATGTGATGCGGGTTCATGTGCCCGTCGGGATCCCAGATCGCCTTGAACTCGCGGAACGCCTGCACCAGTTCGGGCCCATACATCTTCGGGAGCAGCTCGGCGCGCGACTGCCCGTCGCCGTGCTCGCCGGACAGCGAGCCGCCGTGACGCAGCACGAGATCGGCGGCCTCGTCGACGAACCCACGGAACTTCGCGATCCCGGCGGCCGTCACCAGGTCGAAGTCGATGCGTGTGTGCACGCAGCCCTGCCCGAAATGGCCGTACAGTGCGCACGCATACCCATAGCGATCGAACAGCGCGCGCAGGCCGCGCAGATAGCTGCCGACGCGATCGGGCGGGACCGCGGAGTCTTCCCAGCCCTCCCACGTGTCCGGCTCGCCCGGAATGCGCGCCGTCGCGCCGAGCCCCGACTCGCGGACCTTCCAGATGTGGTGCTCCTCGACGGGGTCGTCGAAGAGCTTCATGCTCGGCGGATGCGGGGCGCGGCGCAGCGCGTCCATCAGGCGACGAGCCTTGGCGTCGGCGTCGTCCTTGCTGTCGCCGCCGAACTCGACGAGCAGCCAGCCGCCGCCCTCGGGCAGCATCCGGACGTATTCCGCGTGCAGCTCCTTCTTCTGGATGTCGTGCACGAGGCGATCGTCGAGTCCTTCGAGTCCGATCGGGCGATGCTCGCGGATCTCGGGGATGTGATCGCCGGCCTCGTACACGCTCGGATAGCCCAGCACGAGAAGCGACCGGGCCCGCGGCTCCTCGATCAGCGTGACCTCGGCCTCGAGAATGGTCACGCACGTGCCCTCGGAGCCGACGAGCGCGCGCGCGACGTTGAAGCCGAATTCCGGGAGGAGCTCGGGCAAGTTGTAGCCGGATACGCGGCGCGGAATCATCGGAAACCGCTCGCGGATGCGCGCGGCGTAACGATCTCGCAGCGCGCGGAGATCGCGGTAGATGTGCCCTCGTCGTCCGCCGCCGCGAATGAGCGCCTCGAGCTCGTCCTCCGCCGTGGGTCCCACGCGGAGCTGGGTGCCGTCGTGCGTCAGCACGTCGAGGCTGCGCACCTGGTGAGCGGTGCTCGGCCCCGGCCCATAGAATTCCGCCATCACCGAGTGCACGCCGCACGAGTTGTTGCCGATCATGCCGCCGAGCGTGCAGTGATTGTGCGTCGATGGATCGGGACCGTATGTCAGCCCCTGCGCGCGCGCGGCCGCGCGCAGGTCGTCGAGCACGCACCCGGGCTCGACTCGCGCCCGTCGATTGGCGCCATCGATCTCGAGCACCCGGTGGACGTACTTCGAGAAATCGAGGACGAGGGCCACGTTGCAGCACTGGCCGGCCAGGCTCGTGCCGCCGCCGCGCGACAGGACGGGCGCGCCGAATTGCCGGGCGAGCGCGATGGCCGTCACCACGTCGTCGCGGTCGCGTGGGACGACGACGCCGATCGGCACCTTGCGATAGTTCGACGCATCGGTGGCGTACAGCGCGCGGCTCCCGGCGTCGAAGCGGACCTCGCCGCGGAGGCGCCGGCGCAGTGCCGACTCGAGCCCGCGCGCGTCGACGGCGGCCGCGGCCATCGTTCAGTGCACCTCGTAGCGCGCGGCGTCGGCACGCTTGAATGTCAGGCCGAGACCCGGCCGTGTCAGATCCGGAGCGAGCCGCCCGTCGACGGGGACGGCGGCGCCGTCGAACAGCATCCGCTCGATGCGGACGTGGTCGTGGAAATACTCCATGTGCCGCGTCGCGGCGAGCGCGGCGCACGGATGCAGGTGCAGCGATGGCGCGGTGTGCGAGGACAGCGGCAGCGAGCGCGCGTCGCACAGCGCGGCCACGCGGAGGAATTCCGTGATGCCGGCGCAGCGCGAGGCATCTGCCTGCAGGCAGTCGACGGCACCCGCCTCGAGCATTCGCTCGAAATACGGCAGGTCGTAGCCATACTCGCCGGCGGCGATGTCCATGCCGGCCGGCGCGCGATCGCGCAGCAGCCGCAAACCCACGAGATCGTCCGACGACACCGGTTCTTCGAACCAGCGCACGCCGTCGGCGACGAAATGCTCGGCCAGCGCGAGCGCCTGCTTGCGGGCGTACGCGCCGTTCGCGTCCACGAACAGCTGCACGTCGGCGCCAATCGCCTCCCGCGCGGCGCGCACGCGTTGGACGTCGCGCGTGGGCTCGCGCCCGACCTTCATCTTGACCGCGCCGATGCCGTCGCGCGCCCAGGTAAAGAGCTGCTCGCGCAGGCGCGTTATCGAGTACGACGTGAAGCCGCCGCTCCCGTACACCGGCACGCTCGCGTGCACCTGTCCGAGCAGCGCGACGAGCGGGACGTCGAGCAGCCGGGCCTTGAGATCCCACAGCGCCGCGTCCACAGCCGCGATGGCCATCGACGCCACACCGGGTCGACCGAGGTTTCGGATCGCGTGACGCATGGCCGCCCACGCGGCGGTCACACCCATCGCATCACGGCCGTGCAGGAGCGGGGCGAGGCGGTCGCGGATCAGCGTCGCGGTCGCGATGTCGGCATAGGTGTAGCCGAGTCCGCGGTGGTCGCCGGCGGCGGCCTCGGCGACGACGAGGGTGGTGCTCGTCCACTCGAGCGTGCCATCCGACTCGGGCGCGTCCGTGGCAATCGTGTACGCCGAGACCTGGACGGTGTCGATGGGAACGCCCACCGTCGAGGCATGGACAACCGCCATCGTGCTACACC
>JBKOUQ010000167.1:0-21864 GCA_046723475.1 Candidatus Methylomirabilota bacterium
ACAGGCGCGGCGTACTCCGGGCCGACCACCGCCTCGAGCCGACGCCGGATCTCGCGCGCAAGCGCCGGCGCCCGGCCGCCGGTGGAGACGGCGATCTGCAGCTGTCCGCGGCGTAGCACCGAGCCGTAGATGAAGTCGCAGAGTGCCGGGCGGTCGACGGCGTTCACGAGCCCGCCATGGCCGCGCGCGGTCTCGACCACGGCGTCGTCGACCGCGGGCACACCGGTGGCCGCAATCACCAGGCGGCAGCCGCGCGCGTCGACGCGGCGAAACGCTCGCGCGCGATGCTCCACGCGGCCC
Source organism: Candidatus Methylomirabilota bacterium (assembly GCA_046723475.1). Lineage (GTDB taxonomy): Bacteria > Methylomirabilota > Methylomirabilia > Rokubacteriales > CSP1-6 > AR12. The sequence goes on from JBKOUQ010000167.1 coordinate 301, forward strand.
GTGGCCGCGAGCCGTGCGATCGCGGGCACCACCGCGGGGCTCACGATCGCGACGCGGGCGCCGCAGTCGAGCAGTCCGAGGACTTTGCGCGCCGCGATCGCGCCGCCGCCGACGACGAGACAGCGCCGACCGCGCAAGTCGAGAAACGCGGGGAAGTAATCGGGCACGCGGTCACACCTCGTCCACGGTCACGTGGCGGACCGCCGCACGCACCGATGCCGCGTCCACCGTCGGTCCGACAAGCAATAGCGCCGGCGTGCCCACGCGGGCCTCGCGACAGCGCGCCGCAATGTCGGACAGTCGTCCTGCGACCACGCGCTCGTCGAGCGTTCCGGCCCGCTCGACCACCATCGCCCGCTCGCGCCCATCGCGGCCCATCGCAGCGAGCGCGCTCGTGATCGCCTCCAATCCGTGCACGGGCATGTAGAAGACGAGCGTGGCGTCGGCTCGCGCGAGCAACGCCCAGTCGAGCGCCGCGACACCATGACCGCGATGGTCGGTGCCCGTCACGAGCACCAGCATCGAGGCATGGCCACGCGCGGTGAGCGAGATGCCGGTCCGCGCCGCAGCCGCGGTGGCGGCCGTCACGCCGGGGACGACCTCGAAGTCCACGCCGGCCGCGCGCACGGCCTCCACTTCTTCGGCAAGGCGACCGAAAATCGTCGGGTCGCCGCCCTTGAGGCGAATGACGCGTCCGCGGCGTCGCGCTCGATCGACGAGCAGCCAGTTGATCTCCGACTGGCCCATGCAGTGGCGGCCGGGCGCTTTACCGGCATCGACGATCTCGGCGTCCGCCGGCGCCTCGGCGAGCAGCGCGGCCGGAATGAGGCGATCGTGCACGACGACGTCGGCCTCGCGCAGACGGCGCAGCGCCTTGACCGTGACGAGCTCCGGATCGCCCGGCCCGGCGCCGACGAACGACACGAAGGGCCGCGCGGTCATGGCGCGCCCTCCGTGCGCCCGGTGCGCGGCAGGAACCGGACGAGCCGCTCGAGCACGGCGGGCAGCTCGTCGCACGGAAGGTCTTCGAGGATGCGGACACCGGCGCGCGCGTCGGCTCCACCGCGGCCGCCGACGAAGACGTGCACGCCGTCGACGATCTTGCCGTCCACCTTGACCTTGCAGCCCTGCAGCCCGATGTCGGCCGTGTGGTGGTTGCCGCACGAGGCGGGACATCCCGACCAGCGCACGCTGAGCGGCCGCGTCTTCGGCAGACGCGCCTCAAACTCTTTCGCCAGCGCGAGCGCGCGCGTCTTGGTATCGATGAGCGCGAGGTTACAGAAATCCGTGCCCGTGCAGGCGACGAGACCACGCGAGAGTTCGCTCGGATTGTACGGCAGCGCCTTCAGCAGCGGCTCCTGCGTGAGATTGCCCAGCCTGGCGTCCGGCACGTGCGGCAGGAGCACGTTCTGCAACGGTGTGAAGCGCAGCTCCCCGCGGCCGTAACGCTCCGACAGCCGCGCCAGCTCGAGCAGCTGCTCACCCGTGAGTCGCCCCACGGGGGTCTTGAGCCCGACGTAGTTCAAACCGGGCTGGCGCTGGCGAAAAATCCCGACATGGTCGGTGCTCGTTGCCAATCGCGCGTCGCGCCCGGCCGGCGGCAGCTCGCGCTTGAGTCGCGCGACGAGCTCCTCGCGCATCCACCCTGCGCCGCGATCTTCGATGAGAAACGCGAGCCGCGCGCGGCTGCGCGCCTCGCGCGGGCCGTGGTCGCGAAAGATCAGCGCAATCGTCGCGCAGACCTCCGCGACGTCTTCCGGGCGCACGAAGGCGTCGAGCGGCACCGCGAGCGTCGGCCCGCCCGAGCCCTGCTTGCCGCCCACCGCGAGGTTGAAGCCCGCGGCGTCGCCGGCGAGAGCGGGCGTCATCGAGATGTCCTGCGTCTCGCCGCCCGTGCAGTGCTCGAGGCAGCCGGTGACGGTCACGTTGAACTTGCGCGGCAGGTTGGTGAACTCGCGGTTGCCGAGGAACACCGCCTGAAAGGCGGCTGCGATGCCCGAGGTATCCAGGAGCTCACGCGGCGTCAGACCGGCGGCGGGACAGCCGACGATGCCGCGGATGTTGTCCATGCCCGTCTGCAGCGTCGAGAGTCCCGCCGCCTCCAGTCGCGCGATAACGTCCGGCACCTGCTCGATCGTCACCCAGCGCAGCTGCAGCTGCTGGCGCGTGGTGATATCCGCGATCGGCCGCCCGGACGCGCGTCCCGCCTCGACGGTGATCTCGCCGAGCAAGCGAGCCTGCGCCGACGTCACGATGCCGTTGGGCATGCGCACGCGCATCATGAAGTGCCCCGGTGTGCGCTTGCGGTGGAAGACGCCGACCCACTTCAGCCGCTCGACGTCGTCATCGCCGAGCGTCTTCCATCCCTCGCGCGCGAAGCGCACCAGGTCCTCGGTGACCTGGATTCCGTCCTTCTCGGCCTTGAGCGCCTCGATCTTGTTCACACGCGCGCGTCTCCCGCGAGCCCGGCCGCGCTCGCGATGGCGGCCGCGCGCACCGGCCGCGTGCCGTGCGTGTAGTGCAACGCCAGCCCGGTGAAGAGCAACCCACCGAGCAGGTTGCCGAGCGTGACGGGAATCTGGTTCCACACCCACCAATCGGCGACGGTCACGTGCGCCCCGAGCAGCACGCCCGCCGGGATCACGAACATGTTGACCACCGAATGCTCGAACCCTTGGGCAAAGAACGTCATGATCGGCAGCCACATGGCGAGAATCTTGCCGCCGGTCGCCTGCGAGGTCAGCGCCATGACCACGCCGAGCGTCACCATCCAGTTGCAGAGGATCGCGCGGCTGATCGCAACGACGTAGCCGTGCGCGCCGAGGCGCGCGTAGCCGAGCGTCTTCGCCTCCGTCACGGCCACGATCTGCTTGGCGATCTCGGCGTCCGGCGACAGCGTGAGCGTGAACAGCACCGCGTAGAACATCGCACCCAGCAGGTTGCCGACGAACACCCAGCTCCAGTTCGACGCCAGCGCCCCCAGGGTCGTGCGCTGCTCGCGCACCGCGAGCGGCACCACGGCGAAGTTGCCCGTCACGAGCTCCATACCGAGCAGCACGATCATCACGAAGCCCACCGGGAACACGAGCGCGCCGACGAGGCCGACATGCGTCTGCAGTGAGGCGGTGAAAGCGAGCGTCGTCGCAAACCCGAGCAGGGCGCCGGCCAGGAATCCGCGCACGAGCAGGTCACGGACGGGTAGCCGGCTCTTCTGCACTCCGGCCTGAATCATCTGATCCACCACGCTATCGGGCTTCACATACGCCATCTCGGTCCTCTCCGTCGGCTGTGGTCGAAAAAAAAGCGCCGAGACCTCGCGGCCTCAGCGCCCATGCTGTGCGACGTCGTCGATGACGTTCGCGAGTCGTAGTGCACGCGCGGTGCCACACCGCCACTCAGCGCGGAGTTCCCGCGTTGCGCGGAGTTACGCGTGGATTGCGCGTGATCGGAGCAGTCGGGTGCTGCTGGAATCGTTCGCACCGCACCCGGCGGTGCTCATTGCCGCGGCAGCGCCTGAACACCGAAACGGTGGGGCGGTGACGCCTCAGTGGGGATTCCGGATCTCGCGATGGATTGCGATTCTCGTCCCACGCACAAGCGCCCGGCGTTGCTCGCGCATCCGCTCCATTTCCACCTGGTGAACGTGCAGATCATCTCTCGACAGGGCAAGGGCGCGGCGGTCGCCCCGGCACTGTACGAGCGGGGCTGGAAGGAAACGGTGCGCATGAACCCGGGCGAGGTGACGACGGGTGCAGTTCAAGCTGCCCACCGTACCATTCCTGGTTCCGGTGAGCCCCAGAACAGGAGGCTATGAGTACGTCTGGCACTGTCACATCCTCGAGCACGAGGAGCACGACATGATGCGGCCGCTGGTGGTGATGTAGCGAGAGCGCCGCTGTCAATCGCGTGATCCATCACCCCGGCGCACGAGGCAGCGGGCGCCGGGGTTCTTCACGCTCGCCCCGTCAACCCCGCACCGCGCAGGAGATCTTCATCCGGTTGCGCGCGATCCACGCGTAGACGCGCCGGGCGATCGGCGGCATGCCGGGAAGGGCGAACAGCGCGGGCACCCACCGCCAGTGCGGAATCCGCGCGAACAGCTCGGGTACCGCGTCGGCGCCGGCGAGCACGCGTCCGTCCGGCAGCACGAGCTGCATCGCGCCCATGCACTGCTCGTCGGAGACTTGCGGGAAACGCGCACGCCGCGGCCCGGACCGGCACGGCAGGATCTCGAGTGCGCCGCCTTCCATGGCGCGGCGCATGAGCCAGAGTGCGCTGGCTCGGCACATTGCGCACTCGCCGTCGTAGATCAGCGTCGCGACGCCCGTCCCCGTCGACGCCATCGTGCCCGCCGTCACGGCCCCCAGCGCTTGGCCAGCGAGCGGTAATACAGCCAGAACGCGACCGAGATCAGCGGCGACACGATCGCTTGCGCGAGCGCGGCACCGGAGCCCGTGCGCATGTACGCGCGGGCCTCGATCAGCGCGTAGAGCAAAAAGAAACCGATGCCCGCCGCGATGAGGATCCGGTGAGCGGTGATGAGCCGCATCGCGGCGTCGCGCTCAGACGCCGAGCACGGATTTCACCGCGTCACGCGTGACGGCGACGAGGCGATCGACCTCGGCCTCGCTGATGACCAGCGGCGGCGCATAGAAAATGGTGTCGCCCGTTGCGGGATGCGCGCCGGCCACCGGCCGCACGCGCGTGATGACCCCGCGCTTGGTCATCTCCTGCTGAATGCGCGGGCCGATCTTCTTGTCCGCGGTGAAGCTGCGCTTGCTCGGCCGGTCCTCCACGAGCTCGACCGCCGCGAGCAGGCCTTTCCCGCCCCGGATGTCACCGACGTTCGGGTGATCCTTGAAGGCGGACTGCAAGCCCGTGTAGAGGCGCGTGCCCATCTTGGCCGCGTTCTCCCACAGCCGCTCGCGCTCCATGATCTCGAGATTCTTGAGCGCGACGGCGCAGCACGTGGGATGCCCCGAATACGTGTACGCGTGCATCCAGCGATCCTCGGGCTTGACCGAATCCATCGTGTCCTTGATGTCGCGACTGACCATGATGCCGCCGAGTGGCAGGTACCCCGACGTGACGCCCTTGGCGAACGACATGATGTCGGGCTTGACGTTCCAGTGCGACATCGCGAACCAGCGTCCCGTGCGGCAGAAGCCGGTGATGACCTCGTCGGCGATGAAGAGCACCTCGCGACGCGTGCAAACCTCGCGCACGAGCCGGAAGTAATCGTCGTCCGGATAGAGCACACCGCCACCGCCGTGGATCGGCTCGGCGATGAACGCCGCGACCGTGTCCTGGCCCTCGCGCGTGATCGCCTCGTCGAGCAGGCGCGCCGCCGTCTGTCCGGCACTCTCGCCGGGGCGAGCATCCTGCTGCCGGTACGGATAACAGGTCGGGATGTGCACGAAGCCCGGCACGCGCGGCTCGAACATCTTCCAGTAGGCGGCCATGCCGGTGGCGCTCATCGCCTGCTGCGTCACGCCGTGATACGCGTTCTGCCGCGCGATCACCTTGAACTTGTCGGGCTTGCCCTTGGCCTTCCAGTAGAAGCGCGCCGTCTTGAACGCGGACTCGTTCGACTCCGCCCCGCCGCAGGTGAAGAACACGGCCTGCATGTTGTCGTAGGCGAGGCCGATGAGCTTCTCGGCGAGCTGCACCGCCGGCAGGTTGGACGAGCCGGTGTAGGCCGAAAAGTACGCGAGCTCCTTCATCTGCGCTGCGGCCGCGTCGGCCAGCTCAGCGCGGCCGTGGCCGACGTTGACGTTCCAGAGTCCGGCGAGCCCGTCGATGTAGCGCTCGCCGCCGAGTGTCTCGATCATCGCGCCCTTGCCGCGGACGTAGATCATCGGCTCCGCGTGATCGATCGGGTGGTGCAGCGGGTGGATGAGGTGTTCCTGGTCGGCCTTGATGATCTCGGCGGCAGTCAGCGCCATCGAATCCTCCGGTAATCGCCGTGCGGAATCGGCATCGCGCGCTCGCGCGCGCCGCGATAACGGTACACCCATGCTCGCAGGCGCCGGCCGCTCGCGAGCGTCACGATCGTCGTCGAACGGCGGAAATTGTACCCCTCCTCCCGATCGAGTACCGGGAGAAGTTCGGGGTCGTCCAGTCGGTAGAGCTCGCCCCTGACGCGCCGGGCGCCGCCGACCAGCCCGGGATAGCGTCCGAGGTCGAGCAATGATCCCGCGACACTGCCCTCGCCCAGGAACGTTGCGCCGCGCGCGAGCACCCGGTGCAGCGCGTACCCGCGCATCAGCGTGCCGTACGCGAAGAGGCGCTCAGCGCTCAGGGGCGGGATCGGCAGCCGCGCGCAGCACCGCCTCGAGGAACTGCGCCTCGGGCAGCGCGCCTTCGAACTCCACGCGATCGTTGATGACCACCTTCGGGACCGCGCTGACGCGATAGCTCTGCGAGAGCTCGGGGAACTCGGTCGCCTCGATCGCCGTCGCCGTGACCCGATCCGACGCGATCGCCATGTGCTGTGCCAGGCGCACGGCCCGGGGACAGTACGGTCAGGTAGGCGTCGAGAAGACCTTGATGTCGACGTCGCCTTCGAGCGACGCGAGCGACGTCTTCGTCTGATCGGTCAGCGCGGCGTCACCGTTGGACACCGCGATGATCGAGTCGATCAGGTTGCTGAACTCGTAGCCGGCGGGAATGCCGAGGAAGCGCACGCCATAATCGCGCGCACCTTCGACGACGGTCGCCGGCACCTGCTCCACGCCGTACGCCGCCGCACGCTCGCGATCCACCGCCGGGTTCAGGACCTCGACGCTGATCTGATCGGACAGCGCCGCGACCTCGCGAATGAGCTGCTCGTTCTGCCGGCACAGATCGGCGGCCACGAGCTCCTGCGAGAACACGACGAGCTTCACGGGGCCGCCAATGCGCTCGAACTCCTTGCGAACAGCCTCTTCATCGCGGTGCTGGAGGATGGGCATACCTCATTATATAGTCGCCGTCATGAAGCCTTTCGTCATCAACCGCTATGGCCGGATGGTGTTCCCGTCGAACTTTTTTCCGAACCTGGACTTCTCGGTGTTCGAAACGCTCGATCAATTCGCCGCGGTGATCCGGCGCGACTTCGAGGAAAAGGCGCCGACGGAGATCGACATCGTCACGCGGATCGAATCCGGTGCCTATCGCGGACGTTACGACCTGCTGCGCGATCTCGCGCTCGACCTGTTCTGGGTCAACCGCTACGCGCTGACGATGTACGAGAAGCGCCCGACGCGCTGGCGCGACGTGCCACGCATGCGCCACGACGTGTTCCTGCCGATCTTCAAGCCCTGGGAGGGTGGCGAGCTGACGACGGCCATCGAGCGCGGCTATCGCGCGCTGACGCCGACCTGGGACGAGGGCACGGAAGACAAGATCTTCCGCGTGCTCATCGACGTCTTCCGTCACAAGGCGGGCGCCGGTGCGGACCTCGAGCCGATCAAGCCAACGGTCGCGGAGATCCTCGCGAATCCGCGCAACCTCACCTATCAGCTCCTCGTCCACAACCCCGACTTTCCCGGCTATAGCCACGACGACATCATCGAGTGCACGCACGCGGTGCCACAGCTCGAGGCGCTGCTGCGGCAGATGATGGTGCTCCACAACGAGTTCCGCTGGAACCGTGACCGCATGCAGACGTCCGAGATCAGCAAGCTGGCCGAAGACGACTTCGTCGTGGTCTACCATCCGCGCAGCGACGAGGTCCGCGACTTCCTCCGCCGCGTGAGGCGCGGCCAGCGCAGCCGTCCCTCGAAGCCGCCTGCCGTGTCGGCGCGACCGCCGGCCACGCCGTACCCGCCCGTCGACGTACGGCGACAGTTCCGCGTCATGCCGCGGCTCGAAGCCCTCGCGGTGTACGCGGGCGAGCGGCCGTGCACCAACGACGATTTGATCCGCAACGCCGCGTACTCGTGGTCGCCTATGACGGCCGACGAGATCGAGGAGAAGACCGGCATCCGACAGCGGCTCTACACGGAGCTCGATCTCGACCACATCGCCCTGCTGGCGGCGCAGAGCGCACTGGCCAAGGCCGGTCGCGCCCCCGAGGAGATCGGCGCGGTCCTCTTCTGCTCGTGCACGAGCGCGAAGATGATGCCCTCGCTCGCCACGTGGCTCTCCGGTCAGCTCGGCATGCTGCAGACGCACGCGTCGTGCGACATCGTGGCCGCGTGCGCGGGACTGCCGTACGGGCTGTCGGAAGCGGTGCGACTCCTGCAGGAGGTCGAGCGGCCGGTGCTCGTCGTGTGCGGCGAGAAGTTTTCGGACAAGATCGGCACCGTACGAACGTCGCGCATGATCTTCGGCGACGGCGCCGCCGCTGTCGTCGTCGGTCCCGCGCCGTCCGGCGCCCCGCCGGACGTGGAGTATTTCCAGACGTACGCGAGCGGCCCCATGAGCGAGGTCGATTCGATCGTCTGGCCGAACCCGGAGTTCGACAACAACATCACCGTGTACGGGCCCGAGGTGAAAGCGCTCGTGAAGCGCTACCTCACGCAGATGATCCAGGAGCTGGGCGCGCTGCCGCACCCCGATGGCGGTAACCGATCGCTGTTGCAGGCGATCGAGCTCGTGGTGCCGCACCAGGCGAACAAGACCATGGTCGTCCAGTACGCGAAGGCGGCAGGGATCGATCCATCGCAGCTCTACTTCAACATCGAGCGCGTCGGGAACACGTCCTCGGCCTCGATCCCGCTCGCGATCTACGACGCCGTGCAGGACGGACGGATCAACCGCCCGATGCGGATTTTCGCGCCCGGCTTCGGCGCCGGCGCGGTCGGCGGCTATGTCGTCATGCGCGTCGATCCCGCGATCGTCGCCAAGTGACGGCCCGGCGCCTCGCGATCAATGCCGGTTGGGTCGTCGCCTTTGACGGCGACGGCCATCGGCTGCTCCGTGACGGCATCGTCATCCTCGAGGGCGACCGCATCGCTCACGTCGGCAGGGCCGCCGAGGGCGCGCCGCCCGGTGCGGTCGACGAAACGCTGGACGCGCGTGACCGGGTGTTGACGCCGGGCCTGATCACGACGCACGCGCACATGGCGGGCTCGCCGCTGGACCGCTCGTTCATCGAGGACCGCGGCAGCCCGCAGTTCTGGTACTCGGGCCTGTTCGAGATGCTGCCGGTCCGTGGCGGTGCGCAGGACGCCGCCGCCAGTCGCGCCTGCGTGGACTTCTCGATGGCCGAGCTGCTGCGCGGCGGCGTGACGACCGCGCTCGAGATCGGCGGTCTGGGCGACTACGTCGTCGAGCGCGCCGGGCACTACGGGCTCCGCGTCTACATGGGGCTCGGCTTCCGCTCGGGCCAGTGGCTCACGCGCGACGGCAAGCGCGTCGTGTGGCAGTGGGACGAGGACGCGGGACGTCAGGGCCTCAAGCGCTGCGTCGACTTCATGACCAAGCACGACGGGGCACACGGCGGGCTCGTGCGGTGCGCGATCTCGCCCATGCAGGTCGACACGTGCACGGCCGAGCTCCTGGTCGAGGCCAAGCGCGTCGCGGACGAGGCGCGACGGCCGTACACCGTGCACACCTCGCAGTCGGTGGTCGAGTTCAACGAGATGCTGCAGCGTCACGGCAAGACGCCGGTCGCGTGGCTCGAGTCGCTCGGCGTGCTCGGCGAGAACACCGTGCTCGGCCACGCCATCATCGTCGGCGGCTCGTCGTGGACCAACTATCCGGCCGGCGACGTCGGCATCATGGCGGAGTCCGGCTGCTCGGTCGCGCACGCGCCCTGGGTGTTCATGCGCCGCGGCATCGTCCTGGAATCGTTCGCGCTCTATCGCAGCGCCGGCATCAACGTCGCGCTCGGGACGGATACGAATCCGCAGTCGGTGGTCGAGGCGATGCGCTGGGCGGCCGTCGGCAGCAAGATCGTCGAGCGCAACACCGGCGCCACCACCGCCGCCGACGTGTTCGACGCGGCCACGCTCGGCGGCGCCCGCGCGCTCGGCCGCGACGACCTGGGCCGCATCGCGGTCGGCGCCACCGCCGACGTCGTGCTCTGGAAGGCGCGCTCGTGGAACATGACGCCGCTGCGCGACCCGGTGAAGAACCTCGTCTACAACGCGACGGCAGAGGATGTCGATCGCGTCTGGGTCGGTGGACGTCTCGTCGTCGACGGCGGGCGCGTGCTCGCCGCGGCCGAGGCGAAGATCCTCGAAGATCTTCAGGCCGGCGGCGATCGCATGTGGCCGCGCATGAATCAGTTCGACTGGGCGGGCCGCGGCGCCGACGCGCTGTCGCCGCTCAGCTACCGGGAGTGGGCGTAGCGCGCGCCTGAAACTGCCGCGGCGCCGACAACCTAACGATTCAACTGCGCGTCGATCAACGTCGGGGCGTTCGCCCGCCACGCGCGCTCGAACACGGCGGCGAAGCCCGACTCGTCGTGAGCACTGAACACGGCGACATCCGCGGACTCCGCCGCGCGCGACACCTCGATTGCGCCTCGGTCATTCAGCGCGATCGCTACGATCGGAACGCCGAGCTGCGTCGCGGTCCGCCACTCCTGCGCCATTGCATCGAAACCCGCAGCGCTGCCGATCGCGACCACACGAGCCCGATCACGCGCCAGCGCCGCCGCGATCGCCGCCGGCAGCGCGAACCCGTGCGTGGCGACCCCGTTCGGGATCAGACACTCGCGCGGTGCGACCGATGACCACGCCGACGCCAGCGGCACGTCGAGCGCAAGGATCGTCCCTGCCGGTGTCGCCTGCCGCACGAGCTCGACGACCCGTCGGCGCGTGAGCACGGGTCGCGCCGCGGACGCCGTCGACACACGCTTCATGCGATCCAGTGCCGCGACATCCCAGTCGGCCTGCATGCGTCCTCGCAGCCGGGGCGCGAGCTCTTCGAGCACGAGCGCGATGTCGGCGACGAGCGCCTCCTCGTGTGGTGCGCGAGCGACGGCAATTCGCGTCACGCCCGACGGCCACACCCGCGGCGTCACCTCGACCGGATCGACGCCGAGCGTGATGAGCAGATCGGCCTGCGCGAGCAGCGGATGATCGGAGGCGAGCAGCCCGAGGACGAGCGGGTGTGGATCGGGCACCGCGCCCTTGCCCTTGGCCGTGGTCAGCACTGGGGCCGGCAGCGACTCCGCGAGCGCGCGGATCCACATGGCGTCCTCGCTCGTCGTTTCCAGACCCGCGATCAGCACCGGGCGCGACGCGCCCGCGATCGCCTCGGCGAGGGCGTCGAGCGCGTCGCGGGGCGGCACGGGCTCCGGCGAGCGCTGCACCGTCGTGCCCACCGGCACGGCCGACGCGGATGCCACGCCGGATGCGATCCCGACATGCACGGCTCCGCGCGGGTGGCCCAGGGCCGCCTGCACGGCGTGGGCGATCCAGTGCGCGGCGGACGCCGGTTCGACGACGACGCTGGCCTTCACGACCGGCTGCAGCAGCCGTGACTCGGCCCCGGCGTCGGAGATCACGATCACGCCGGCGCGATCGCGCGTCGCGTGAGCGGCGCCATCGACCACCGCCGTGACACCGTCGCGCACGGATACGAGCGCCACCCCCGGCGCAGCGCCGAGCTCTGCCGTCACGGCGGCCATGATGCACGCGGCCGTCGGGCCTGCCGTCGTGACGATCGTCGAGCCTCGCGCGCGCAGCGAATCGACGATCGTTGCATCGGCCCCGCAGGCGGCGAACACGCGCGGGACATCGGCACGCGCCAGCGTGTCGGCGACGATCGCGGCGACGCTGTGGCGGGTCACGTCGCGCGCAACGAGATGACCGCGCGCGGCGACGTCCAGGCGGGCGGCTGCCTCAGCGCGCGAACGACTCGAACACCGGCCGCATGCGCTCGAGCGCCGTCCGGAGATTGGCCTCCGAGCTCGCGTACGACAGGCGCAGGTAGCCCTCGCCGTGAGCTCCGAACGCCGCCCCCGACAGCGTCGCCACGCCGGCCTCGTTCAGCAGCCGCTCGGCGATCTCCGCGGAAGAGCGCCGCGTGCCCGTGATGTTCGGGAAGACGTAGAACGCGCCGCGCGGCCGCAGGCATTTCACGCCGGGAAGCTTGTTCAGGCCGTCGACCAGGATGTCGCGCCGGCGCTTGAACTCGGCCACCATGCGGCCCGCCTGCTCGCCCTGCAGCGCCGCGATGCCGGCGAGCTGCACGAACGACGCTGTGCATGACGCCGAATTCACCATGAGCCGGGTGATGTGCTCGACGAGCGGCGGCGGAAAGACCCCGTATCCTAGTCGCCAGCCCGTCATCGCGTACGACTTCGAGAACCCGTCCAGGATGATCGTGCGCTCGGCCATACCCGGACGGTTGTAGATCGAGACGAATTCTCCGTCGTAGAGGAACTGTCGGTAGATTTCATCGGACATGACCGGAATGTTCCGAGCGGCCGCGAGCGCCGCAATCCGGTCGATCTGCGCGCGATCGAGTACGCCGCCCGTCGGATTGGCGGGCGAGTTGATGATGATCAGTTTCGTGCGCGGCGACAGGCTGCGCTCGAAGACGTCCAGATCGAAGCCGAAGTCGCGCGCCTCGAGCAGCGGGATCGGCACCGGCGCCGCGCCGACGAAGTTGATCACAGACTCGTAGATCGGAAACCCGGGATTCGGATAGACCACTTCGTCGCCACGGCCGGCCAGCGCCATGATCGTGAAGAACATGATCGGCTTGGCGCCGGGGGTGACGACGACCTGCTCGGGCGAGACGCGCACACCGCGGGTCTCGGTGATGTGCTTCGCGATCGCCTCGCGCAACTCGGGCAGCCCCGCCGATGGGCCGTAGTGGGTCGCGCCCGCATCGAGGGCACGCTTGGCGGCGGCCTTGATGTGTTCCGGCGTGTCGAAATCCGGCTCGCCGATCTCGAGGTGAATGACCTGCTTGCCCTGCCGCTCGAGCGCCTTCGCGCGCGCGAGCACCTCGAACGCGGACTCCGTTCCCAGCCGAGTCATCCGTTCCGCCACATTCATGGGGCGCATTATATCCTCGTGGACTTCGTCGACGTTCCGGCCGGCGCGTTTCTGATGGGCGACGCCCACGGCGCGCGCTGCGAGCGCCCCGCGCATTGCGTGTACGTGGATGCGTTCGCGCTTGCCGTCACGCCGGTCACGAACGCCGCGTACGCGCGCTTCATCGCGGCGACGGGCGCTGCCGCGCCGGCATTCTGGCGTCGGCCCGGATTCGACGATCCCGAGCAGCCCGTGGTCGGCGTGTCGTGGGCGGAGGCCGCGGCGTTCGCGGCGTGGGCGGGCGCTCGGTTGCCCACCGAGGCCGAGTGGGAGAAGGCCGCGCGCGGCGGCCGCGACGGTCGACGCCTGCCCTGGGGCGATGAGGCGCCCGTGCAGCGCTTCAGCCATCCACCACGCGTGCGCGCCACGCCGCCGAATCCGCTCGGGCTGTTCGATCTGTCCGGCGTCTGCCACGAGTGGTGCGCCGACTGGTACGACGACGACTATTACGCGTGCTCGCCGGGCAAGAATCCGTTCGGCCCGGCGGCGGGCACGCGACGCGTCAGCCGCGGCGGTGCGTGGCGGCACGCCGATCCGTGGAGCGCCGTCACCCACAGGTCGTCGCTGCCGCCGGCGCTGCGCTACTCGGATTACGGGTTTCGCCTCGCTCGCTCCCCGGGGCGCTGACGGTGCTACCATACGCGCGAGTACGGCCATGGCGGGCGAACCACGCTCGGTCCTGCGCGAAGGCATCGTTGCCGGCCTGATCGGCGCCGCCGTCGTCGCCGTTTGGTTCCTCGTCTACGATCTCGCCCGCGGTCAACCGTTCGCCACCCCCGAGCTGCTCGGCGCGTTCGTGTTTTTCGGCGTGCAGACTCCGGTCGGGCTCGAGCCCTCGGTGGGGCCCGTACTCGGCTACACGGTGTTGCACGGTCTGGCGTTCATCGCGTTCGGCGTGATCGCCGCCAGCCTGATGGCGATGAGCGACCGCGAGCCCGCGCTCTTCATCGCGTTCATCATCCTGTTCGCGTGCTTCGAGGCGTTCTTCTTCGCGATCGTGCAGGTGTTCGGGCTGTCCAAGGCCGGCGAGCTCACGTGGTGGTCGGTGCTCGTCGGCAATCTGCTCGCGTCGGTCGCCATGCTCTGGTATTTCTTCCGCGCCCACTGGGAGCTCCGGCAGAGTCTCGTCGGCTCGTGGGGCGAGGTGCTCCGAGAGGGCGTGCTGGCGGGTCTCATCGGCGCCGCGGTGGTCGCGCTCTGGTTCTTCGCGATCGACGCGATCCACGGCGAGATCCTCCGGACACCAAAGCTGCTCGGCAGCGCGCTGTTGCGGCAGCACACACCGCTGGCCGCGGTGCTCTCCTACACGGTCGTGCACGGGGCGGCGTTCGTGCTGTTCGGCATCATCGGCGCCTTCCTCATCGCCGGTGCGGAGCGCCAGCCCATGCTGATCTTCGGCCTGGTCATCCTCTTCACGTCGTTCGAGATCTTGTTCTTCGGGCTGATCCTGATCGCCGCCTCGTGGGTGATGGACGAGCTCGCGGGCTGGACGATCTTCGTCGGCAACGTGCTCTCCGCGGCCGCGATGCTCGCGTTCTACTTCCGCCGCCACCGCGGCCTGACGCACCGACTTTCGACGGCCTGGGAGGCCGACGACAACTGATGGACATCGACCGTTTCATCGCCGACTGTCGTGCCGCGCGCGCCGAGGCTTCTTCCGAGCTCGCGATGAAAGAAATTCTGGCGCGCGTCATCGCCGACCCCTCCGGCGTGGAAGCCGCCCTCGGCACGCCGCGCCGAGCGCAGATCACCACCCTGCACCAAGAACCCGAGCTCACGATCCTCAACGTGGTGTGGGCGCCCGGGATGACGATCTATCCGCACGACCATCGCATGTGGGCGCTCATCGGCCTGTACGGCGGTCGCGAGGACAACACGTTCTACCGGCGCCAGGGGGACGGGCTGCGCGTCGCGGGAGACAAGCGGCTCGACACCGGCGATACCACGGTGCTCGGGAAATCGGTGATCCACGCCGTCACCAATCCGCTTCGCGCCTTCACCGGCGCGCTCCACATCTACGGCGGCGATTTCTTCGGCGCGCCGCGAAGCGAGTGGGATCCGGACACGCTGCACGAGCGGCCGTACGACGTCGCGCGCGCGCGCAAGGTCTTCGCCGACGCCAACGAACGCTGGCTCGCCGAGTGCGCGCGCGGCGGCGCCGCCGGCTGATCGCCGGACGGCCGCGCTCACACTCGAACGCAGGACGCCCGTCGCGCAATGCCCTTCAAGGCCGTGATCTTCGACGCCTACGGCACGCTCGTGCGCAACGAAGGCCACATGCTGATCCCGAGACGGATCGTCGCCGACCACGCGCTCTCGGCCGCCGTCGAGGACGTCGTGCGCGTCTGGATCGACTGTTACGCCGACGCGACGCAGCGCGCGCCGTTCCGGACACTGCGCGCCATCCACGCGGAGATCATGCCGCAGGTCTTGCAACACTTCGGCGTCCAGGCCGACGCCACGCCCTACGTCGATCTGTTCTTTCGCGTCACCACGTCCGTGGAGCTCTACCCGGAAGTGCCCGAGGTGTTGGCCGCGCTCGGATCCGTGCGCGCGGCGGTCGTGTCCAATGCCGATCATGAGCATCTCGCGGCCTGGACGTTTGCGCTGCCCGTCGAGTTCATCCTCGTCTCGGAAGCCTTGCGCGCCTACAAGCCCGATCCGCGCGTGTTCCATTGCGCACTGGACCGACTCGGTCTGCATCCCAATGACGTGTTACACGTCGGCGACAGCGAGCTGGATGATATCCAGGGCGCGAAAGCCGCCGGTCTGCGTGTGGCGTGGGTGAATCGAGATGGGCGGCCGCGACGCGCGGACGTCCCGGCCCCGGATTTCGAGCTGCGTGACCTGAAGGGACTGCTGGCGGTTCTGTAGAGGTCAGCCCGCGCGGGCTACCAGAGCGCCTCGGGCAGCGGCAGACCGTCGAGCGCGTCCATCGGCAGCGGCGCCGGCGGCGTGACCTTCAGGCGCTCGGCCAGCACGTAGAGCTGGCGCAGATGCTGGCCGGCGTGCCATGTCGTTCGCTCGAGCAGCTCGTCGGCGGCCTGCGGCCCGTAGTAGGTGTGCACGGTGCGCGCATACTCGTCGGTGCCCGCGCCGTGGAACCAGCCGCCGAGCCTCGCGCGCACGAGCGCGCCGTAGCGCGCCACGTCGGCCCCCGTCACCAGCTCGCTCGGCGCGCGCTCCTCGTACACGGACTCGGGCAGCTCGGCCCGGTCGACCGCGTCGGTAAATCCGAGCGACAACCGGAAGACGTGATAGGCGAGGTCGCGCAGCGTTCGCTTGCGCTCCGGCGGGACGTGATCCATCTGCCGCGCGTCGAAGCGCTCGGTGAGGCGCTGCGCGGATTCGAGCACGCGGTCCAAGCGTGAGGCCAGCTCGGCCGGCGTGAACTTCTTGGCCACGCGGTAGTCCACGCCGAGCAGTGCGGCGTACGCCTCGGGATTCCAGCCATGCACGACGCGACCGTCCACGGCCACACCCGGCGGCCTCGGAATGCCCAGCCGCACCATCTCCTCGCGCGCCGTGGCGTCGGCCTGCACGTCGATCGGGTCGAACTCGACCCCCCAAGACGAAAGCAGCTCCTTCGTCTTGGCGCAGGAGGATCAGCCGGGGCGGGTGTACAGGCGAGTCTTCATCGCGTGCTCACTATACCCGACGCATCACGCGGACGCACCGAGCTCACCGGCCCTGAAACGGCGGCGGGGTCTTCTTGTTTGCGAACGCGGTGACGCCAGCCTTGAAATCCTCGGTGCGGCCGGATGCGGCGATGGCCTGCGCCTCGAGCTCCATCTGCGTTTCGAGGCTTTCCCACGTCGACTGGTGGAAGAGCCGCTTGGCGCCGCCGAAGGCCTTCGATGGGCCTTGCGCGAGCTCGCGCGCAAGCGTGTCGACGGCCCCCTTGAGCTCGGTGTCCGGCACGACCCGCGTCACGAGGCCCCAATCGAGCGCTTCCCGCGCGCCGAGCACGCGGTTCGTGAAGTAGAGCTCCATGGCGCGGCGCAGCCCGATCAGGCGCGGCAAGAAGTAGGAGGACGAGCCGTCGGGCGTGGCGGCGATCTTCGAGTACGCCATGGTCAGCTTCGCGGACTCGGCGGCGACGACGAGATCGCCGGACAGCGCCAGACTCAGTCCGCCGCCCGCCGCGACTCCATTCACGGCCATGATGACGGGCTTGTCGCTACGGCAAAATCTCGAGATCGCGCCGTGCAGATAGGTGGTCAGCTCTTTGATCAGCACGCCGATGCGCGGCAGGTTGTCGGCGAAGTCGCGCACGTCGCCGCCCGCGCAGAACGACTTGCCGCTGCCGGTGACGACGATGCAGCGCACGTCGGGGTCCTCATCGAGCTCGATCGACGCGCTGAAGAGCTCGCGCCCGAGCCCGAGGTTCAGCGCGTTGTATGCGTCGGGGCGATTGAGCGTGACGGTCGCGACGTGGGCGGCCCGCTCGACGATCAGGTGCTGGAAGGCCATCGGCTGTCCTCCGGTGGCACGGGCGACGCGGTGCGCGCCACCTCGGCCAGGGCTTCGCGAATCTCGTCGATCTGCAGCGGCTTCACGAGTACCACGTCCACCCCGTGCGCGCGACGTTCCTCGGCGGACAGCTCCACCCCGAACCCGGTGGTCAGCACGACGC
Source organism: Candidatus Methylomirabilota bacterium (assembly GCA_046723475.1). Classification (GTDB taxonomy): domain Bacteria; phylum Methylomirabilota; class Methylomirabilia; order Rokubacteriales; family CSP1-6; genus AR12. Next base: position 17,920 of record JBKOUQ010000167.1, read on the forward strand.
GCACGTGCGGGGCCAGATGCTTCACGGCGCGCGCGACCTGCCAGCCGGAGACCCCGGGCATCGCGAGATCGGTGATGACCACGTCGAACGGCTGCGCGCGAAACTGCGCGACGGCGTCGCCGCCGGTCTCGGCGGTCGTCGCGTGGTGGCCCGCCGCCTCGACGGCGTCGGCCAGCATCGTCCGCACCGGCTCCTCGTCGTCGACGACGAGGCAGCGCAGCACGCGCGCCGGCGCGTCGGCGTCGCGCGCCGGCGCCGGCACGGGCGTCGGTCGCTCCGCGGCCGTCGCGGGCGGGAACCGAAGGCGGAACGTGGACCCGCGCGCTTCCTCGCTGTCGACGGTGACGGCGCCAGCGTGGCGCGACACGATGCCGTACGTCAGCGACAACCCGAGACCGGTGCCGTGCGGACCTTTCGTCGTGAAGAATGGATCGAAAATCTTGTCACGGACGGCGCCCGCGATGCCGACGCCCGTATCGGCCACGGCGACTTCGACCTGGTCGCCGTCGAGCTTCGTGCGCAGCGTCAGCGTACCGCCCGCGGGCATGGCGTCGACCGCGTTCAGGATCAGGTTCGTCAGTGCCTCGCGCAGCTCGGCGGCGTCGCCCAGGATCGGCGGCACGGCCGCGAGCTCGGTGCGCACGTCGATGACGATGCCGCGGCTCGCCGACTCGTCCCGCCAGCGCGACTGGGTGATGTCGAGCGCGTCGCGCACGACCTGCGTGACGTCCACGGCGACCATCGGATGGTCGCGCCGGATCCGCGTGAACTCCTGCAGTCGGCGCACGGTCTGCGCGCCGTCCAGCGCCGAGCGCTCGATGACGCGCAGCCACTGCATCAGCTGCGGCTCTTGCACGCGGCGCATCAGCAGCTGCGCGCGCCCCAGAATCGCCGCGAGGAGATTGTTGAAGTCGTGCGCGACGCCGGAGGCCATCTCGCCCAGGGCGCGGAGCTTTTCCGTGCGGACGAGCTGGTCCTGCGCCGCCGTCAGCTCGCGGTAGGCGCGGGCGCGCTCGTCGTACAGCCGCACGCTGCGCAGCGCGAGCGCGGCGAGGTGCGCGATGTTCAGCAGGAGCTGCTCGTCGGATTCCGCGAAGGGTTTCGGGGCGCGCAGCGTAATGACGCCGAGCAGCTCGTCACCGGCCGCGAGCGGCGCGCCGAGCCAGTGCCGCAGCTCCGGCGGGCGCCGGATGGGCTCCACGTCGTGCCGCTGGCATTCCGCCTCGTAGTCGTCGGTCCGGATCGCGCGGCCGGTCCGCAGCACGACGGAGGCAAGCCCGGTGTCGGCAAGCTGATACCGGCGCGGCTCGCCCGGGTCGTCCGCACCGTTCGCCACGCGCAGCGCAACCTCGAGGTCGCCCTGCGCGGCGTCGCAGAGCAGCACGACGATGTTGCGCGCGTCGAGCACCCGCTCGACGTGCAGACGGACCGCGTCCACCACCGCGCCGCGATCGAGCTCGCCGGTGACCGCGCGCGAGAGGTCGTGCAGAACGGACAGCTCGGCCAGTCGGCGCCGATTTTCCTCGAAGAGGCGTCCGCTCTCGAGCGCCACACCCGCCTGAGCCGCGATGGCCTCGATGAGCGCGAGCTCGTCGGGCGAGAACTCGCGCGCCGTCTGCCACCAGACGGCGGCGAACGCCGCGACGACGCGGTCCTTCACCACGACGGGGACGAACAGCTGCGTGCGGTGCGGTCCGTCCTGCTGCACGAACGCGGGCAAGCGCGAGTCGTTCATCGCGTCGCTGGTGAAGACGGGACGCCGCGTGCGCGCCGCCTCCGCATAGAACGCGTGCTTGAGCAGCGAGAGTCGGAATTCGCGGAACGCGGGGAGGCGCTCGGGCGGAATGCGGTAGCCGGCCACGGGCTCCAGCCACTCGCCGTCCTCCTGCACGAGCCAGGAGCCGACGCAATCGGCGCCGAGCGTCGTCGCCACCGCGCGCAGAAAGTGACGGAGCAAACCTTGAAGGTCGAGCGTGGAGGACAGCGCGCGGCTCACCGAGAGGAGCGTCTGCGTCTCGGCCAGCTTCGCGCGGGTCTGGCGCGCCAGCTCCGCATTCTCCATCGCCAGACCGACCTGCGCGGCCACGCCCTCCACCAGCCGCACCTCGGCGGGCTCGAACACGCGCCCGGTCCGCCACCACACGAGGAAAAGCCCGCCGACCGGCTCGCCGTGCGCGAGTGTGGGCGCGAAGAGCACCGAGTGCGGCGGCAGATGATCCACCCAGTCGGGATCGAAGCGCGGATCGTTCCGCACGTCGCTGCTCCACACCGCCCGGCCGAGCTGCCAGCTCTCGTGCAGCCAGGGGAACTTGGCGAGCACGATCGGGCGGCGGAGAAAGAACCCGAGCAGCTCCTTCGGCACGTGGTGGCCGCCCACGGCGACGAGTCGCTCCTTGCGCTCGTCGAGCAGATACGCGCCCACCATGTCCGCGCCAAACGCGTCCGCCACCTCGACGGCGACCCGACGCATGACGTCGCCGCCGGCGTCCGGCTCGGAGAACACCCGACCCACCGCAAGCAGGGTCGTCGTCTCGCGCAGGCGTTCTTGGGCCTCGCCGAACAACCGCGTGTTCTCCAACGCGAGCGCGATCTGTCCCGCCACCGCGGTCGCGAGCTCGACCTGCCACGCCGCGAACGACCGCGCGCGCTCGGAATAGTCGAGCCGGATCACGCCGATGACCTCGTCCTGATGCACCATCGGCACCGTCATGTACGACTTGACCCCGAACGCGGTCGCCCACGCGGGCGGCGTGAGCGACGTGTCGCTGACATCCTCGACGATCACCGGCCGCCGGGTCTCCATCGCCCGTACGTTGACGGGCGCGTCGCGCAGCGGTCGGCAGCTGGCGCCGAGGAACTCCTCCCACAGCGTCGGGACCTTCCGCCCGTCGGCGAACTGCGACGTCAGTGGCACGACGCGCTCGCCATCCCACCGCTCGATCGTGCAGCGCTCGACACCGCAGACCTGCGCCACTTTGATCGCAAGCCGCTTGAGCAACGGCCGCGCGTCGAGGGTGGAATTGAGAATCTCCGCCACCTCGAGCAGTGCGCGTGTCTGCGTGAGCCGCCGCGTGGTCTCTGAATAGAGTCGCGCGTTCTCCAGCGCGACGGCGGCCTGCGCCGCCAGCGACCGCATGAGCGAAGCCGTCTCGGGTGTCGCCGCCGCCGCCGTCCCGCGGTGCACCGCGAACGCGCCCAGCATCCGATCGCCGATCGCGATGGGATAGGCGCTGAACCAGGAGAAGCCGGCCCGGATCAGGGCCGGTGCGTCGATGATGCGAGGGTCGGCGGCGACCTCGGTCCACACGATCGGCTCGCGGTGCTCGATGACCCAGCCGACCGCGCCCTCGCCGCGCTCGACCTCCTGGTGCAACGCCGTTCCGAACCCGGTGTCGCCATGCGTGATCGCGCGGCGCAGTCGGCCCGTGGCCTCGTCGCGACTCCACACGCTGACATACGGGGCGTCGAAGAACTGGGAGATCGCGCGCGCCAGCGTGCGGAGCACCTCCTCGGGCTCGAGGGACGAGGACACGAGGCGATTGACTTCTTCGAGCGCCTGCAGACGTTCGGCGTAGTGTGTCGCCTCGGCATACAGGCGGGCGTTGTCGATGGCGATCGCGGCGTGCGCGGCGAAGCTCTGGAGCAGGCCGAGATCCTCGACTGCGAACGGCGTGATGTCGTCACCGGTCCGACTCATCGCCAGCGCGCCAAGCGGGCGGTCGCGCACGATCAGTGGCTGCACGATGACGGCTCGTACCCCGGCCGCGACCGACACGTCCAGCGCGTGCACCGCGCGCGCGTAGTCGTTCGTGAGCACCCCACGGCGCTCGCGGACGGCGAGCCCGGCCAGGCCCTCGCCGGCGGCGAGCCGGTCTCGCCCGACATCCGTCCCCGTCCGCGCGCGTCGCACGAGCCCCCCGTTGTCGTCGACGGTATACAGTGCGC
>JBKOUQ010000232.1:0-14028 GCA_046723475.1 Candidatus Methylomirabilota bacterium
GCGACCAAGATCATCCAGTCGATCTACAGCGAGCCGATCAAGGAAGACCTGATCCACCAGCGCATCCGCGAGATCAAGAAAGGTGGCGGCCCCGCGGTCGTGTCGTCGATTCCGCAGCGCGCCGAGCGCTTCGGCCAGATCGCGCAGGAAGCGGGCGCGGACATCTTCGTCGTGCAGTCCACCGTGACCACCGCGCGGCACACCGCCACCGAGTACACGCCGGTCGACCTCCGCAAGCTGAAGAAGTCGCTCGCGATCCCGCTCGTCATCGGCAACGTCGTCACGTATGAGGCGTGCCTTGAGCTCATGGAGGTCGGCGCCGACGCATTGCTCATTGGCGTCGGTCCGGGTGCCGCGTGCACCAGCCGAGAAGTGCTCGGCCTCGGCGTGCCGCAGGTGACGGCCACGGCCGACGCGGCGGCGGCCCGCGATTTTCACTACAAGAAGACGGGCCGCTACGTTCCGGTCATCACCGACGGCGGCATGACGACGGGCGGCGACGTGTGCAAAGCGTTCGCATCGGGCGCGGACGCCGTCATGATCGGTTCGGCGTTCGCGCGCGCCGTCGAAGCCCCCGGCCGCGGCTATCACTGGGGCATGGCCACGCCGCACGCCAATCTGCCGCGCGGCACGCGGATCCGCGTCGGCATCGCGGGAACGCTCGAGCAGATCCTCTTCGGCCCCGCGTTCACGGAAGACGGCACGCTCAACCTGGTCGGTGCGATCCGCACGTGCATGGGCTCCGTCGGCGCGCAGTCGATCCGCGAGCTGCAGCAGACGGAGATCATCATCGCGCCGACGATCAAGACCGAAGGCAAGGTCTTCCAGCAGGCGCAGAAGCTCGGGCGTCCGCGCTAGGGCGGCGTCGCCCGTGAATCAAATCGTCGTCCTGAATGCGGGCGGGCAGTATTGCCATCTGATCGCCCGTCGCATTCGCGAGCTCGGCGTTCACGCCGTGGTCGCGGACATCCACCGCCCGGCCACCGACTTTCGCGGCGCGCGCGGTGTCATCATCTCCGGCGGTCCCGCCAGCGTCACCGCACCAACGAGTCCGTCGGTCGACCGCGCGCTCTACGAGCTCGGCGTGCCCGTGCTGGGCATTTGCTATGGCCATCAGCTGCTCGCGCGGGACCTTGCCGGCCGTGTAGAACCGGGCACGACGAAGGAATACGGCCACGCCGTGCTGCATGCGTCGAACGGCCAGCTATTCCGAGGCCTTCCCGCCCGAACGTTCACGGTATGGATGAGCCATGGCGACACGGTCGTCGACGTCCCGCCCGGTTTCGCCATCACCGGGCAGACCGACGACTGCAAGGTCGCGGCGATGGAGCACGTTGGCCGGCGGCTCTTCGGCCTGCAGTTCCATCCCGAGGTCGTGCACACCGAGCACGGCACGGAGATCTATCGCAGCTTCGTGTTCGACGTATGCGGGTGCGAGCGCGACTGGGATCCGCGCGCGCGCGTCGATCACGTCATCGCCGACATCCGCCGCGTGGCGGGCGCACGCAAAGTCTTCTTTCTCATCAGCGGTGGCGTGGATTCCACGGTCGCCTTCGCGCTCTGCGCGCGGGCGCTCGGCCCCGATCGTGTGCTCGGCCTCTACGTCGATACCGGCTTCATGCGCGAGGGCGATACCGAGGCCATGCAGTATCTGCGGACCACCGTCGGCGACGACGCCGTGCGCCTGGCCGACCGCAGCGCGGATTTTTTCGCGGCGCTCCGCGGGGTGACGCATCCGGAGGACAAGCGCGCGATCATCGGCGACACGTTCATCGCCGTGCAGGAGGACGAGTTCGCCCGGCTCGGCCTGCGCGAGGACGAATGGCTCCTCGGGCAGGGCACGATCTATCCGGACACGATCGAGTCCGGGGGCGCGCGTCACGCCGCCAAGATCAAGACGCACCACAACCGCGTCGAGCGCATCCAGGCGCTGATCGACGCGGGCCGCGTCATCGAGCCGCTCGTCGAGTTTTACAAGGACGAAGTCCGCGTGCTCGGCGAGGAGCTCGGGCTGCCGCACGAGGTGGTGTGGCGCCATCCGTTCCCCGGACCGGGTCTTGCGGTGCGCTGCCTGGGCGCGGACGCACCGGCGGGCGTCGAGCCGGCGACGGTGACGCTGCCGCCCGGGGTGACGGGCTCGATCGTCCCGGTCCGCACGGTGGGCGTCCAGGGTGACGAGCGCTCGTATTCGAGGATGCTCGCGGTCGAGGGCGTGCGCGACGTGGAGGCCGCGGGCGCGCTCGCGCGCCGGGTGACGAACGAGTACCGCGCAATCAATCGCGTCGCGATGGTCGCGTTCGAGCGCCCCGGCGCCCGGTTCGCCGATCTCGCGATTCATCCGGCCACGCTGACGCGAGAGCGGATCGCGCTGCTCCGCCGCGCAGATGCGCTCGTCACGCACCTCGTACGTGCGCGAGGCCTCTACGACGCGATCTGGCAGATGCCGGTGGCCATGCTGCCGCTCGGCACCGCGGCGGGCCGCGAAACGATCGTGCTGCGGCCGGTGAACTCGCGCGACGGTATGACGGCGGATTTCGCACGGCTGCCGGAGTCCGTGGTGGCCGAGCTCGCTTGGGCGCTCGGTGAGCTCGATGACGTCGACGCCGTGCTCTACGACGTCACCAACAAGCCCCCCGCCACGATCGAGCTCGAGTAGCGCCCGTCGTGCAGCACGTCGAGTTCGTCCACCTTCACGTTCATTCGGAATACAGCCTGCTCGACGGCGCCGCGCAGCTCGAGAAGCTCGTCAAGAAGGCGAAGGACCTGCGCTTTCCGGCCATCGCGCTCACCGACCACGGCAACCTCTTCGGCGCCATCGATTTTTACCTCGCGGCGCAGAAGACGGGGATCAAGCCGATCCTCGGCTGCGAGCTCTACGTCGCGCCCGGCAAGCACACCGAGCGCGGCGGGCAGGATGGCGGCTACGAGGGCGCCAACCATCTCACGGTGCTCGTGCGCAACCACGCCGGCTACAAAAACTTGATCAAGCTCGTCTCGACGGCGTACCTGCAGGGCTTCTACTACAAGCCCCGCGTCGACCGCGAACTCCTGGCCGCCCACGCCGACGGGCTGCTCGTGCTGTCCGGCTGCCTCAACTCCGAAGTGTCGCGCGCGCTCACGGGCGGTGACGCGACGAAAGCGCGGCAGATCGCGGGCTGGTATCAGGAGGTGTTCGGCCGCGACTACTACTACATGGAGGTCCAGGCGCACGGCATCCCGGAGCAGACGCGCGTGACGGCCGACACGCTGGAGATCGCGAAGGCGATCGGCGCCCCCGTCGTGGGCACCAACGACTCGCACTATCTCGAGGCGGGACACGGGCGCGCGCACGAGGCGCTGCTCTGCATCCAGACCGGCGCCACGCTCGCGGATCCGAGCCGGTGGAAGTTCTCGACCGAGGAGTTCTACGTGAAGTCCGCGGAGGACATGGCGCGCGTCTTCGCGGACATTCCCGACGCGTGCCGCAACACGCTCGCCGTGGCGGAGCGCTGCAACCTCACGCTCGACTTCGGCCGCTTCCACCTGCCGAAGTACGTGGTGCCCGAGGGCCACACGCTCGAGACGTATCTGCAGCACCTCGCCCGGGAGGGACTGCGCCGACGCTACGCGCCGAACCCCGGCGACGCGATCGAGACGCGCCTGGCCCACGAGCTGGCGGTCATCGAAAAGATGGGGTTCGCGGGCTATTTCCTGGTGGTCTGGGACTTCATCCACTACGCGCGCGAGCACGGCATCGCGGTCGGGCCGGGTCGAGGCTCGTCGGCCGGGTCGCTGGTCGCATATTGCCTGGGCATCACGAACATCGATCCGATGCGTTACGGGCTGCTCTTCGAGCGATTCTTGAACCCCGAGCGGATCTCGATGCCGGACATGGACATCGACTTCGCCGACGACCGCCGGGATGAGGTGATCCGCTACGTCGCCGACAAGTACGGGCGCGATCGCGTGGCCCACATCATCACGTTCGGCACGCTCGGCGCCAAGGCCGCCATCCGGGACGTCGGCCGCGTGCTCGGCATGACGTACGCGGACGTGGATCGCATCGCCAAGCTCGTGCCGAACTTCCCGCTGAACATCACGCTCGACGACGCCTACCAGAAGTCGCCGCCGCTGGCCGAAATGGTCAAGAGCCAGAGCAGTGTCACCGAGCTCTGGGACCTCGCACGCACGCTGGAGGGCTGCACGCGCCACGCGTCCGTACATGCGTCCGCCGTCGTCATCTCCGACGATCCGCTCGACGCGCATGTCCCGCTCTACAAGGATCCCAAGCGGCCCGAGCTCATCACGGGCTACGCGATGGGGCCGATCGAGAAGCTCGGCCTCCTCAAGATGGATTTCCTCGGGCTGCGCACGCTGACGGTGCTCGCCAACACGGCGAAGCTCATCAAGGAGTCCCGCGGCATCGAGATCAACTTCGACGCTCTGCCGCTCGATGATCCGAAGACGTACGCGCTGCTGGCCGACGCGAAGACGTTCGGCGTGTTCCAGCTGGAATCCTCGGGGATGCGCGAGGCGCTGCGCGGCCTCAAGCCCGAGCGGCTCGAAGACCTCATCGCCATGGTGTCGCTCTACCGGCCGGGGCCGATGGATCTCATCCCGGACTTCATCGCGCGCAAGCACGGCCGGGCCAAGATCGTGTACGAGCATCCCGCGATGGAAAAGTTCACGCGGGAGACGTACGGGATCATGGTGTACCAGGAGCAGATCATGCAGATCGCCTCCGAGATGGCGGGCTTCACCATGGGCGAGGCGGACACGCTCCGCCGCGCCATGGGCAAGAAGGACCGCGACCTCATGGCGAAGCAACGCGACAAGTTCCTGGCGGGTTGCGTCGATCGCGGCACCAGCGCCGCGAAGGCCGAGCGCGTGTGGGAGCTGATGGAAAAGTTCGCGGGCTACGGCTTCAACAAGTGCCTGGCCGCCGACGCGTGGATCGAGATGGCCGATGGCACGCGTAAGCCGATCACCGCCATCCGCGACGGCGACGTCGTCGTGACGAAGGACGGGCCGCACCGCGCGCTCGCTGTGCGCCCGAGCGGCGTGCGACCGGTGGGACGCCTCACGCTGAGCAACGGCCTCGCCCTTCGGTGCACCCCGGATCATCCGATCTTCACGCGCCGCGGCTGGGTGAACGCCGAGAAGCTCGCGCACGACGACGCCGTCGCCGTGTTCGATTCGGTCGCGGCCGCCTTCGAGCGCGTGGCGCGCAGGCGACAGGGCGCCGACGCCGTCACGCTGTCCGAGACGCCGATGACCTGGGCGTCGCCGGTGTCGTGGCTGCTCGAGGGGATCGAGCCCACGTACGATTTCGAAGTGCCGGGCGCGGCGAGCTTCATCGCCAACGGCGTCGCCGTGCACAACTCGCACGCGGGAGCCTACGCGCTCGTCGCGTACCAGACCGCGTACTTCAAGGGCAACTATCCCGTCGAGTTCATGGCCGCCCTGCTGACGTCGGAAATGGGCGACAGCGACAAGATCGTGAAGTACATCGAGGAGTGTCGCGCCATGGGGCTCACGGTGTCCCCGCCCGACGTGAACGTGTCCGCGGCGCAATTCAGCGTGGCGGGCGACGTCATTCGGTTCGGGCTGGCGGCCATCAAGAACGTCGGCGAAGCGGCGATGGAATCCATCCTGGGCACGCGGGCTGCCGACGGCGCTTTCACCACGCTCGACGACTTCTGCGCGCGCGTCGACCTGCGCCTCGTGAATCGGCGTGTGATCGAGTCGCTCGTCAAAGCCGGCGCATTCGACTCGCTTCGGCTGCCGCGCGCGCACCTCCTGGCCCAGGCCGACGCCGCGCTCGAGTACGGGCAGCGCGTGCAGCGCGACCGCCAGGAAGGCCAGGCGTCGTTCTTCGACGCGCTGCTGCCGCCGGCGGCGCCGGCACGCCGCGAGCCGACGGAGGTCATCGCGGAGTGGCCCGACGAGCAGCGGCTGGCCTACGAGAAAGAAGTCCTCGGGTTCTATGTGTCGGGCCATCCGCTCGCGCAGTATGCGTCGGTCATCGAAGGGCTCGGCGTCACGACGTCCGCGGACCTCGCCACGCGCAGTCACGGCGCGCGCGTGACGCTGTTGGGACACGTCGCGGCGCTGAAAGAGACCGCCACCAAGAGCGGCAACCGCATGGCGTTCGTGACGCTCGAGGACATGGCGGGCACGGTGGAGGTGACCGTGTTCCCCGAGCCGTTCAAAGCCGCCGCGCCATATCTGAGGGCGCGCGAGCCCCTCGTCGTGCGCGGCCGTATCGACGACGGTGACAAGGGCCGCGTGATCCTTGCGGATGACGTGCGTCTGCTCGAGCAGGCGCTGGGCAGTGCGCCGCGGCCGCGCGCCGCGGGCAGTGAGGCCGGTGCGTGTCGCATTCGTGTCCTCGCCAACGGCGAGCCCGAGCCGAAGCTGGCGGCGCTGCGCCGCATCTGCGAGGCGCACCCCGGCGGCGTGCCCGTCTTCGTGCACGTCGTCCTGGCCGGCCAGGAGGTCGTCGTGCGCTCGCGCGGCTGCTCCGTCGATGCGACGTCCGACCTCACACGCGAGATCGAGGCGTTTCTCGGACCGGGCACGCTCACGATCGACTATGCCTGACGGCCTGGAGTTCGAGCAGCCGCTGCTCGAGCTCGAGATCCGGATTGCCGCGCTGCAGGCGACCGACGATCCGGCGCAGGCCGACGAGATCGCGCGGCTGCAAGAGCGCCTCGAGCGCCAGCGTCAGCGTACGTACGCAGGCCTCACCCCGTGGCAGCGCACACAGCTGGCGCGGCATCCCAAGCGGCCGCACACGCGCGACTGGTGCAAGCTGCTGCTCGAGGAGTTCACCGAGGTGCACGGCGATCGGTTGTTCCGCGACGATCCCGCCATCGTGGGCGGCCTCGCACGCTTCGAGGGACGCTCGGTCGTCATCGTCGGTCACCAGAAGGGCCGGGACACCCGCGAGAAGATCGCGCGCAACTTCGGCATGCCGCATCCCGAGGGCTATCGCAAGGCGCTGCGCCTGATGGAGCTCGCCGCGAAGTTCGGCAAGCCGATCGTGACGTTCATCGACACGCCCGGGGCGTATCCGGGCCTCGGCGCCGAAGAGCGCGGCCAGGCCGAGGCCATCGCGCGCAATCTGCGATATATGGCGTCGCTTCCCGTGCCGATCGTCGCCGTCGTCACGGGTGAGGGAGGCAGTGGCGGCGCACTCGCCATCGGTATGGGCAACCGCGTGCTGATGCTTGAGTACGCGGTGTACTCCGTCATCTCACCCGAGGGCTGCGCGGCGATCCTCTGGGGCGATGCGGGACGCGCGCCCGAAGCCGCAGAAGCGATGCGGACGACCGCGCCCGAGCTGCTGCGTCTGGGCGTCATCGACGGGATCGTGCCCGAGCCGCTCGGCGGCGCCCACCGCGACTGGGAGGGCGCGGCGGCCGCGTTGCGCGCGGCGCTACGCGATCAGCTTGGCCAGCTCGCGGGCCAGACACGCGAGAAGCTCATCGCCGAGCGCTACGAGAAATTTCGCCGCATGGGCGCGTTCGAGGAAACCTCCGCGCCCCCACGCTGATTCGTTAGCGGCGCAGCAGGGCGATGGCCGCGTCTTCGTCGGTGACGAGGACGTTGAGGAGACGGCCCGCCAGCGCTCCGCGGAGCGCCTCGATCTTCGCGCGACCGCCGGACACCGCGATCACGTAACGATCGTCGCGGCGCGACAGGGCTTGCAGCCGATCGCCTTCCACCGACAGCAGGCGCCGTGACAACGCGCGCAGCTCCGGCCGATCGACCACGCGCCCGTCGGCATCGAACGGTTGGTAGTTGATCTCGCCGACGACGCCGAGCTGCCGCAGCCGCTTGACGCTGACGCCGTACGATTCCGCGAGCGAGCAGAACCCCGGCGTCTGCTCGACGATGGCGCCGATGCCGACCAGGGCGACGTCGACGTTCTGCGCGGCGTCGTAGATCGCGCGCACCTCGGGATCGCGCAGCAGGCGGCGGCGCTCGCGCTCGATCTCCGTCAGCGACAGCAGGTGCTGCACGGGCAGCGCGTACGCGCGGACGTGCGGCCGATACTTCGCGGCCATCATGCCCACGAGCGTGTTCGCAAAGATGTCGACGAGCTTGAGCGTGCTCTCGCCGGAGAGCGGGTAAAGCGTCAGGTCGCGAAAGCGACGCTCGCGCAGCGAGTGAATCGTGTGATAGAGCGTGAAGCCGCACGACAGCCCGATGCGCATGCCGTTGGCGGCGACCTTCTCGAAGTACGCGGCGGCCGCCGCGCCGAGCTCCGCGCGCAGATCGCCGCGGCCACCGGACGCGACCACCACCGCCTCGCGCAGTCCGTACGCTTGCACGAGGCGGGACTCGAGCTCCTCGGTGCGCGGCAGATCGAGCTCGACGCGCACGAGCCCCTCGTCCATCGCGCGCTTGAGCAGGCGCGAGACGGTGGCGGCGGACACGCCGAGCGCGACGGCGATGTCCTTCTGGCTGCGGCTGTGTTTGTAATAGAGCTCCAGACACTGGACCATCTGCCGGACTTCGCGCGAGGGCTGAGAAATTAATTTCATGGGCGTCAAGATCTTGCTTGACGGGCCAAGTCTACCCCGTTATCCTTCGGGTCGATAGCCTAAAATCCCACCGCTCCACCACCGCCAAGGGAGGCGAGCATGGCTCCTCGACGTTACGGCGACGGGAAGACCGTCGCGATGGACGCCTACCACCAGTCGCGTAACGAGCTCGACGGCCTGCCCGTCACCGTCGCGGAGAAGATCCCGGTCACGAACACGCCGAACATCTTCTCCTACAAGTCGTACGTCTTCGCGAAGAACCCCGCGCTCGTGCGGCGCTTCATCAAGGCCACCAAAGCCGACGTGGGCGGCGTGGGCGGTCACGTGGTGGCGGCCGACGAGGTGAAATCGGTCATCGCCAAGTTCGTGCTCGACAACAACGGCTACCGCGGCGAGCCGATCTTCACGTCACTCATCGTGACGCACACGGGGGACGACTGCGCCGTCACCGGCATCATGGCCGAGTCGGTCGACATGTCCGTCGTCGATGAGCTCATGTGGGATGCCTTGCAGGAGGGCGCCGGGAAGGCGGCCGAGCTCGGGCTCTACGGCCCCGGCCAGGATCTCGTCGCCGACGCGTTCACGGGCAACCTGCGCGGGGCAGGGCCCGCGACGGTTGCGATGCCGTTCCCGGTGCGCAAGGACAATCCCTCGCAGACCGTGCTCGTGTCGTTCGCCGACAAGACCGAGCCCATGGCGTTCAACCACTATGCGACGGGGGCCTACATGCTCCCGCGCTTCAACACCGGGCTCATCATCGCCTCGTCCAAGATGAAGCGCGGCTACATCTTCGAGATCGTCGACCTCGACACCAAGGCGCAGGCCATCGAGGCCGGCGCGCATCCGCGCGATCCCAAGGCGCTCGACGGCAAGATGGAAGAGCTGGCCAAGGGGCTGCAGGAGAAAGTCATCACGCTGCGCGCGCCCGAGGATCTGTACGACATCGAGGGCCTCACGCGCTCCTCGCGCTTCGTCATCGCTCGCATCTGGAGCCGCAACGAGAAGGGCGAGCGCGATCAGCTCGGCTACGTATGCTCGGCGGAGCGCCTGCACAACATCAAGACCAAGAAAGGCTTCACGTACGGCGGCAAGGACGACCCGGTGCTCCTCGCCTTCGCGCAGGGCGACTGGCCGGCGCCCGGCGAGATCACGTCGCCGTGGGCGACCGCGCCGATGGTGGCGGGTGACTGCCGCGGCAGTCACAACCTGCACATCCTGCCGATGCCGATCAACTCGCAGACCTCATACTGGTCGGGCCCGATCCTGTCGGCGGTCACGCTGTCGTGCAACATCCACACGGGCCGCATCGGCGCCATCTCCGATCAGTTCGCGCTCGGCACCCCGTGGGACGAGGTGCGGCGTCACGCCTCGCAGCTCGCGATCCAGTTCCGCCACGCGCACGGCGTCAAGCAGCCAGCGACGCTGCACGAAGACGAGCTGGAGTATCAGGAAGGTTGGAAGGAGCGGCGCGCGCGCCTCGAGCGTCAGTTCGAGGTCAAGCCGCCGCTGACGTTCACCACCAACGGCGCCAACGGTCACGGTCACCATTCGACCGCACCCGCCGCGGCACCCGCGGGTGGGCGTCCGGAGGAAATCGACTAGCGCGCGTTCGAGCGCCGGCTTTGCCGGCGCAGTCGGTTCTTGGACCCCGCGAGTGACCGGTGGGGGGTGTCGGGGGGAGCGGCGTCGCTTCCCCCGACGTGCGTTTGTTTGACTTGCTGCAGGGCGGGTGCTACGGTTCAAGCCAGCGTCGCACAAAGGATTTCTGGACCTCGCGCATGGCCAAGCTACACGTCATCACCTACGGCTGTCAGATGAACGAATACGACTCCGAGCGGGTCGCCGGCTTGCTGCGCGAACACCGCTACGAGCTCACCGACAGCGAGAGCGACGCCGACCTGATCCTCGTCAACACGTGCGCCATCCGCGAGAAGGCGGAAGACAAGGTCTTCTCCAAGCTCGGTGAGCTGCGCGCGCTCAAGGCACGCAAGCCGGAGCTCGTGCTCGGCGTGATGGGCTGCATGGCCCAGCTGCAGCAAGAGACCGTACAGAAGCGTGCGCCGCACGTCGACGTCGTGTTCGGCTCCGCCGCCGTGTCGCGCGTGGCCGAGCTCGTCGCGCGCGCGCGCACCGAGCGGCGCCACGTGCTCGAGACGGGCGAAGCGCCGCTGGTGAAGATCACGGCGCGCCCGCCGGCCGCCGACCGCGTGCGGGCGTATGTCACGGTGATGGAAGGCTGCGAGAAGCACTGCACGTTCTGCGTGGTGCCGCGCACGCGCGGGCGCGAGCGCAGCCATCCCCCCGAGACGATCGTGGCCGAGGTGCGCGAGCTGGTCGCCGAGGGTTGCCGCGAGGTGACGTTGCTCGGCCAGACGGTGAACGCCTATGGCCGTGATCTCACGCCGCCGACCGATCTGCCCGAGCTGCTCGCGCGGGTCGACGACATCCCGGGCCTCGCGCGTATTCGGTTCACGACGTCCAATCCGTACAACCTCACGCCCCGCATGATCGCCGCCATGCGCGACGTGCCAAAGGTGTGCGAGTGGTTTCACCTGCCACTGCAGTCCGGCAGTGATCGCATGCTCGAGCGCATGAACCGCGGCTATACGCGGGCGCGCTACCTCGAGCTGATCGACCGCCTGCGCGACGCGGTTCCCGACATCGCGCTGTCGACGGATCTCATCGTCGGCTTTCCCGGCGAGACGGAGGCCGATTTCGCGGCCACGCTCGAGATGGTCGAGCGCGTCGAGTACGACAACGTGTTCGCGTTCCGCTACTCGCGTCGGCCCGGCACGCCGGCGGCGACGATGCCCGAGCAGATTCCCGACGCGGTCAAGGCCGACCGGAATCGACGACTGCTCGAGGTCGTCACACGCGTGACCGCGGCACGGGCCGCGCGGCTAGCCGGACAGCTCGTCGAGGTACTCGTGGACGGCGCCTCGCGGCGCAACGCCGGCGAGCTATCCGGCCGCACACGCTGCAACCGCGTCGTGAACTTCGACGGCCTCGGCCGGGTCCGCGTGGGCGACGTCGTCCGCGTCCGGGTCACCGAGGTGCTGCCGCACAGCCTGCGGGCCGAGCTCCAGCCGGCACCCGAGGAGGCCGTATGCTCGTCGAGATGAAAGTACGCGGGCTCGCCCTCGATCCCGTATCGAACATGCCGATCATCATCCTGCGCGACGAAGACGACAAGCGCTCGCTGCCCATCTGGGTCGGGATCTTCGAGGCGAACGCCATCGCGCTCGAGCTCGAGAAGATCCCCACGCCCCGTCCGATGACGCACGACCTCATCAAGAACATCCTCGGTGAGCTCGACGCGCAGGTCCTCAAGATCGTCGTCACGGACCTGAAGGACAACACCTTCTTCGCCGTGCTCCACCTCAAGCTCGGCGACACCGAGTACACGGTGGACTCGCGGCCCTCGGACGCCATCGCGCTCGCCCTGCGCGTCGCCGCGCCGATCTTCGTCGAGGAGGAGGTGTTTCCGAAGGCGGGCAAGATCGACGTCGCCAAGGAGTCGACCGAGCCCGTGAAGACCGACGATCCGGAGCAGCTGCGCGAGTGGCTGCAGAACATCAAGCCGGAGGACTTCGAGAAGTACAACAAGGCGTGAGCGCGGGCATGCGCGTCGCGCTGTTCACGAACAACTACGTGCCCTTCTGCGGCGGCGTCACGATCTCCGTGGAGACGCTGCGCCGCGGCCTCGAAGCCCGGGGGCACGAGGCCTGGGTGTTCGCCCCGCGCTTTCCCGGGACCGTCGCCGATCCGCCGCGGGTCGTACGCTACCCCTCGGTCCCGGCCGCCACGTATCCGGAGTTTCCGCTCGCCATCCCGTTCGCCCGCGGGCTCGCGGCGCGCGTGCGCGCGCTGGACGTCGACGTGTTCCACGCCCACCATCCGTTCCTGCTCGGGCCCGCGGCGGCGCGGCTGGCGCGGCGAGTGGGTCGTCCGCTCGTGTTCACGTACCACACGCGCTACGACAAGTACGCGCACTACGTCCCGCTCTCTCGCGCCGTGGTCGAGCGCGCCGCCGTCGCGCTGAGCGTGCGATTTGCGCGGCGCGCGGACGCGGTCGTCGCGCCCTCGGCCCGCGTGCGCGACGAGCTGTTGCGCGACGGCGTCCGCGCACCGATCGCGGTCATTCCCACCGGCGTCGACCTGACGCGGTTCGTCCCCGGCGATCAGGCGGCCGCGCGCCGCGCGTTGGGCTGGGCGGCCGACGAGCCGGTCGCGCTCTACGTGGGTCGCCTCGATCGCGAGAAATCCGTCGAGCGCGTGCTGCGCGCGTTCGACCACGTGGTCGCCACGCTGCCGCGTGCGCGGCTCATGCTGGTGGGGCAGGGCAAGGAAGCCGCCAACTTGAAGGCGCTCGCGGCGCGCCTGCCGTGCGCGCCGCGCGTGTCGTTTCTGGGCGCGCGAGCGCACGACACGCTGGCCGTCTACTACCAGGCCGCCGACGTCTTCCTCTTCGCCTCGGAGACGGAGACCCAGGGTCTCGTGCTCGCCGAGGCCGCCGCGTGCGGGCTGGCCGCGGTGGCGGTCAGCGCGCCCGGCTGCGAGGAAGTCGTGCAGGACGGCGTGACCGGCGTCCTCGTCAAGTCCGAGCCGGCTACGCTCGCGGACGCCGCGCTCGGCCTGCTGCTCGACCGCGAACGGCGCGCCGCCATGGGGGCGCGGGCGCGGGCGGTGGCCGAGCGCGAGTTCGATGTGGCGCTGCAGCTCGATCGCACGCTCGCCGTCTACGCCACGGCCGCCGGCACGCCGCGCCGCGCATGAGCGCGCCGCGTTCGATTCGCGTGAGCTGCCGCGGCGAGTTCGCGGCGCCGACCGGGCAGGGGCTGCTCACGCCGCACCCCCGGGTGCGCACGCTGCGTCGCGTGCTCGTCTCGTATCCCGACGTGCGCTACATCCTGCCGGATCGCATCAGCCTCGACGCCGGCGCGGATCCGCGCACGCTCGAAACCGTCGCGCGCTTTCTCGAGCGGCAGCACTGGCTGGTGACCGCGGTGACCGTGGAGTAACGGGTGCGGGAGCGTACCGCCGAAAGCCACGCGCGCACCGAGCGCGAGATCGTGCACGAGAAGGCCGTGACCCTCGGCCGCGCCGGCGAGCGCCTACAAGCCGCGCTCGCGACGGTGGCTGCGCTCGCGCAAGCCTGGGACGCCGCGCGTGGTGACGCGGCGGCGCGGGCGTGGCTGGCCGACGAGTACGAAGCCGCCTGGCGCGCCGCCGACACCGCGCGCCTGACGCTCATGATTCAGCGCGAGGCGGTCGGCCTGCGTCACCACCGCGACGTCGAGCAGCAGTTCCCGCGCCCGCCGCGCCGGCTCGCGTGAGCCGCGCATGATCTGGAATCCGGCCGCCGAGCGCATGTCGCAAGCGGCGCGCGTGGCGCTGCAGCTCGATCGCACGCTCGCCGTCTACGCCACGGCCGCCGGCACGCCGCGCCGCGCATGAGCGCGCCGCGTTCGATTCGCGTGAGCTGCCGCGGCGAGTT
>JBKOUQ010000143.1:0-10167 GCA_046723475.1 Candidatus Methylomirabilota bacterium
ACCACATCCGCAGCCTGGCCGAGGCGCTCGGCCGCCGACCGCCGGCGAGTCGATACTCGCCGGACATGTCCAAGCACATATTGTTCGGCAGCGACAAGCGGCTGCGGCAGGCAAATCTCGAGTACGGTCGGCGGAACTACCGATAGTGGGGGCCGCGAAATGGCCCCCACACCCCCAACGCTCGGTGCCGGCCCGGGAAACCCGGGCCGGCCCTCGATGACCGGCGGGCGTTGAACGCGGCGCCATGGCGCGCTTCGTCGCGAAGCATGTGGTGTTCCTGCTGCTGACGCTGTTCGTGGTCTCGTTTCTGGTGTTCACGCTCAACGAGTACTCGCCCGGCGCGGTCGCGCGGAAGATCCTCGGCGCGTACGCGACGCAAGAGCAGGTCGATCTGCTCACGAAGCAAATGGGCCTGGACCGGCCGCTGCTCGTGCGCTACGTGGACTACGTGCGCGCCGCGGCTTCGGGCGATCTCGGTCAGTCGGCACGCTTCAAGGCCCCCGTCCGCGAGATCCTCGCCAAGCACCTGGCGAACACGGCGCTGCTGGCCTCGGTCGCCTTCGCGTGCATCGTGCCCCTCTCGATGCTGCTCGGTGTCGCCGCCGGAATGCGGGAGGGCTCCCGTCTCGATCGCGGCATCCTGATCGCGAGCACGATCGTGGCCTCGATCCCGGAGTTTGCCCTCGGCGTGTTTCTCGCGACCGTGTTCGTGGTGTGGCTCGGCTGGCTGCCGGGGACAGCGACGCTCGTCGCCGGCGGCGGCTGGTCGGCGGCCGCCCAGCTCGTGCTGCCGGTCGCCGTCATCGTGCTGTTCGACGCCGGCTACGTCGTCAGCATGATCCGCGCGTCGATGGTCGAGGTGATGCAGCGGCCGTACATCCGGACGGCCGTGCTCAAGGGCCTGTCGTTCCGGCGGGTCGTGCTGCGTCACGCCGTGCGCAACGCGATGATCACGCCGATCACCGTCATCATGCTGCAGATCAACTATCTCGTCGCCGGCGTCGTCGTCGTCGAAACCGTCTTCGCCTATCCCGGCTTCGGTCGGATGATGCTGGAGGCGGCGCTGTTCAAGGACATCGCGCTGGTGGAGGCAGGCGCGCTCGTCGCCGCGCTGCTCGCGGTCGTCACAAACCTGCTCGGCGATCTCGCCTACATGCTCCTCGATCCGCGCATCCGTGCCTGACACGATCACGACGCCGGCCGGCGCGGACGCGCTCGCACCGCCGGCGCCGATGCTGCCACGCGTGCTGCGCGGCGGCGCGTGGCGGCGTGTGGCCCTCGTGGGCGACTCGGCGCCGGCGACGGTCGGCGTGGCGATCGTTCTCGCGTGGGTCATGCTGGCGCTGCTCGCCCCGCTCATCGCACCCTATCCGCCGAACGCCAGCGATCTGAGCGCGCTCGCGCACGCCACGCCGTCGCGGACGCACTGGCTCGGGACGGATCATCTCGGGCGTGATTTGCTCTCGCGCATTCTCTGGGGCGCTCGCCCGGTGCTCGTGATCGCGCCACTGGCCGTGCTCGGCGCCGCGGCCTTCGGCTCGCTGCTCGGTCTGGTGGCCGGCTACCGTGGGGGCTGGATCGGCCTCGTCATCACGCGCGCGTGCGACATCGTGCTCTCGTTTCCGGTGATCATCCTCTACATGATCATCCTGGCGCACTTCGGCTCGTCCGCCTGGAACATCATCGCCGTGCTGACGCTCACGAAGGCGCCGATCATCGCGCGCATCGTCCGCGGGATGACGCTCGACCTGCGCGAGCGTGAGTACGTCGCCGCCGCCAAGATGCGTGGCGAGTCCTCGCTCTACATCATGCTCGTCGAGATTCTGCCGAACGCGCGCGGCCCGCTGTTCGTCGACATGTGTCTGCGGACCGGTTACAACGTCATCATCATCGGCGTCCTCGGCTTCCTCGGCATCGGCCTGCCGCCTCCCGATCCCGACTGGGGCGGCATGGTCAAGGACACGTACGGAATGATGATGGTGTGGCCGCACATGGCGCTGGTGCCGTGTGCGGCCATCTCGTCGCTCGTCGTCGGCTTCAATCTCCTCGCGGTGGGACTGCGTGAGCTCGGCCTCCGTGACTGACGCGCCGCTGCTCGACATCCACGGCCTGCGTGTCGCGTATGCGACCCGCGCGGGCGAGCTCACGGTGATTCCGGGGCTCGATCTGTCGCTGCACGAAGGCGCCGCGCTCGGTCTCGTCGGCGAGTCGGGGTGCGGCAAGTCCACGGTGGCCCTCGCGATCATGCGCTATCTGGGCCGTGTCGGCCGTATCACCGCGGGGCGCATCGTCTTTGACGGACGCGACCTCACGACGCTCGACGAGTACCGGCTGCGGACGATTCGAGGACGGCGCATCGCGATGGTCTATCAGGATCCGATGGCGAGCCTCAACCCCGTCATGCCGGTGGGCCGGCAGCTCATGGAAGTTCCGATCGCCCACGACGGCTGCGACGCGGAGCGCGCGCGCGAGCGCGCGCTGGCGATGCTGCGCGAGGTGCGGCTGGCCGATCCCGAGGCGGTGATGCGCCGCTATCCCCACCAGCTCTCCGGCGGTCAGCAGCAGCGGATCGTGATCGCGATGGCGCTCATCGCCGAGCCGGCGCTGCTCATCATGGACGAGCCGACGACCGGCCTCGACGTTACCGTCGAGGCCGCGGTGCTCGAGCTCGTGCGCGACCTGCGTCGGCGGCATCGCTCGGCGGTCCTGTTCATCAGCCACAACCTCGGTACCGTCGCGCGGGTCTGCGATCGCGTGGGCGTCATGTATCGCGGTGAGCTCGTCGAGGAGGCCGCGGTGCAAGAGATGTTCAGTGATCCGCGTCATCCCTACACGCGCGGGCTCCTCGAGTGTCTGCCGACGCTGGGGCGCGACAAGCAACGTGCGCCGCTGCTGCCGATTCCCGGCCAGGTCGAGCCCGCCGCGGTGCGAGGTGCCGGCTGCGGGTTCGCCAGCCGCTGTTCACACGTCGAGCTCGGGCGCTGCACGACGGGCGTGATTCGCCTGGCTCCGATCGGCGCCTCGGGCCACCGTGTCGCGTGCGTGCGCGTCGACGAGCTCACGCGCTCCGCACCACGGCCGAGCGTCACCGCATCGGCGACGACAACCGCGCGCGCAGCGCCGATGATCGCGATTCACGGTCTGAGCAAGTCGTACGAGCCGCGGCGTCGATTCTTCGGTGCCGGCCGTGCGCCGGTGAGGGCGCTCGTGGACGTCGAGCTCGAGGCCGCCCGCCGGCGAACGCTGGCCATCGTCGGCGAGTCCGGCTGCGGCAAATCGACGCTCGCCAAGATCCTCGGGGGGATCGAGGTGGCGGCGGCGGGTGCCGTCACGCTCGATGGTGTCGACATCGGCACGCTGCCTGTGGATGCGCGCAGTCGTGCGCTCAAGCGCAGGCTGCAGATGGTGTTTCAGAACCCGGACAGCACGCTCAATCCGAGTCACACCGTGGGCTACGCGATCTCGCGCGCGCTGCGCCGCCTGGCCGGTGGCTCGCGCGCCGAGCGCGCCGCGGGCGTCGCGAAGCTTCTCGGCGTCGTCAAGCTGTCTCCGGAGATGGCGGCGCGGCGACCACGCCAGCTCTCCGGCGGCGAGAAGCAGCGTGTGGCGATCGCGCGCGCGCTCGCCGGCGATCCCGACGTGGTGATCGCCGACGAGCCCGTATCGGCGCTCGACGTGTCGGTGCAGGCGGCCATCATCAATCTGCTGAACGAGATCCAGGCGACGCGCGGTGCCACGCTGCTGTTCATCTCGCACGATCTCGCGGTCGTGCGCTACCTGGCGGACGACGTCGCGGTGATGTACCTGGGCACGGTCGCCGAATTCGGCTCCGTGGAGCGCGTGTTCGCGCCGCCGCATCATCCGTATACCGAGGCGCTGCTGTCGGCGGTGCCGGTCCCCGATCCCAACGCCGGGACGGCGCGCATTGTTCTGGACGGCGCGGTGCCCGGGGCCGATGAAATCCCGCGCGGCTGTCCGTTCGCCACGCGGTGCCCGCGGCGCGTCGGTCCGATCTGCGACGACACGCCGCCGCCGGTGCAGCGCCTCGACGGCGGACATCGCATCGCGTGCCACATACCGGCCGAGCAGCTCCTCGCGGCACAGCGCCCGTCGTGAGCGGCTCGCCTTCCTTTATTATGGGCGCGCGATGACGGCCGACCGCGGCGCGAGCGTGGTGATCGTCGGGGGCGGTGTGACGGGACTGAGCGCGGGCTGGTGGCTCGCGCGCTCGGGTGTCGACGTCCTGGTGCTCGACAAAGGGATCGTCGGATGGGAGGCCTCGGGCCGCAACGGCGGCGGCGCCACGCACGTCTACAGCCCGTTCGGTCTCGAGGAGCAGCGGCTGTGGCCGCAGATGGACGACCTGCTCGGCTATCCCACCGAGTACCAGCCGCACCGCATCGGCGTCGCCCTGAGCGAGTCGCAGCTGGCGCTGGCCCGACGGTGGGCGGAGATCGGCGAGGCACGCGGCTTTCGCTGGGAGTCGCTCGACCGCCGTCAGCTCAAAGAGCTCGTGCCGATCGTCGGCGACAACGCTATCGGCGGCACGTACCTGCACTTTGGCGGTCACGCGAACCCGCAGCGCACCGTGCAGGCGTACGCGTGGGCCTTTCAAGATCACGGCGGCCGCATTCTGCAGCACACGATCGTCACCGGGCTCGTGCCGCGCGGCGATCGCATCGTCGCGGTCGACACGACCCGTGGCACGTTCGCCGCCGACGTTGTCGTCATCGCGGCCGGGCCGCAGACGGCCGCGTTCGCCGACATGCTCGGGATCTGGCTGCCGCTGGCACCCGCGCGCGTGGAAATGATCGCCACCGAGCCGATTCCGCTGATGAGGGTCGGCGGCGTGGCGGGCAACGGGCTCTACGGGCGGCAGACGCTGCGCGGCAATCTTGTCTACGGCGGCGGCCCGCACGAGTGGATCAATGTCCCCGACATGACGACGCCCGAGCACGCGAGTACGCCGCTCGTCCGGAATCTGGCGCGCCGGCTGGCCGAGCTCTTCCCGGGCGCCGCGCACGTGCGCGTGATCCGCGCCTGGAGCGGTCTCGTCGAGAACACACCCGACGGACTGCCGGTAGTCGATCGGCTCACCACGTTCGACAACGTCGTGGTCGCGACGATGTCGAGCGTCGGCTTCGGGCTGTCGCCCGCCGTGGGCCGTGCGATCAGTGAGCTCGTGCAGCACGGGCGCTGCACGTTCGCCGATCTCGGCGCGCTCGCGCTCGGCCGTTTCGCGGACACTCCGCGCGACTGGCGCGAGCGGGTGGGCTGGGTCGCGGCGCGACCGGAGATCGCCACGATTGCTGGCGGTGACGCATGATCGATCGGCGTTCTGTTGCCGGCAAGGCGCCCCGGCCCGATCGTCACGTGCCGCTGATCGTCGTCGGCGCCGGGCCGGCGGGCGTGGCGGCGGCGATCGAGGCCGCCCGCGCGGGCGTCGAAGTCCTCCTCGTCGACGAGCATCCGGTCGACAACGACATGATGGCGATGGACGTCCCGCTGTGTTTCGGCCAGCGCATGGACGCCACGGTCCGCAACCGCGCCGCGATGCTCGAGCGCGTGGTGGACACGAACCCCGCGCTGGCGAGCGCGCACGACGCCGGCGTCGACGTGCAGCTCGGCACGTACGTCTGGGGCGCGTTCGTCAACGGGTCGTGCGTGCAGGACTTGCCTGCGCCGATGCTGGGCCTCGCCGACGACCGACGCTCGTGGCTCGTGACCTACGACCGGCTCGTCGTCGCCGCGGGTGCGCGCGACGCGCTGCTCGGTTTCGCGGGCTGGGAGCGCGCGGGCACCCTCGGCGCCAATGGCGCGGCCGCCTTGCTCACGCGCTATCGCGCGCTGGCGGCGAAGCGTCTCGTGGTCCTCGGCTCCGGCACGCTTGCGATGCACACGGCGGCGCTGGCGCTCGGACACGGCGTCGAGATTGCCGGTATCGTCGAGGTCGGACCCCGCGTGCGCGGCGACGTTGCGGCGGCGACGGCGCTCGCCGAGCGCGGCGTGCCGCTGTTCACCTCTCACACGATTCGCGAGGCGCGCGGGCGCACCGGCGAGATCGAATCGGTCGTGCTGGTGGGCGTCGACGGCGACGGGCGCCCCATGGCGGGGCACGAGCGCGCGCTTGCCTGCGATGCCGTGTGCGTGGCGGTGGGGCTCGCACCGAGCGTCGAGCTGCTGCACCTCGTCGGGGCGCGTATGTCGTTCGCCGGCGACCTCGGAGGCTGGGTGCCCGACCTCGACGCGTCGATGCGCACGAGCGTGCCCGGCGTGTTCGCGGCCGGCGACTGCGCGGGCATGCACGACGCGATGCTCGTCGCGCCGGACATCGCGCGCGAGCAGGGCCGCGTGGCCGGGTTGGCCGCCGCGGAATCGCTCGGCGCGCTCGATCGCGACGAGGTGGCCCGGCGGCGCGACGCGCAGACCCCGCCGCGACCGCGCGCGCCGGACGTCGTCGCCTACTGGCAGATGTGGCTGCGCTCGCTGATCGCAGCCGGAGGCTTTGAGGTCAATGTCTGCCAGTGTGAAGAGGTCACGCGGCGCGAGCTCGTCGAGACGCAACCGCCGCGCTACCTCAAGTGGGACTCGCCGCAGATGCGCGCACGCAGCGTGACGACGCTGCTGCGCGACGGGCCGATCAACCAGGATCAGATCAAGCGCCTCACGCGGGCCGGCATGGGCCCCTGCCAGGGCCGACGCTGTCGTGAGCAGGTTGGATTGTTGCTCGCACAGACGGCCGCGACGACGCTCGATCAAATCCCGCTGCCGACGTTCCGGCCGCCGATCCGTCCGCTGCCGCTGAGCGTGCTGTGGCCGACCGACGAGCCGGGTGCGATGCGCGAGGACTGGGTGAGCTGGTTCGGGATCCCGACGCAGTTCAGCCCGCACTGGACGGCGGGGATGGCGATCGAGGAGCCCACGGCGCGGACGCGGCTGATCCTGAGCGACGAGTGAGGTCCACATGGTAGACGTTCCGCGAACGGCAGACGTCGTCGTCATCGGCGGCGGCGTGCACGGGGCGAGCATTGCGTATCACCTCGCGCGCAAGCGGGCCGGCCGCGTGGTCCTGATCGAGAAGAAGTTCATCGCGTCCGGGCCAACCGGACGGTCGACGGCGCTCGTGCGGCAGTTCTACGCGATGGATTTCTTCACGCGCACGGCGTGCCGCGCGCACGCGATGTTCCGGGACTGGAAGCACGTGGTCGGCGGCGACGGTGACCCGGGCTTCCAGAAGGTGGGCATGCTCGCGCTCGCGGGTGCGGACAGCGCAGGGTATTTACGTGACAACGCGGCGCGAGCTCGCGAGCTGGGCGCGGGAGTGCAGATGCTGTCCCCCGCGGATGTGAAGGCCTTGGTGCCCGCCATGAACGTCGACGGCATCGCGGCGGCGTCGTACGAGCCGGATTCGGGCTATGCCGATCCATCGTCGACCGCGAATGCTCTCGTCAACCGCGCGCGCGAGCTCGGTGCCACGGTCGTTCAATACCGGGGCGTCGACCGCATACGCGTCGCGGCGTCGCGGGTGGTCGGCGTCACCTCGGAGGGGCAGGACATCGACGCGCCCGTGGTGGTGAATTGCGCCGGGCTTTACGCCAACCGCCTGCTCGCGCCGCTCGGCATCGAAGTCTCGATCACACCCGAGCGCCACCAGATGTGCTTCTTTCGCCGCCCACGCGAGTTCGTCGTGCATCCCGCCGTGGCGGACATGGTGCAGGTGACGTACATGCGGCCCGAGCACGGCGATCTCACCATCCACGGCAAGCTCACGTACAACGAGGTCGTCGACCCCGACGACTGGAACGAGGGCGTCGATCCCGACCAGATCGTGAAGAACGCCGAGCTGATCGCGAATCGCTTTCCCGTGATGGAGCACGGGCTGGCGATGGGCGGGTATTCGGGCCTGTACGATGCGACGCCGGATCATCATCCCGTGCTCGGTGCCATCCCGGAGTACACCGGCCTCTACGCCGACTTCGGCTGGAGTGGCCACGGCTTCAAGCACTCGCCGTTCATCGGCGATCTGATGTCCGACGTGGTACTGCAGGGCAAGGCCAAGGACTTCGACCTCACCCCGTTTCGCTGGACGCGCTTCCGCGAGAACGACCTGGTGCCGAGCGCGCGCTGGACCGCGCCGCCGCACCCAAAGCATCGGCTGTAACGCGCGCGTTACGTCGTGATCGCGAGCTGGTGGCCGAAGATGTAGAGCGACGGATGCACCTTGAAGCCCTGCACGCGCTTGTCCATGAAGGTGAAGATTGCGCGCCACACGGGCTGCACCATCGGCCCGTCCTCTTGGAGAATTTTCTCGAGCTGCGTCATGATCTCGCGACGCGCCGCCACGTCGAGCGTGCCCTCCGCCATCGTGAGCAGCCGATCGAACTCCGGATTGGAGTACTTCGACTCGTTCCACGGCACGCCCGTCCGGTAGGCGAGGGCCAGACTCATGACACCGAGCGGCCGATGCGCCCACGTCGTGAAGCCGAACGGCGTCTTCGTCCAGATCTCCCAGTACTGCGTGGAGGGCATCACGTTGATCTTCACGCGGATGCCGGCCTCCTTCCATTGCTCGACCATGGCCTGCACGGCGAGCAGCTCCCAGGCCGGCTGCGGCTTGCACGCGATCTCGGTGTCGATGCCGTTGGGATAGCCCGCCTCCGCGAGCAGCCGCTTGGCCTTCGCCACGTCGCGCTGAAACGGTGGCAGCTTCGCGTATTCGGGGTGCACCGGGCTGACGTGGTGGTGCTCGCCGGGCTGCCCGAGCCCCCTGTGGGCGAGCTGTAAGACGGCGTTGGCGTCGGTGGCGTAGCGCAGCGCCTGCCGCACGCGCTTGTCGTCGAACGGCTTCATCGGCTGCACGCGCGCGGTCGCGGTGTACGCGGTGGTCACCTGGTACATCTGCACGTGCGGCAGCTTTTGCAGCGCATCGAGCTGGACGATATCGGTGCCGTAGAGCCCGTCCACCTGCTTAGACGCGAGCGCGCTCACTGCGGCCGCGGGTTCGTCCCCGAGGTCGACGAAGTGCAGCTCGTCGAGGTATGGCCCGCCGCCCCAGTAATCTTTGCGGGCTTTCAAGATCTGGCGTCGGCCGACCTCGCTCTCAGCGAGGGTGAACGCGCCGGTCCCGTTGGATCCGACCTTGAACTCACCGTTCTCCATGGGATCGAGGATCAGCAGGGGATAGTGGAAGAGCTGCTCGGGAACCGCGAGCTGCGCAGTCTTACCGTTCAGGCGCACCGTGTACGCGTCGACTTTCTGAACGGCGTTGGCGTCCCAGAGCCGCGTCGACTTCTTGGGATTGCCTCTGTCGTCCTTGTCGCCCGCGTCGTATTCCTCGAGCAGAAAGCCCTTCATGAGCCCGACCACGGAGGAGCCCGTCTTCGGATCCAGCACGCGCTTGAGGTTCCAGACGACGTCGTCGGCGGTGAACTGCCGACTATTGTGCCACTTCACCCCGCGGCGCACGCGCAGCGTCCATGTCTTGAGGTCGGGGCTTGCCTCCCATTTGTCGATCAGGCCCGGCCGCGTGACGTTGTCGGCGCCGGTGACCGTCAGATAGTCGAGCACCTGCCGAGCGGAGTTCGAACCCTCGATCCAGCTGTACGTGTGCGGACTCTTGAGGTCGTGACAGCGCATCGCGATGCGCAACGTGCCGCCTTTTGGCAGCGACTGCGCGGCGGCCGGCGTCACGAGCGATTCACCGGTGATCCGGCGCGCGAACGCGTCGGCGGCCGCGGCGGACATGCCGAGCAGCGTCGCGTATCGGAGGAACTCGCGCCGGTCGATCACCCGATCGACGAGCTGGCGCTTGAGCGTCGGGATGAGGACGTGCTCGTCGGCGTTGCGCATGCGCTGGCCTCCCATCGGTGTCGCGGGCGGCGACAGTGTCGATGCGGCCTGCGGCCTTGTCAACGGCGGCCTCGCGTCACGCGAGGCGTGGATATCCGGCCGCTTCGGCCTGCCGCTGGCGCTCGAGCATGACGTCGAACGCGGCGGGGTCGGGCTCGGTGAACCGCTCGATGAGCAAGCTTCAGCGTCGGGTCGCCCCGGCCCGAAGCGTCGAGAACGAGGTCGGCGGCCAGATCGGTGCGGGCGCCGTTCGCCTCGACGGCGCGCACGCCGCTCACCGTACCGGCGACCGCGTCGACGGTCAGCGCTTCGACTCGA
>JBKOUQ010000148.1:0-7849 GCA_046723475.1 Candidatus Methylomirabilota bacterium
ACGACGCGATCTGGGCCGCGGTACGCAGGATCACCGTGAAGACCATCGCCGCGCCGGTGAGCTGGATCGGCCGTCTGCGACTCGGGCGCGACTCGAAGATCGAGGACATCGAAGTCGATCCGCTGCCGTTCGCGCTGGGAGGCGACGAGCTGACCCGCGAAGCGACCGAGCGAGTCGGACGTGTGGCCGCGTTCATGAAGCAGCTGCCGGACGTCCGCATGGTGCTGACGCCCGCGTTGAGCCTTGGCGACGTCGAGGCGCTGAAGACCGTCGAGATCAACACGCGCATTCGCGAGGCCGCACGGCAGGACCATCGCTCTGAGCGCGAGGCCGCGGCGCGGCTGTATGCGGAGCGTTATCCGGGGCGTGAGCCGCCGGAGGACACGGAGGCGATCGTGCGGGCGCTACGCGAGGTCGAGCCGCCGCCCGCGGATGCGGCCTACCGGCTGGCGAAGCACCGGGCCGACGCCGTGCGCGACGCGCTGAAGAAGGCGGACGTCGAGCCAACGCGGCTGCAGATCAACGCGGAACCGGAGGCGCTCGAGACGTACGACGGCGGACGCGTCGAGCTCGCGCTCGCGGATCACGTCAAGCCGCACCGCACGCTCGCCGACATGCTGCGCGCGCTCGTGCAAGCGCTGAGCGAGCGAGTGCACGCCATGACGCGGTAATCGGGCGGCCGGACGGCCGCTTGACGAGGTGCGGCCAACGGTGCGACCATCTCGGCCCACCGGGTTCTGAACGCGCACCGCACCCGGACATTCACGCGGCCGAGGAACCGAATATGCGGAAATTGTGGGGTAGCGTCGTCGCGATTGCGCTCGTCGCCTCCGGATGCGCCACGGTCGGCACGCGACCCGTGGAGATCGAAGCGCCCGCTTCGGCACGTCACTTCATCGTGGACTATTCCCGACCGGAGTCTGAGCGACAAAAACCGCGCCCGCAGCACGCTGCGAGCGCGGTCGTCGTGAGCTGCTGCGAAGTAAGCGACCCGACTTAGTCGGAGCCGCCGGGCGACTGGACCTCGCGCGACCGGTCGACGAGCGGCGACGGATTCTCGGGCTTGGTCGGGACGCTCATCGTCTCGTGCGTCAAGCCGGACGTCTGTCCCGCGACCCGAGCGTTACGCTCGACGTTGACGCACTGACCGAAATTCGTGCCCTGCGAACCGTGCGAGCCACCGCACCATGCCCCCACCGCTTCCTGAGCGAAGGCGGCTGCCGGTACCGCCAGCGCCACCACGACCGCCGCAATCAACGCGCGCTTCATCGAGTCTCCCCCCCGAGGCTTGTTAGGGTGCACTGCACTGTCCTCCGACTCTGCCGGTGCCGCGGAATCCGGGGGGAGGCCGCTTGCACCGTCGGTGCCACACCGTGAGCACTGAGTGGACGACATCCGGCGTAGCCGAGTTTCGGCTGACGCCGTGCCACGCTGTCGCGGACGCCAGCTCAGCGCAACGAGCCCGGGGGAGATTAGGGGCGGCGGTGATCGCCCGTCATGAACGACGCGCCGGAGTATGCGCAAACGGCAGCACCGCATATCGCACGCGCTGAACCTCGATCACGAGCACCACGCGCTGCTCCGGGTTGGCCCGCATCGGAAACGGCTTGCCGGTGTACTTGTGCGAGATGCGGTCCATGATCTCGAATTTCGCGTCCGGCCGCCGCTCGACCACGCGCCCGCGCAGCTGCGCCTCGCGATACGGATTGTCCATGGCCACGACCGACAGCGACACGCGCGGATCGCGCTTCGTGTTCTTGGCCTTCAACGATCCCTCGCCGGTGCCGACGAGGATCCGATCGCCGTCGCAGTCGATCCAGACGGGTACCGATTGTGGCGAGCCGTCGGGCATGAGGGTGGCGAGATGCGCGAAGTTCGGCTCATCGAGGAGCGCGCGAACGTCGGCGGACAGCGGCGTGGGCATGGCGGCCTCCTGTCGTGGCCTCACTATACCAACGTGTTATCGTCGCCCCGCATGGTGGACGGCGGCCCCGGTCCCACATCGCGCACGTACTTCTCGCAGCGGCTGCGTCTGCACTACGTCGACTGGGGCAACGCCGATCGGCCGCCGCTCGTGCTGCTGCATGGCGGGCGCGATCATTGTCGCAACTGGGACTGGACGGCGGCGGCGCTGCGCGACGAGTGGCACGTGCTCGCGCCCGATCTGCGCGGGCACGGCGACAGCCAGTGGTCCACCGACGGCAGCTACACGATGGCGGGCTACATCTACGATCTCGCCCAGCTCGTGCACCAGCAGCGTCTCGCCCCGGTGACGATCATCGCGCACTCGCTCGGCGGCAACGTGGCGCTCCGCTATGCGGGCATCTACCCCGACGCGGTGGCGCGGCTCGTCGCGATCGAAGGCCTTGGCCCACCACCGGCGCGCCTGGCGGAGCGGCGCGCCAAGCCGATCGACGTGCGCATGGACGAATGGATCCGCGAGCAGCGCGGGCTCGCCGGCCGTTTGCCACGGCGGTACCCGAGCATCGAGGACGCGTTTCATCGCATGCAGGAGGAAAATCCGCACCTCACCGCCGAGCAGGCGCGCCATCTCACCGTGCACGGCGCGAACCAGAACGAGGACGGCACGTACTCGTGGAAGTTCGACAACTACGTCCGCACGTTCCCGCCCTACGACATGTCGACCCGTGACGTGACGACCCTGTGGTCGCGCATCGCGTGTCCGACTCTGCTGCTGCACGGCAGGGAGAGCTGGGCGGGCGATCCCTCGACGGATGGTCGCGCCGAGCACTTCCGGCACGCGCGCGTCGTGGGCGTCGAGCGCGCCGGGCACTGGCTGCATCACGACCGCTTCGACGAGTTCGTGAAAATCGTCCGCGACTTCTTGAGCGCGTCGAACACCGTGCTAGCCTCACGCGCATGAGCGGCAGCCGCGCCTCATGCGCATGAGCGGCAGCAGCGTCGGCATCGACGTCGGCGGAACGTTCACCGACCTCGTCGTGCGCACCGCGTCGGGGCGTCTCACCAGCGGCAAGGTGCCGACGACGCCGGCCAATCCTGCCGACGGCGTGATGCATGGGCTCCAGACGCTCGCGGGCGGCGAGCCGGTCATCTCGGTGGCGCACGGCACGACAATCGTGACGAACGCGATCGTCGAGGGCCGTGGCGCCGTGGTCGGTTTCATCACCACGCACGGGTTCCGTGACGTGCTCGAGATCGCGCGCTCGAGCCGGCTGCACCTCTACGATCTGCAGGCCGCCGCCAAGCCGCCGGCGCCGGTGCCGAGGCGGCTGCGCCTTCAGATCACCGAGCGTGTTGGTCCCGACGGCGCGATCGACATCCCGCTGAAGATCGACGAGATCGCCGGACTGGTCGCGACGCTGCAGCGCGAGGGCGTCGAGAGCGTCGCCGTGTGCCTCTTGCACGCGTACGCCAACCCCGACCACGAGCGGACGCTGCGCGCGCACCTGGCGCGCCATTTCCCCCACGTGTGTGTGTCCAGCGACATCAACGCGGAGTTCCGCGAGTACGAGCGCTCGTGCACGACCGTGCTGAACGCCGCGGTCATGCCGCTCGCTTCCTCTTATATGGAGGCGCTGCGCGGCCGTCTGCACGGCGCGACGCTGCACCTGCTGCACTCCGCGGGCGGCATGATGTCCGTGGATACCGCGCGCGCGCGGCCGCTGGCCCTCGCCTCGTCGGGTCCCGCCGCCGGTGTCGCCGCCGCCGCGCACGTCGCCAGGACGCTCGGTATCCCGCGCGCGCTGGCCTTCGACATGGGCGGCACGACGACCGACGTGTGCTTGATCACCGACGGAGTGGCCGAGACCTCGTCGCAGCGAAAGCTCGGCGGCTACCCCGTGCGTCTGCCGATGGCGGCCGTGGAATCGATCGGCGCGGGCGGCGGCTCGATCGCGCACGTCGATGCGGCGGGCGCGCTGCGCGTCGGTCCGCGGAGCGCCGGCGCTCAGCCGGGCCCCGCCTGCTATGGCCTTGGCGGCACCGAGCCGACGGTCACGGACGCCAACCTCTTGCTCGGGTATCTCGATCCCGGCCGCGTGTACGGACGCACGATCCGTCTCGATCGCGAGCGCGCCCGGGGGGCGCTCGACGCGCTCGCGCGACGGCTCGGCTTGTCGCTGCTCGACACGGCCGCGGGGATCGTGGAGGTCGCGAACGCCGCGATGCTGCGTGCGCTGCGGCTGGTGTCCGTCCAGCGCGGCTACGATCTGCGCGACTTCACGCTGATCGCCTACGGCGGCGCGGGGCCCGTGCACGCGGGTGCGCTGGCCGCGGTGGCCGGCATCGCGCGCGTGCTCGTCCCTGCGCACTCCGGCGCGTTCTCGGCGCT
Source organism: Candidatus Methylomirabilota bacterium (assembly GCA_046723475.1). Classification (GTDB taxonomy): domain Bacteria; phylum Methylomirabilota; class Methylomirabilia; order Rokubacteriales; family CSP1-6; genus AR12. Next base: position 4,313 of record JBKOUQ010000148.1, read on the forward strand.
CGGCTGTCTCGTCTCCCCGCTGCGCTACGACGCGGTACGGACGTATCGCGGACGGTTGGAGGCCTGGGACGCCAAGCCGGCCGACACGCGGCTGCGCGAGCTGCAGGAGCACTGCGTCGCGCCGCTCACCGCCGAGGGCATTGCACCGACGCGGATCGCCGTGCAGTGGAGCGCGGACCTGCGCTACAGCGGCCAGAACTACGAGATCGAGATTCCCTGGCGCGACACGCCGGAGGCGCTGCGCGCAGAGTTCGAGGCGCGGCATCGGCGCCTGTACGGCTATGCGACCGGCGAGAGCGTCGAGTGCGTCAACCTGCGAGTCGTGGCGCGCGTGCCCGACGTGGCGGTCGAGCTGCCGCGGTTCGAGCCGACCGGCGTGCCCGGCGTGCTCGGCGAGCAGCGCGCCCACTTCCCCGGCGTCGGCGAGGTCGCCCTGCCGCGGTATGACCGCGGCGCGCTCGAGCCCGGCCCCGTCATCCAGGGACCCGCACTCGTCGAGGACGAGTGGTCGACGATTCTCGTCTACCCCGGCCAGCGCTGCGCCGCCGATCGCCTCGGGAACCTCATCATCGAGACGGGCGCGTGAGCTCCTGAGCCGGTCACCCGATCAGCCATGGCACGGATCGACCTGATCGACGTCTCCAAGACGCTCACGGATCGCCGTGGCACGTTCTCGATCCGCGACGTGACGCTGCGTGTTCCCGATGGGCAGACGATGGTCATCCTGGGGCCGAGTGGATGCGGTAAGACGACGCTGCTCAAGCTGATCGCGGGGCTGATCGTCCCGGACGCGGGGCGCGTGCTCTACGACGGCGTCAACGTGTGCGACCTGCGTCCCGGCGATCGGCGCATCGGTATGGTGTTTCAGAACTACGCGCTGTATCCCCACCTCGCGTCGCGTACGAACGTCCTGTCCTATTTCCTGTTCCGGAAGAAGACGCCGGCGCTCGACTCACTGGCTCGTGAGAAATATCGACGCACCAGCGAGCTCATGGGCGTCGAGCTGACCGCGCTCCTCGACCGGAAGCCGCCCACGCTGTCGGGCGGCGAAAAGCAGCGCGTCGCCGTGGCCCGGTGCGTGACACGCGATGCCTCGCTCTTCCTCGTCGACGAGCCGTTCGCCAATCTCGACCAGGCGCTGCGGGAGCGATATCGCGTCAACCTCAAGCTGCTGCTGAGGGAGTATGCGATCACGACCGTGTACGTGACGCACGACCACCACGAGGCGCTGATCCTCGGCGACGTGCTCGCCGTCATGGACCGCGGAGACGTCGCACAGGTCGGCACCGCCGAGCAGCTCTACCACACGCCGAAGAACGAGTTCGTGGCGGGCTTCCTCAACTTGCACACCGGCAGCCCGCCCATCAGTTTTGTCGACGCCACGCACCTGCCCGAGAGATGGTCGCTCGGCGACGTACGGATCGGCGTACGCCCCGAAGATGTCGATGTCTCGACCACCGAGCGCGCCGATGGCGTTCCCGCGAGCGTCGCGAGCACGCTGCGCCTGCCGTTCAAAGACGAGACGCTGATCGCGCTCAGGCTGAACGACGAGGAGATTTACGCGCGAACGTCCGGCGATCACCGCTTCGCGGCCCATCAGCGCGTGTGGGTCGCGTTCAAGCGTTATCACGTCTTCGACAAGCCCTCGGGCGCGCGGCTCTCCAGCGCCGCCCTCGCCTCTCGGGCATGATGCGCGAGGCTCGCCGATGACATGGGCGGTTCACCCCGTCACGCTCGAGGTCGTGCGTAACGCGCTCTACGCGATCGCGGAAGAGATGAGCGTCGTGCTGATGCGCTCCGCACGCTCGCCGCTGCTGAAGGAGGCCGGCGATCTGTCCTCCGCGCTCACCGATGCCGAAGGCCGGCTGGTCGCCCAGGGACGCGACATCCCGATCCACATGGGTGTCATGGCGTTCACCGTCAAGGAATTCCTCAAGCGCGTGCCCGCCGAGCGATTGCGCGAGGGCGACGTCTGGTTTCTCAACTTGCCCGAAGTCGGCGGCAATCACCTTCCCGACGTCAAAGCGATCCGGCCGGTGTTCGCGCGCGGCCGCCTCGTCGCCTTCGCGATCAATCTGGCGCACTGGGCCGACATCGGCGGCGCCGTCCCCGGCTCGTACGTGCCGTGGGCGACGGAGTCGTACCAGGAAGGCGTGCGTATCTCGCCGATACGGCTGTTCTCGGCCGACGGTCCCGACCACGAGAAGATCGACGTCATTCTGTCGAATATAAGAGCCCCCGACGAGCGTCGCGGCGACATCTTCGCGCAGTTCGCCGCCGACGACGTGGCCGCGCGCCGGATCGGCGAGCTCGTCGACCGGTATGGCGCCGACACGCTGGAGGGGTGTTTCGAGGCGTTGCACGCCGCGTCCGACCGCGCGATGCGCGATGCACTGGCCGCCCTGCCCGACGGCGTGTGGACAGGCGAGGACTGGCTCGACGACGACGGCGTGAACGACACGCCGCTGCCGATCCGCGTGCGCGTCGAGATCCGCGGCGACGAGGCGACCTTCGACTTCACGGGGACCGCGCCCCAGACGCCCGGACCGGTCAACACGACCTATTTCATCGCGTGCTCGGCGGTGTACTACGCGATCAAGACGATTGCAGCGCCCGACGTGCCCCCGAACGACGGGTGTTATCGTCCGCTGCGCGTCATCGTCCCCCCGCGCAATTTGCTGAACGCCGACGTCGATCGTCCCGTCGTCGGCGGCAATCACGAGACCTCGCAGCGCGCGGTCGACGCGATCTTCAAGGCACTGGCGCCCGCCCTGCCCGACCGCATTACGGCCAGTGGTCCCGCCACGTCGGGCGTGCTTATCTTCGGCGCGCGGACGCCGGACGGCCGCTGGGCGATCTTCTACGAAACCCACGGCGGCGGCGAGGGCGCGGGTGCCGCGCGCGACGGCGCGAGCGCGATTCGCGTCTACATGTCGAACGTCATGAACACGCCGAACGAGGTCGTCGAGGCCGAATATCCGCTGCGGATCGAGGAGCACGCGCTGCGGCCGGGCTCGGGCGGGGACGGTCGACATCGCGGCGGACTGGGCTTCCGCCGCGCGTATCGCGTGGTCGCGCAGGAGGCGACGCTGACGAGCATGCTCGACCGCCGCGTCGTGCCGCCGTGGGGTGTGCACGGCGGACTTGACGGACTCCCGTATCGAATCACCCTCAATCCCGGCACCCCGGGCGCCCGCGACATCGGCGGCAAAGCCAGCGTGCGTCTCACGCGCGGCGATCTGCTCGTGATCGAGACGTGCGGCGGCGGAGGGTTTGGCCCGCCGTCCGAGCGCCCGGCCGCAGCGCGCGAGCACGATCGGCGCGAAGGGTACGTGGAGCAATGATCCGCGCTCGAGGTGCTCTCTGCGCCGCGACGACGGTGACCATCGCCGTCCTCGTCGCGTCGTGCGTGACGACACCGAGCCGTCCCGTCCCCCGACTGGCCGAGCTCGTCCGCGGCTCCGACACCGAAAGCGCGCCGTAGTTCCCATTCAGCGCGAGCGGGGCGGGGCTGCGTCAGTACGACCGCGTCCTGGC
>JBKOUQ010000184.1:0-24025 GCA_046723475.1 Candidatus Methylomirabilota bacterium
CCCCCCCCCAGTAAAAGCCCACCCCCACCCCCGAGAACTACACCAGCCGATTGTCGTCGGCAGCGTCAGATGTGTATAAGAGACAGCCGCTCGGCGACCCGATGATCAACGAGGACCACGTCCGCATGCTGAGCCTCGCGAAGCCCACCGAGCTCGCGTGGATGAAGCGGACCGCGCTGAAGATCAACAGCGTTCTCCGGCCCCACATGCTCAAGCACAATCTGATCCTCGTCGACTTCAAGCTCGAATTCGGACGCGCCGGCGGCAAGCTTTACCTTGGTGACGAGATCTCTCCGGACACCTGCCGGCTCTGGGATCGCGCGACGCGCGAGAAGCTCGACAAGGACCGGTTCCGCCGCGACCTCGGCGGTGTCGAGGACGCCTACCAGGAGGTCTATCGCCGCCTGGTCGGCGACCCGACCGCCGTATGAAGCTCCGCGTGCTCATCCGCCTCAAGCCCGGCATCCTCGACGTGCAGGGCGCCGCGGTACAGCGCGCGCTCGTCGGCCTCGGCTTTCCCGACGCTCGCGAGTTGCGCGTGGGCAAGCTGATCGACGTCGACGTCGACGCCGCCTCCGCGGCGGCGGCCCGCGCGCGCGTGGACGAGATGTGTCGCAAGCTGCTCGCCAACACCATCCTCGAGGACTACACGATCGAGGCGGTCGAGGCCGAGCGCCTTGCCCCGCGCTGAGTGCTCCGGTAAGATGACGTCGTCCATCGCCGCTCGCGACCGCGATGCGCGTCGCGAGAGGAGATCGACGACCTCAGGTGCGTATCGCGAGAGGAGATCAACGACCTCATGAGATTCGGCGTGGTGGTGTTTCCGGGCACCTGGAGCGATTGCGACTTCCACTACGTGATCTCGGAAGTGATCCGCCAGCCCGTGAAATACGTATGGCACCGCGACCGCAACCTCGCCGATCTCGACTGCGTCGTCCTGCCCGGCGGTTTTTCCTATGGTGACTATCTGCGCGCCGGCGCCGTCGCGGGCAAGTCGCCGGTGGTCGAGGCGCTGCGGGACTTCGTCGCGAGGGGCGGCTTCGTCCTCGGCTCGTGCAACGGCTTCCAGATCCTGTGCGAGGCCGGCCTGCTGCCGGGCGTGCTCGTGCGGAACGAGTGCCTGCAGTATCGGTGTCAGTCCACGCACCTGCTCGTCGAGAACCTCGACACGCCATTCACGCGCGGGCTGCGTGCGGGACAGGTCCTGACGATGCCGATCTCACACGGCGAGGGAAAATACTACGCCGACCCGGCCACGCTGGCCGCGCTCAAGGCGCGGCACGGGATCGTGTTCCGCTACGCCACGGCCGACGGCCAGGTGGTGAAGGCCGCGAATCCGAACGGCTCGGTGGAGAACATCGCGGGCGTGGTGAACGAGTCGGGCACCGTGCTCGGGCTGATGCCGCATCCGGAGCGCGCGGCGGAGACCGCAATGGGCGGCACCGATGGGCTGCTGCTGTTCCAGTCGCTCCTCGGCACGCTCGTCGAGGACGGCACCTTCCTCAAGCGGTGAGCCGGGGGTTGTTTGGCGGGCGCTGAGCCGAAGGTCACTCTCGACCTCGCGCGGGGCCTGGGCCTCACGGCCGACGAATACGATCGCATCATCCAGCGGCTCGGTCGCGAACCGAGCTACACCGAGCTCGGTCTCTTCTCTGCGCTCTGGTCCGAGCACTGCGCCTACAAGCACTCCCGCGTCTTTCTCTCGCGGCTGCCGACGCGCGCGGCGCATCTGCTGCAAGGCCCCGGCGAGAACGCCGGCGCCGTCGACATCGGCGACGGGTGGGCCATCGTCTTCAAGATGGAGAGCCACAACCATCCGTCCTTCATCGAGCCGTTCCAGGGTGCGGCCACCGGTGTGGGCGGAATCCTGCGCGACATCTTCACGATGGGCGCGCGCCCGATCGCGATTCTCGACTCGCTCCGCTTCGGTGACCCGACCGATCCGAAGACGAAGCAGCTGATCAGCGGCGTGGTGTCCGGCATCTCGTGGTACGGCAACTGCTTCGGGTGCCCGACCGTCGGCGGCGAGATCGCGTTCGCGCCCGAGTACGCGGGCAACCCGCTGGTGAACGTGATGTGCGTCGGCCTTGTGCACGCCGACGGCATCTTCCGTGCGCGCGCCGAGGGCGCCGGCAACCCCGTCTTCTACGTCGGCAACAAGACCGGTCGCGACGGCATTCACGGCGCGACCATGGCTTCGGCCACGTTCGGCGAGGAGACGGAAGCGAAGCGGCCGACCGTGCAGGTGGGCGACCCGTTCACCGAAAAGCTGCTGCTCGAGGCGTGTCTGGAAGCGATGGCCACCGGCGCCGTCGTCGGCATCCAGGACATGGGCGCGGCCGGACTCGCGTGCTGCACGTCCGAGATGCCGGCGCGGAGCGGCACCGGCATGGAGATCGAGCTGTCGGCCGTCCCGCAGCGCGAGACCGAGATGACGCCGTACGAGCTGCTGCTGTCGGAATCGCAGGAACGCATGCTGCTGGTCGGCGCCAAGGGGCGCGAAGACGAGCTGCGTCGGGTGTTCGCCAAGTGGGAGCTCGATGCCGTTCAAATCGGTACGGTGACCACCGGTCACGATCTCCTCGTGCGCCATCATGGCGAAGAGGTCGCGCGCGTGCCCGTCGATGCGCTCGCCGACGGTCCGCGCTACGACAAGCCTCACACGCCGCCGGCGTGGCTCGCCGAGCGCCGCGCCTTCCAGCCGCTCTCGCTGCCGGAGCCGGCAGACTATGGCCAGACGCTCGTGCGCCTGATGGCCGCGCCCACGATCGCCTGCAAGGAATGGGCGTATCGGCAGTACGACCAGCAGGTGGGGATCAACACGCTCGTGCTTCCGGGCTCCGACGCCGCGGTGCTGCGGATCAAGGGCACGCGCCGAGCGATCGCCATCGCGACGGATGGCAACGGCCGCCAGGTGCTCTTGGATCCGCGTCGAGGCGCGGCGATGGCGGTGGCCGAGGCGGCGCGCAATGTATCATGTGCCGGCGGTCGCCCCCTCGGCGTGACGGACTGTATGAATTTCGGCTCGCCCGAGCGTCCGGAGATCCTCTGGCAATTCGCCGAGGCCATCGACGGTATTACGGAGGCCTGCCGCGCGCTCGCGGTCCCGGTGGTCGGCGGCAACGTTTCCTTCTACAATGAGACTTCCGGTACCGCGATCCTGCCCACTCCCATTATTGGGGTGGTCGGTGTGCTCGACGATGCGGGTCGCCTGGCGACACAGTGGTTCAAGGCAGCGGGTGAGCGGATCGCGCTGCTGGGGCCGGAGGCGGTGAGTCTCGGTGGGTCGGAGTATCTGGCGACGCTGCACGAGCGCGTGGCCGGAGCGCTGGCGCCGCTCGATCTCGAAATCGAGCGACGGGTACAGGCCGCGGTCCGGGCGGCCGTCGGCGCGGGGCTCGTGACCGCGGCTCATGACTGTGCCGAGGGCGGGCTGGGCGTTGCCCTCGGCGAGGCATGCGCGACCGGCGTGCGAGCCCGAAACGGTGCGGTGCTGGGATGCGACGTGACGGTGGAGCGGGGGCGACGGCTCGACGAGACGCTGTTCGGCGAGGGCCCGTCGCGCGTGGTGGTGAGTGTGGAGTCCGCGCGTCAGCGGGAGTTCGAGGCGCTGATGGCAGAATCCGCGATTCCGTGGCGCTGGATCGGCACGACCGGCGGTGAGCGGCTGATCGTGCGCGCGGGGGGCCACGTGGTCGTCGACGTCGCGGTGGATCGCCTCGAACACGCGTGGAGGAGCGGCTTTGAGCGCCACATGGCGTGACGACGACCGGTTCCACGACGAGTGCGGACTGTTCGGCATCTGGAATCATCCGGAAGCCGCCAACGTCACGTACCTCGGTCTCTACGCGCTCCAGCATCGCGGGCAGGAATCCGCCGGCATCGCGGCGACCGACGGCCACGCGTTTCATACCGAAAAGGCGATGGGCTGGGTCGCCGACGTCTTCCATCCCGAGCGCCTGCGACGGCTGCCGGGCCACCGCGCGATCGGCCACGTGCGCTACTCGACGGCGGGCTCGTCGAATCTGAAGAACGCCCAGCCGATCACGGCCAACACCGCGCGTGGGCCGATCTCCATCGCGCACAACGGCAATCTCACGAACGCCGACGCGCTGCGGCGGGAGATGGAGCGGGACGGCGCGATCTTCCAGTCGACCTCCGATACCGAGGTCATCCTGCACCTGCTCGCGCGCGCGCCGGCGGGCTCGCTGGACGAGCAGCTCCGGCATGCGCTCGGGCAGGTCAAGGGTGCCTACTCGCTGCTCGTGCTCACGCCGGAGGCGATGTACGCGATCCGCGACCCGCACGGGTTCCGGCCGCTCACGCTCGGGCGGCTCGATCAATCGTGGGTCGTCGCGTCGGAGACGTGCGCGCTCGACCTCATGGAAGCGAAAGTCGAGCGCGACGTCGAGCCGGGCGAGATCCTCATCATCGACGAGAGCGGGCCACGCTCCGTCCGGGCCTTCCCGCCGGGCGAGAAGCTCGCGTGCGTGTTCGAGTACGTGTACTTCGCGCGTCCCGACTCCGCGCTGTGGGGGCGTAACGTCCACACCGTGCGCAAGGCGATGGGGCATCAGCTCGCGCGCGAGCATCCGGTGCAGGCCGACATCGTGATCCCCGTGCCGGACTCCGGCACGAGCGCGGCACTCGGCTACTCCGAGGAGTCGGGCACGCCGTATGAGATGGGTCTCATCCGCAACCATTACGTCGGTCGCACATTCATCGAGCCCAAGCAGGGCATCCGCCACTTCGGCGTGAAGGTGAAGCTCAATCCGATGCCCGAGATGCTGCAGGGCAAGCGCGTGGTGGTCGTCGACGACTCCATCGTCCGCGGCACCACGAGCCGCAAGATCGTGCGCATGATCCGCAGCGCGGGCGCGCGTGAGGTGCACATGCGCATCTCGTCGCCGCCCATCCAGTGGCCGTGCTACTACGGCATCGACACGCCGACGCGGAAGGAGCTGATCGCGTCGAGTCACCAGGTCGACGAGATCTGTCGCTATCTCGGCGCGGATTCCCTCGGCTACCTCTCGCTCGACGGCATGCTGAAGGCGACCGGCGGCGATCCCGCGGCATTCTGCCACGCGTGCTTTACCGGCGCGTACAAGGTCGGTATCGAGCCCGATCCCACGCCACAGCTCAATCTCTTCGACGCGTAGAGCGATGAAGCCGCTCACGTATCGGGACGCCGGAGTCGACATCGACGCCGGCGACGAGGCCGTCCGGCGCATCGCTCCGCTCGCGAAGAGCACGCATCGTCCCGAGGTGATCGGCGGCATCGGCGCGTTTGCCGGCTTCGTGCGCGTTCCGACGGGGTACCGCGAGCCGGTGCTGGTGTCGTCGACCGACGGTGTCGGCTCCAAGCTCAAGGTCGGGTTTCTCGCCGACCGCCACGATACGGTCGGCATCGACCTCGTGGCGATGGGCGTCAACGACCTGCTCGTTCACGGCGCCGAGCCGCTCTACTTTCTCGACTACATCGGGATCGGCAAGCTCGATCCGGGGCGCGTCGAGGCGCTGGTGCGAGGCGTCGCCGAGGGGTGCCGGCGTGCCGGGTGCGCGCTGATCGGCGGCGAGACCGCCGAGCTCCCTGATCTCTACGCGCCGGGCGAATACGATCTCGCCGGCTTCGCCGTCGGCGTCGTCGAGCGCGAGCGGATCCTGGATGGCAGCGCGGTCAAAAGCGGCGACGTCGTGCTCGGGCTCGCGTCGTCGGGGCTGCACAGCAACGGTTACAGCCTCGCGCGACGCATCGTGTTCGATGTCATGGGGCTTGGGATCGACGCGATGCTGCCGGGGACGGGACGCCGGGTGGACGAGGTGCTTCTGGAGCCCACCCGAATCTATGCCGCGGCCGTGAAGGCGCTTCTGGCTGCGGTGCCGGTGTCCGCGATGGCGAACATCACCGGCGGCGGTCTCACCGGAAACGTGCCGCGCGTCCTGCCCGAGGGCTGTCGCGTCGTGCTCCGACGCTCGGCGTGGCGGGAGCCCGCGGTCTTCGCGACGTTGCGCGACGCCGGCCGGGTCGGCGAGACGGAGATGCTCCGCACGTTCAACCTCGGCGTCGGCTATGTCGTCATCGTGCGCGAAGCCGATGCCGTTCGCGCACGCGAGGCTCTGACCGCGGCGGGCGAGACCGTGACGGCGATCGGCGAGGTGGTCGCTGGCGCGCCTGGCGTCGACGTGGTCGGCTGATGGAGCGGCTCGCCGTGGGCGTCCTCGCCTCGGGCCGCGGGAGCAATTTGCAAGCACTGCTCGACGCGTGCGCCGCGCCCGAGTTTCCGGCCCGCGTCGCGGTCGTGATCTCCGATCGCGAGCACGCCGTCGCGCTCGAGCGTGCTCGCGCGGCGGGCGTCGAGGCGGTGTGGGTCAATCCCAAGGACTTCGTCTCGCGCGAGAGCTTCGATCAGGCGCTGGTGCGCGAGCTCGACAAGCGCGGCGTCGGCCTCGTATGCCACGCGGGCTTCATGCGGATCCTGTCCCCGGCGTACGTGCAAGCCTTCGCCGGGCGCGCGCTGAATATCCACCCGTCGCTGCTGCCGGCATTTCCGGGCTTGCATGCGCAGCGGCAGGCGCTGCAACATGGCGTCCGCGTGGCCGGGGCGACGGTGCATTTCGTCGACGAGGGCATGGATACCGGGCCCATCGTCATGCAGGTGGCGGTGCCGGTGCTGCCCGGGGACACCGAGGACACCCTTGCCGCGCGCATCCTCGTCGAGGAGCATCGAATGTATCCGGCCGCTGTGCGGATGTTCGCCGAGGGGCGGTTGCAGATCGTCGGGCGTCGTGTCGCGGTCACGGAGCCGAGCGAGGAGAGCCGATGAAGATCCGCCGCGCGCTGGTGTCGGTGCACGACAAGACCGGAGTGGTCGACCTGGCGCGGGAGCTGGCACGCATCGGCGTCGAGATCGTCTCGACCGGCGGCACCGCGAAGCTGCTGCGCGAGTCGGGTGTGGCCGTTCGCGATGTCAGCGAGGTCACCGGCTTCCCCGAGATGATGGACGGGCGGGTCAAAACACTGCACCCGAAGATCCACGGCGGCATCCTGGCGCGGCGCGACGTCTCCGAGCATGTCGCGGCGCTGGAGCGGCACGGCATTCCGCCGATCGACCTCGTCGTGGTGGCGCTCTACCCGTTCGAGCAGACGGTCGCTCGGCCCGGCGTCGCGCTGGCCGAGGCGATCGAGCAGATCGACGTCGGTGGCCCCACCATGATCCGCGCCGCGGCCAAGAACCACGCCGCGGTGGCCGTGGTCACCGACCCTGCGCAGTATGGCGCGGTGCTCGACGAGCTCAAGCGCAACGACGGTGCGCTGTCCGATGCCACCCGCGCGCGGCTGGCGCGCGAAGCGTTCGTCCGCACCGCGGCATACGACCGCGCGATCGCGGAGTTTTTGACGGGTGCCGCTGAAGCCAGCGAGCCCCGCTCAACAGACTTCCCGGTTGCCCTCTCGCTGCGTGCCGAACGCGCGCTCTCCTTGAAGTACGGCGAGAATCCGCATCAGTCGGCGGCGTTCTACCGGATTTCCGGCATGCCGTCGGTCGGGCTGGCGGCGATGAAGCAGCTGCACGGGCCCGAGCTCGGCTACAACAACGTCCTCGACTTCTCGGCGGCGCTCTCGCTGCTGCTCGAGTTCGACGAGCCGGCCGCCGTCGTCATCAAGCACACCAACCCCTGTGGCGCGGCGATCGGCGTCGACGTCGGCACGGCGATGAAGCGCGCCAAGGCGTCGGATCCGGTGTCGATCTACGGCGGCATCGTGGGTGTCAATCGCACGCTCGACATGGCCGTCGTGCGGGCGCTGGCGGGCATCTTCGTCGAGATCCTGTTCGCGCCGGCGTATGCGGCGGACGCGCTCGACGAGCTGCGGGCGACGAAGAAGAAATGCCGCGTGTTCGAGCTGCCGGTCGACCGCCGCGCGTTGCCGACGCACCTCGCCGAATATCGCAGCGTGCTCGGCGGCTTGCTCGCACAGCACACCGACCAGGCGGGGCTCGATGCGGGCGCGCTCAAGGTCGTCACCCGGCGCGCGCCGACGGAGGCAGAGCTGCGCGCGTTGCCCTTCGCGTGGCGCGTCGGCAAGCACGTCAAGTCCAACGCGATCGTGCTGACCACGGCGGACCAGGTGGTTGGTGTCGGAGCCGGCCAGATGAACCGCGTCGACTCGGCGCGCCTGGCGGTGATGCGCGCTCGGGAGGTCGGCCTGGCGACGGCGGGCACGGTGTGCGCATCCGACGCGTTCTTTCCGTTCCGCGACGGCTTCGACGTGGTCGCCGAGGCGGGGGCCACGGCCGTGATCCAGCCCGGCGGCTCGCTGCGCGACGACGACGTGATCCGCGCCGCCGACGAGCGCGGCGTCGCGATGGTTTTCACCGGTCTGCGCCACTTCCGGCACTGAGCGGACCGTGACGGAACGCATCTATGGTCTGCGCGAGCTGACCCGTATTCTGACGCTGACCCCGCGCCGCGCGGCGCAGCTGCGTCGGCTCAATCTGCTGCACGGCGAGCTCCGCTACACGTTCCGCGAGCTTTTGGCGCTGCGGGCGGCGGCGGCGCTGCTCGATTCGGGCGCCTCGGTGCGACAGATCCGCCAGGCGCTCGACGCCCTCCGCCGTCGCGACCCCGGGATCCGCCAGCCGCTCGCCGAGATGCGACTCGTCCTCGAGGGCGGCCGTGTGCTGGTCGAGTCCGAGCGCGTGCGGTTCGATCCGCGCACCGGACAGACGGTGCTGGACCTCGACGCCGGCAATCTCGAGAAGACCGCCGAGGCGACCCTCGTCACCGGGCTCGTGCGGCCGCTGGCGCCGCCCACCGAGCAGGCCGAAACATGGTTCGAGCGGGCCAGCGAATGGGACGCCGATCCCGCGCAGTGGGAGGACGCCATCGACGCCTACCAGCGCGTCGTCGCGATCGACCCGACGTACGCGGCGGCGTGGAACAATCTGGGCCTGCTGCTGCACCGCATGGGCCGCTACGACGAGGCGCGCGGAGCCTATGGTCGCGCGCTCGACGAGGTCTCAGAGTGTGCGGAAGCCGCCTACAACCTCGGCTCACTGAACGAGGACACGGGCGACGTCGAAGAGGCGATCGGGTGCTATCGCCGCGCGCTCGACGTCTCGCCCGATTATGCCGACGCGCACTTCAACCTGGCCGGCGCGCTCGCGCGAGCCGGCCGCGGAGACGAGGCGGTGCGGCACTGGCAGCGCTATCTCGAGCTCGACGCCGGCAGCCCGTGGGCGAAGATCGCGCGCGCACATCTCGAGGTGGTGGAGACGCAGGGCGAGGCCGGCGAGTGAACGTCCTCGTCGTCGGCAGCGGGGGCCGCGAGCACGCGCTCGTCTGGAAGCTCGCGCAGAGCGCGCGCGTCACGCGCCTGGTGGCCGCGCCCGGCAACCCGGGCATCGCGCGTCACGCGGCGTGCGTCGGCGCGGGTGTCGACGACCACGACGCGCTCGTGCGCGTCGCCGAGCACGAGCGGGCCGACCTCGTCGTCATTGGCCCCGAGGCGCCGCTCGTCGCCGGGCTCGCCGACCGACTCCGCGTCGCGGGGTTTGCCGTGTTCGGGCCGAGCGCGGGGGCGGCCGCTCTCGAAGGCAGCAAGGCGTTCGCCAAGGACCTCATGGCGCGGGGCGGTATTCCGACCGCGCGCTATGCGGTGTTCACCGACGCCGCCGAGGCCCGTGCGTTTTGCCGAGAGCTTGGAGCACCCGTCGTCGTGAAGGCGGACGGGCTGGCTGCCGGCAAAGGCGCGATCGTGTGTGCGACGCTCGCCGAGGCGGACGACGCCATCGCGCGCTGCCTCGAGCGGCGCGAGTTCGGCGCGGCCGGTGCGACCGTCGTCGTCGAAGAATTTCTCCGAGGCGAGGAGGCGTCGTTCTTCGCGATCAGCAACGGGACGGACTGCGTGGCGCTGGCGGCCGCGCAGGATCACAAGGCCGTCTTCGACGGTGACCGCGGCCCCAATACCGGCGGCATGGGCGCGTTCACGCCCGTTGCGGCCGTCGACGCGGTCGCCCACGCGCGGATCATGCGGACGATCGTCGAGCCGACGTTCGCGGCGATCGCACGCGACGGCGCGCCGTATCGCGGGGTGCTGTTCGTCGGCCTCATGCTCACGATCGACGGCCCCAAGGTCATCGAGTACAACGTCCGCTTCGGCGATCCCGAGTGCCAGACGCTCCTCGCCGCGATGGACGGCGACCTGCTGCCCGTGCTCGACGCGGCCGCGCGCGGTGCGCCGCTGCCCGATGTCGAGCGCGCCTCGCGAGCGGCGGTGTGCGTGGTGCTCGCGTCCGGCGGCTATCCCGGTCGCTATGCGACCGGCGTGCCGATCGACGGCATCGCGGACGCCGGGCGGGTGCCCGGGGTGACCGTCTTTCACGCCGGGACCGCCGAGCGCGACGGCCGACTCGTGACCGCCGGCGGCCGGGTGCTTGGCGTGACGGCGGCCGCGGCCGATGTGCCGGCGGCGATCGACGCCGCGTACGAGGCGGCCGCGCGCATTCGATTCGAGGGCGTGCACTACCGCCGCGACATCGGGCGCCGGCGGACGGCGCAGGAGGCGACCAGGTGACGAACCCGATTCGCGTGGGCATCGTGCTCGGCAGCGACTCCGACCTCGACATCATGCTCGAAGCGGTGAAGGTGCTCGACACGCTCGAGATCGGCAGCGAGGTCGTGGTGGCCTCCGCGCATCGCACGCCGAAAAAGACGGAGGAGTACGCCTCCACGGCCGAGGCGCGCGGGCTGGGTGTGCTCATCGCCGCGGCGGGCGGTGCCGCCGCGTTACCCGGCGTGCTCGCGGCGTCCAGTCCGTTGCCGGTCATCGGGGTGCCGATCGCGGCCACGCCGCTCGGGGGCATGGACGCGCTGCTGTCGATCGTGCAGATGCCCAAGGGCGTCCCCGTGGCGACGGTCGCGATCGGCGCGTGGGGCGCGGCGAACGCCGCCATCCTCGCCGCGCAAATTCTCTCGGTCGGCGACGCGGCGCTGCGCGCGCGGCTGGCCGCATATCGCGCGAAGCTGTCGGGCGAGGTCGAGGAGCGCGCGCGTCGCGTCGCCGACAAGCTGAAGTCGCGCGGCTGACGCGTTCCCGTGGCGACGGCCGTCCTGCGCGTGGACCCCGTCGCTCCCCAGACGCGTGCGCTGCGCGAGGCGGCGATGATCGTCGCGCGCGGCGGCGTCGTCGCGTTTCCCACCGAGACGTTCTACGGTCTGGGCGCCGCGGCGCTCGATCCCCGAGCGGTGCGGCGCGTGTTCGAGATCAAGGGACGCCCGTCGTCGATGCCGCTGCTGGTCCTGATCGACGACGTCGCACGCCTGTCCGAGCTCGTTGCCGAGATCCCCGAGCGCGCGCGGCCGCTCATCGCACGCCATTGGCCGGGGGCGCTGACGCTCGTGTTCCGCGCGTCGGCCCGGGTGCCGGCCGAGATCACTGCCGGCACCGGAACCGTCGGCGTTCGCGTCTCCAGTCACCCGGTCGCGCGCGTCCTGTGCGCACACGTCACGGTCGCCCTCACGGCGCCGAGCGCCAATCCGACGGGCGCGGCGCCGCCCACCACCGCTGACGCCGTGCTGGCATACTTCGACGACGCGCTCGACCTCGTGGTCGACGCGGGCCCCACCGCCGGCGGACCGCCGTCCACCGTGCTCGACGTGAGCGTCGAGCCACCACGCGTGATCCGTCAGGGAGCCGTTAGACTGGACGCGTGATGCGTTGGCGAGCCGTTAAACTGGACCGCTGATGGCTTCCAGACGCATTACGGGCGTGATCCAGGCGGGTGGTCGCAGCACCCGCATGGGCGGCGAGCCGAAAGCGCTGCTCGAGCTCGGCGGCAAGCGGATCGTCGAGCGCGTGGTGGACGCCCTGGCCGCCGTCCTGACTGATCTGCTCATGGTGACGAACACGCCCGAGCGCTATGCGTTTCTGCACCTCCCGATGGTCGCCGATCGCTATCCCGAAGGCGGCGCGCTCGGCGGAATCTTCACGGGGCTCGCGGCCGCCGCCGGTGACGCGGCGTTCACCGTCGCATGCGACATGCCGTTTCTGCATCCGGAAGTCGTGCGGCTCGTCGTCGCGAGGGCGGGTGAGGCCGACGTCGTGATCCCGCGCGTGGGCGACCAGTACGAGACGATGCACGCGCTCTACGCCAAGGCGTGTCTGGCGCCGATGGAGACGCGGTTGCGAGCGGGCCAGCTCAAGATCGTCGGCTTTTTCCCCGACGTGCGCGTGCTCGAGATCGACGCCGCGGCCGTCGCGCGCCATCGTGCGCCGGAGCTCGCGTTTATGAACGTGAACACGCCCGACGAGCTTGCGCGCGCGCGGGCGCTGGCGGCGCAGGTCGGCTGACGCCGTGCGACTGCGCCCCGTCCTCGTCGTGCACTATCACGAGATCAGCCTCAAGCGGGGCAACCGCCCGCTGTTCCTGCGTCACCTGCGGCGCAACGTCGAGCGCGCCCTCGCCGAGACGGGCCCGGTCACGATCACCCAGCTCTCGGGGCGGATCCTGGTCGAGCTCGATGACCACCCCGCGCCCGAGCTCGCGCGCGATCGCGTCGCGCACGTGTTCGGCGTGGCGAGCGTGACGCTCGCGTATCGGACGCCGTCGACGCTGCCGGCGATGAAGGCCCTGCTCGCGCGGCTGCTGGACGGTCGCTCGTTCGCCTCGTTTCGCATCACGGCTCGCCGCGCGTTCAAGACGTACCCGATGACGAGCGTGGAGCTCAACCGCGCGCTCGGGGCGTTCGTCCTCGAACGCGTCCCGACGCGTGTGGATCTCGAGCACGCCGAGCAGGAGATCCACGTCGAGGTCATGCCCGCGGAGACGTACATCGCGCTCGATCGCACCGACGGCCCGGGCGGCTTGCCGGTGGGCGCGTCGGGCACGGTCGCCGCGCTGCTCTCCGGCGGCATCGACTCGCCTGTCGCGGCGTGGCGCATGATGAAGCGCGGCTGCCGCGTCGTCTTCGTGCACTTCCACAGCGTCCCGTATCTGCCCGCGACCTCGCAGGCCAAGGCGCGCGCGCTCGTGGAGCGGCTGACGGCGTGGCAGTACGTGTCCCGGCTGCACCTGGTGCCGTTCGGCGAAATCCAGCGCGAGGTCGTGCTGAGCGTGCCGCCACCGCTGCGGGTGGTCGTGTACCGGCGGCTGATGCTGCGGATCGGCGAAGAGCTGGCGCGACGCGCCGGCGCGCTCGCGCTGACGACAGGGGAGAGTCTCGGCCAGGTGGCGTCGCAGACGCTCGAGAACATCGCGTGCATCGACGACGCCGCCGCGCTGCCGGTGCTGCGACCGCTCATCGGCATGGACAAGCTCGAGATCACGGCGGAGGCGCAGGCGATCGGCACGTTCGAGATCTCCATCGAGCCCGACGCCGATTGCTGCACGCTCTTCACGCCGCGGCATCCGGCCACACGGGCGACGGTCGATGAGATCCGCGGCGCCGAGCGCGCGCTGGATATCACCCGGCTAATCGCGATGGGCGCCGACGGCGCGACGCTCGAGACGTTTGCCTTCCCGGCCGCCCGGGCCGCCGTGTCCTGAGCGCGCGCCCGTTTGCGCGAGATATTGGGGCGCTTGACGCCGCACGCCACAATCGGTATGGTGCGCGTATGACAGTCATCGCCCTCGGCGCCGACCACGCCGGCTACGCGCTCAAAGAGAAGCTCAAGGCCTGGCTGGCCGCCGACGGCCATCGCGTGATCGATCACGGCACGCATTCGACCGAGTCGGTCGACTACCCGGATTATGCGGTGGCCGTGGCGGAGGCGGTGAGCACTGGCCGCGTGGAGCGCGGCGTGCTCGTCTGCGGCTCGGGCATCGGGATGGCGATGGCCGCCAACAAGGTGGCGGGCGTGCGCGCTGCCGTGGCAGGCGACCCTGGCGTGGCGCGGCTCTCGCGCCAGCACAACGACACCAACGTGCTGGCCCTCGGCGCGCGGCTGACCGCGCCCATGCACGCGCTCGAGGTCGTGCAGGCATGGCTGGCCACGCCGTTCGAGGGCGGGCGCCATGCGCGGCGCGTGGACAAGCTCGCCCAGCTCGACTGCGCGCGCAGGGACCACACGCTCGATGCCGCGGCTCGCTGACGTCGATCCCGAGATCGCCAAAGCGCTCCGCGAGGAGGCGCAGCGGCAGCACCGCAACCTCGAGCTGATCGCGTCCGAGAATTTCGTCTCCGAAGCCGTCCTCGAGGCCGCGGGCTCGGTGCTGACGAACAAGTACGCGGAGGGGTATCCGGGCCGCCGCTACTACGGCGGTTGCGAGGTCGTCGACGTGGTCGAAGACCTCGCCATCGCGCGCGCGAAGGAGTTGTTCGGCGCCGAGCACGCCAACGTCCAGCCACACTCGGGCGCCCAGGCGAACATGGCCGTGTACTTTACGCTGCTCAAGCCCGGCGACACCGTGCTGGGGCCCAATCTCTCGCACGGCGGCCACCTGACCGCCGGCAGCCCGGTGAACTATTCGGGCAAGTTCTACTCGATCGTGGCCTACGGCGTTCGCAAGGACACCGAGCGCGTCGACCTCGATCAAGTGCGCGATCTGGCCAAGCAGCACCGCCCGAAGCTCATCATCGCCGGCGGCTCGGCGTTCCCGCGCGCGATCGATTTCAAGCCGTTCGGGGAGATTGCGAAAGAAGTCGGGGCCGCGCTCATGGCCGATATCGCACACCCCGCGGGGCTGGTCGCGGCGGGGCTGCATCCGTCGCCGATCGGCATCGCGGACTTCGTCACGTCGACGACGCACAAGACCCTGCGCGGGCCGCGTGGCGGGATGGTGCTGTGCGGTGCCGCTCATGCCCAGGCGCTCGACAAGACGGTCATGCCAGGAGTCCAGGGCGGCCCACTGATGCACATCATCGCCGCCAAGGCGGTCGCGTTCCGCGAGGCGCTCACGCCCGCGTGGCGGGCCTATCAGCAGCAGATCGTGAAGAACGCCGCGGCGCTCGCCACGGCCATTCAAGCCCACGGCTTCCGACTCGTGAGCGGCGGCACGGACACGCACCTGTTGCTGGTCGATTTGTCGACGCGCGGGATCACCGGCAAAGACGCGCAGGAGGCCCTCGATCGCGCGTGGATCACGGTGAACAAGAACACGGTCCCGTTCGAGACGAAGAGCCCGATGGTCACCAGCGGCATTCGGCTCGGCACTCCCGCTGTCACGACCCGCGGGATGAAAGAGCCGGAGATGGCCGAGATCGCGCGGCTCATTGACCGTGTGCTCTCCAACCTCGGCTCGGCCAGCATCGAGGCCGCGGTGCGGGGTGAGGTCCAGGAGCTGACCGGGCGCTTCCCGCTCTATCCCGACCGGACCAAGTGAGGGGCACGGCATGAAGTGTCCGTTCTGCGGCCACACGGAGGATCGAGTCGTCGACTCGCGGGTGGGACGGGACGGCGAGTTCATTCGACGTCGCCGCGAGTGCCTCAAGTGTCACCGGCGCTACACGACGTACGAGTACATCGAGGACGTGCTGCCCCACGTGGTCAAGCGCGACAGCCGCCGCGAGCCCTTCGACCGGCAGAAGCTGCGGGGCTCGATCCTCAAGTCCTGCGAGAAGCGCTCCGTCGGTGTCCAGGCGGTGGACGACATCGTGGCGGACATCGAGGCGCGGCTGCACGAGCGCGCCGAGAAGGAGATCTCGAGCCTGGAGCTGGGCGACATGGTGATGGAGCACTTGCAGAAGCTCGACCAGGTCGCCTACGTCCGCTTCGCCTCCGTGTACCGCCAGTTCAAGGACATCAACCAGTTCATGGACGAGGTGAAGGGACTGCTGAAGGACGACAAGAGCAAGCCACCTTTGGCCGCCCGACCCAAACCGGCCCTGGCCAAGAAGTAGCCCACCGCCCGGCGGGGACTGAACTTACGTTGACTTCGCCGACCCCCCAAGGTACGGTTGCCAACAACTTCGTCAACTTCGCGCCACGGAGCCAACCCCATGAAGCGTGACCTCAAAAAGCTCGTGTTTGTCGAGCCGAAATCCACGCACTTGCACGTCTACAGCCGCGTGTGCATCCCGAGGCTCGGCTCCGTGCTGCTCGGGACGATCATGCGCGCGAAGGGCTACGACGTGCGCGTCTACATCGAGGACATTCATGACCTCGACATGAACGAGGTGCTGTCGGCAGACCTCGTCGCGATCTCGGCGATCACGTCGACGGCGCCGCAGTCGTACCGCCTGGCCGAGCAGGTGCGGCGAGCGGGCGGCATCGTCGTGATGGGGGGCACGCACACGAGCTTCCTGCCCGAAGAGGGCATGGAGCACGCGGACTTCGTGGTCCGCGGCGAGGGGGAGTTCGCGTTCCAGGAGCTCGTCGACGCGATCCAGCGGGGCGACGGGTTCGACAAGATCCAGAACCTTACCTATCGCGCGCCCGGCGGCACGCTCGTGCACAACGCCGAGCGGCCAAAGATCCCGAACCTCGACGTCAACCCGGTCCCCGACTATCGCCTGATCGAGGGCTGGAAGCCGGGCGGCGTCATCTCCGTGGCCACGTCACGCGGCTGCCCGTTCTCGTGCACGTTCTGCTCGGTGCCCGGCATGTACGGTCACGCGTTCCGCACGCATTCGATCGACCGCGTGCTCGAAGAGCTCGCGATCCACAAGGGCAACATGTACACCTTCTTCGCCGACGACATCTTCACGGCGAACAAGAAGCGCTGCAAGGATCTGTTGCGCGGCATGATCGCGCGCGACCTGACGCCTCAGTGGGGCGCCCAGGTGCGCACGGAGACCGTCGACGATCCCGAGCTGCTGCAGCTGATGCGGGACTCCAACTGCTTCAACGTGTACGTCGGCTTCGAGTCGATCAACCCGCGCACGCTGAAACTGTTCCAGAAGAAGCAGGACCTCGCGAAGATCGAGCGCTCCATCGAGCGCTTCCACGCGCACAAGATCCGGATCCACGGTATGTTCGTCGTTGGCTCGGACGAGGACGATCCGGAGACGCTCGATGCCACCGCCGCGTTCGCGCGGAAGCACGACATCGACTCCATCCAGTTCATGATCCTGACCCCGATTCCGGGGTCGCCCGACTGGGACACGCTCTACGCCAAGGGCGACAAGTACGTCATCAACCGCAACTGGTCCTTCTACGACGGCCACCACTGCGTGCACCAGCCGCGGCGCATGAGCCCTTACGAGCTGCAGATGGGGACGATCCGCGCCATGCAGAAGTTCTATTCGTGGGGCGGGATTTTCCAGAAGCTCGCCAAGCGCGACCTGTACTACGCGGTGATCCGTCTGTGGGGCAAGCGGATGCTCAAGGAGTGGTGGAAGGACGACGAGAACCGGGCCTACGTCGACTGGCTGCGCGGTCAGCTCTTCGGCGAGGTGGGTGAACCCCAGACGCCGGTGCGCACGATCGGCGTCCCGGCGCTGTTGCTGCAAGACAAGCTCGGCCAGCTGCTGCATCGCTTCCTCGGTGAGCTCGGCGTCACGGTCGTGCCGCTCGCGGAAGCGGCCCTCGAGAATGCGTCCGCGGCGGTCGAAAACGCCACCACGGCCGCGCGGCAGACGCTCGACTGCGTCGTCACACCGATCGTCAAGCGTGCGGAGCAGGGGCGGGAGGACTTCTACGCGAAGCTCGCGTCGGTCAGCGACGGCGTGCACGCGCAGTGGGAGCGACTGCCTCGCGTCGCGTTCCCGCTGGTGGACGGCCAGGGCCCGGTGTTCGAGCCGTTCGCGAAGATCGGCCTGCTGGTGACCCGCAACCTCGACGCGATTCGGACCGCCTACAAGTCCGCGGGCGTCGCCGAAGGATTGTGGGAGACAGCCTGATTTACAACTGAGGGGCCGTTTCGGGGCCCCTCATGTCCAATCGATCTTCCAGATCGGGCCCATGAAGAAGAGCGGGCCCTCAAAGCGCAGGAATGCCGGCGCCTCGCCGCCGCAGATCCACACTTTCACGTCAGGCAGATCGGCCACCAGCAGCGAGGCAAAGAGGCCGAGCTGCGGCTTGATCAGGAAGCGCGTCGCGGGCACCGCGGTCTCCCCCATCATCACGGTGTCGCTGCCGGCCGGGGTCAGCAGCATCTTCACCAGCCGTGGCTTCGGGGTGAACGCGATGATTTGAACGGTCGTGGGTGAGCCGGCCGGCATATTCTTCATCAGCATGCCGAGCAGCCCGTTGTAGACATCGTTCGGAAGCTCGATCTTGCCCTTCAGGAGCTCTTCCGCGGCGTCGTCGTCGCCCTTGTAGCGCACCTCGTAGCGGCCCGTCTCGCGGTCGACTTTCGCGTCGATGGATTCGGGAAACGAGGGCCCTCGCTGCACGATCTGGTACGACATCAGCGTGAACGCCTCGCGTTGCGAGAATACGACGCGCTCGTCGTAGAGCGAGCCGTCCCGAAACCGGAACGTGAGCCGGTTCTCCACGACATCGCCGTGAGGAATCTGGACCAGCTCGCCCTGCGCGAGCTTCTCGCCGCCCACGGAGCGCAGCACCGGGAAGGCGTGGGCGATGCCCTCCGTGAATTTCACCGCGACGGGCTCGGCAAGCGCGGGAGCGGCGGTGGCGAGGAGTACAGCGGACGTCAGGGCGGCGAGAGCCTTCATAGCGAGCCTCCTGAACCGAGCTCCCGAGCCCGGGTTCAGGATCCATGGCAGCAAAGCGCGTGCCTGATGCTTAGAAGGACGGCAGCTCCTCTACGGCCACGTCAGGACGAATGCGGCTCCTGTACCGCCGAGGGTTTCCGATGGGTCCTGCGCCGAACGAACTCCTCGTTGAGTGGTACACCCTTGCGACACAGGGGGCACTCCGCGGGGTTGTAAGTGGGAAAGTCCCTGCTGACCAGGCTGAACACCGGCCGACCGCCGAGATCGACCGAGGTACGGCGCCACAGGCACCCGACGCCGACGATCTGAGCACCGAGCTGGTCCACCAGCTCGATCAGCAGATTGAGCGTGCTGCCGGTCGAGACGAGGTCCTCGACGAGGAGCACCTTGGTCCCCGGACGCAGCAACCGGTGAAACTCCACCGGCAACGTCACCCGTCGCTTGCCGCCGGAGAGCCCCTTCGTGCCGTACACGACGACGGGGCGCGACGGATGCGCGCGCGCGACACAGTGCGAGAGGATCAGCGCGCCGGGGCCCGTGGACAGCACGATATCGACCGGCCAGGGCGCGAAGTGCTTTGCGATCACCGCGCCGAGCCCTTCCGTGAACGACGGCTCGGTGGTCACCAGCGTTTTCTCGATGTACTCGCTGGTGTGCTGGCCCGACGGCAGCAGCACGTGATCGTTCGCGTGGTACGCCCCGGTGCGCTTGAGAATCTCCAGGTGAATCTTCTCGCGAACCTCGGCTTCGACGGCGGCGGGATCCTTCTTCGGCGCGGGCGCGGCGCTCATTCAGGTCCTCCCGGCCGCCATTATCGCACGCCCGATGCGGCGACCATCACCGCCGGTCGAGCGACGCTCGCACCCGCACCGAGCCGCTCGCGGTCGCGTGCTAGACTGCCCGCTATGCGCGTCCTGGCGCTCGAGACCTCCACGCTCGCGGGCGGCGTGGCTCTCGTCGACGGTGATCGCCTCGTTGCGGAGTACCTGCTCGACGTCAGCGTGATGCACTCGGAGCGGCTGCTCTCCGCGGTCGATCGGGTGCTCAGCGATGCCCGCTGGAGCCCGCCCGATCTCGAGGGACTCGCGGTTTCGATCGGCCCCGGCTCGTTCACCGGGCTGCGTGTCGGCGTCAGCACGGCCAAGGGGCTGGCCCTCGCGCTGTCGCTTCCGATCGCGGCCGTGCCGACGCTCGATGCCATGGCGGCCGCCCTGCCGTGGGCGGCGTTGCCGGTGTGTCCGGTACTCGTGGCGCGGCGTGACGAGGTCTACGCCTCGCTCTATCGCCACGATGGGGAAGGGCTGCGGCGCGAGTGGGACTATGTCGCGCTGCCGCCCGGTGAGCTCGCGGCGCGCTTGCGTGAGCCGACGCTGCTCATCGGCGACGGCGCCGAACGCATCGACTCGCCGCACGCCCGGCGCGTGCCGCCGCCGCAGCGCGTGCCGTCACCGGCGTGCGTGGCGGTGCTGGGTCGCGAGCGTCTGCGCCTTGGCGATCGCGTGGACGCCGCGACGCTTCTTCCGCTGTACCTGCGCCCCTCGCAAGCGGAGCTTCGACGGCGTGCCGCGACGATCGGTTGAGCCGATGCGGGCGGGGGACCTCGACGAGGTCCTCGCCATCGAGCGGGCGTCGTTCACGATGCCGTGGTCGCGCGGCGCATTTCTGTACGAGCTCGAGCAAAACCGCGTCGCGCGCTGCCACGTCGTGCGCGAGGACGACGCCATCGTCGGCTATCTCTGCCTCTGGGAGATCGCCGACGAGATCCACGTGACGAACATCGCCATCCACCCCGACCACCGGCGTCGGGGCATTGCGCGCGAGCTCCTCGCGGGATTGATCGCCCAGGCGCGCGGCCGCGACATCCGCATGATCGTGCTCGAGGTGCGCCCGAGCAATCATCAGGCGATCGCGCTGTACGAATCGTTCAACTTTCGCGTGACCGGTCGCCGACGCGGCTATTACTACGACACGGGCGAGGACGCGCTCGTCATGGAGACCCGGCTGGCGATGGTGTCCCCCGAACGCGGGAACCGGAGCAGCGTCTAGCGCGCTAGTCCCGACGCGAACCGTCGCGTTGGTGACGCCACTATCGGGCCGATCGAGGAGGGCAAGGGGCCGTACGCCTTGATGTCGCCGGCCGATCGGCAGAAGCTGCTCGCGGACGTCAAAGGGATGGACGAGGCGGCGTCGGTCGCGCTGAGCATGCCCGAGACCGCACGGCCCGGGCAGGAGGTCTCGATCACTGCCACCGAGCAACCCGCGTGTGGCGATCGGCCCGGGAACGAGGATGGCGAGCGCGGCGAGCCACACGCGCTGCTCGGTGAAGGGCCCCGCACCGAGCAGCGCGAGCATGGCGCCCGTTACGTCGGCCGGCGGGCCGTCGTCGGCGGAACGATCCCGTTCATCCGTAAATAAACCACGAGCTGTCCGTGGTGGTTGCGGATCTGATACAGCGGCCCCTGCCAGAACGTGGCGCGCGTCACCATCCGATCACCGAAGGGATACTTGATCGGCTCGGCGAGCTGCGCGTCCGTGAGCGCGGCGACCATCTCCTGACCGGTCTGGAACGTCTGCTTGAGCAGCGCGATCACCTCGGCCTTCTTCATCGACGCGTGCGGGTGCGCCTCGGTCTTGGTGCCCTTGGCCGTGTCGATGAACCGCTGCGTGATTCCCGCGACGTGCACGAGCTGATCGCCGAAGGTCGAGATCTCCGGCGTCGGCTTGTAGCCGTACTTGTCCTCGGGCATGACCTCGGCGACGTCGAGGATCTCGGTGACCGCCCGCTGCCACGTCGCCACGAGCTCCTTGGCCTGGCTGACGGGTGGGCTTTGCGCGGACAGCGGCGCCGGTGTCACGGCGGCCGCGACGACGAACAGCAACAGGCATACGGAGCTCACGGTTTTTCTCATGGTCGCCTCCCGGGGCGGATTCATCGCACGACGGTCGATGGCGGTCAAGATCTTGTCCAACGGCGCGGCGCCGTCGTCATCCGCACAGGCGCCGGTAGAGCGCCTCGTAACGCGGCACGATGACGTCGGCGGAGAACAGCTCGCGCGCGCGCCGCTGCGCGGCGCGGCCCAGCGCACGGCGGCGCGGCTCGTCGTCGACGAGCGCTTCGAGCGCGGTCGCGAGCGCGCCGACGTCGCCCCGAGGCACCAGCACGCCGCTGGCGCCGTGCTCGACGACCTCCGGGACTCCGCCGACGCGGGTGGAGACGCTCGGGCAGCCGAAGCACATCGCTTCGAGAATGCTCAGGCAGAAGCTCTCGGCGTCGGAGGCGAAGAGGCCGACGTCCGAGATCTGCAGATAGTCCTCGACGTCGATGACCTTCTCCCGCACGACGACGCGATCTTGGAGGCCGAGCATGCGCACCTGCTCGGCGAAGGGCGCGAACGACTCGCCAGCCAGCACGAGCAGACGGAACGCGCGGCGCGGCCGCGCGCGCGCGACCGCCTCGAGCACGAGGTCCACGCGCTTTCCCGGCCGCAGGTTGGACGAATGCAGCACGACGACCTCGTCGTCGTCGACGCCGAGCTCGCCGCGGACATCGGCGGACGCGCGGCGCGGCGGCCGGGGCGTGAAGAAATTGTGGATGACCTCGATGGGACGCTCGAACGCGAACACGCGCTCGGTCTCGCGGCGCAGCGCCTCGGACACCGCCGTGACGGCGTCCGAGCGGCCCAGCGCGAACTTGATCGCGGGCGCATACCCCGCGTCCACGCCGAGGAGCGTCGTATCGGTCCCGTGCAGCGTGGTCACCACGCGAGGCCGCCGCTCGTCGGCCAGCATGGCGCGCGCGAGGATCGCGGCGGTGGCGTGCGGCACCGCGTAGTGCACGTGCAGGACGTCGAGCCGATGATCGCGGCTCACCTCGGCCATGCGCACCGACAGCGGCAGCGTGTAGTCGGGAAATCGGAACAGCTCGTAGTCATTGATGACGACGGGGTGGAACGCAATCCGCGGCGCTTCCGTCGGCAGTCGGAAGGGCCGCTCATAACTGATGAAGTGAACCTCGTGCCCGCGCGCGGCCAGATGCTCGCCGAGTGCCGTGGCCAGCGTGCCGCTGCCGCCGACCGACGGATAGCAGGTGATGCCGATGCGCAGCGGATCAGTCGGGGAGCTCGGCATAGGCTTCGTCGGAGCGATCGATGTCTTCGCGCCGCACGAACGTGACTCCCGGCGCCTCCTCCGGATGCAGGTACGCCTGCTCGCTCGCCCCGGTGACGTAGTGCGTGCAGTGGATGATCGACTGCATCCATGCCAGGCGCGTGTCGCGCGTGGGACTGATCTGCTCCTTGCCGAACGGCATGGGCGGAAGCTTCACGAACACGTCGCCGCCGGCGTGCAGGACGAGCTCGGCGTCGCGCACCCGCGCCCGCACGATCTCGCCCTCGTACGGCACGTCGACGAAGAAATCCGACACGTCGCACGCCAGACGACGCAGCGTCGGATCGCTCGAGCGAACGACGTCGATGTCGTCCAACAGCCCCATGCCGCGGTACATCGCGAGGCAGAAATCGGCCACGGTCTCGCCCATCGTCTCGCGGAAGAGCGCGGTGACCCGGCCGTCGACGTAGTTCGGCAGCTGGGCCAGCGTCCGTGCGTGCCAGTCGGGGGCGATGTGCTTGGCGTAGAGCGGTGAAAACTTCCGTTGCACCTTGCTCTCGACGACGAAATTGAGGTGGGCGACGTGGCCGCTCGTGCGGTGGCGCAGGATCGTGCGGGTCTCGCGCGGATCGTGGTCGCTGTCGTGGCAGAAGAATACGATCCGCCCGCCGAGCTCGGCGTGCAGCCGTCGCGCCGTGCGAATCTTCGCCACGAGAAAGCGACGCGGGAAGAAGCCGCACGGCTGCTGCCCGAACGCGATGACCGGCTCGCTCACCCCGCGCCCCGTTCCGCCGCGGTCGGCCGTGGCGGAAGCATCGTCTGCAGCAGCACGCTGAACGCGATGCACGTCACGCATCCGATGACGTTGTACCAGAGGTAGCCGAGGGAGAGCGTGAAGTACATGACGATGACGAGCGTCTGCGCGGCGACCGCGGCGAAGAACACCGCGCTGCCGCCGACGTGCCGGACGAAGAAGGCAACCAGGAAGAGCCCGAGGAGCACGCCGTAGAAGATCGATCCCAGGATGTTGATCGCCTCGATGAGATTCTCGGCGAAGCCCGCGAACAGCGCGAAGCCCACCGCGCAGATGCCCCAGAGGGCGGTGAAGCGCCGGGCGACGCGGACGTTGCGCGCTTCGTCGACGGCGGCGAGCGGGCGCAGGTGCCGCCAGAGATCGATCGTCGTCGTCGTGCCGAGCGCGGCCAGCTCCGCCGCTTTCGACGACAGCGCGGAGGCGAACATCACCGCGACGAGCAGGCCGATGGCCCCGTGCGGAAGCTGCGTGAGGATGAACGTGATGAAGACGTAATCCGAGTCCCGGGTCTTCGCGCGCGGATCGGCGGCCTGCAGGGCGGCCCTCACT
>JBKOUQ010000217.1:0-19849 GCA_046723475.1 Candidatus Methylomirabilota bacterium
GCGCGCGACCTATTGAACAGAAGACCTACGCAGCGCGGCGCCGACGTGTGCTGCCTGACATCTTCGAGCGGTTCCGGTGTTTCCCGCGCGCCGATGTCTTTCTCTGCTTCGGCCGCAGCGCTACCACCGGGCGCGACGGCTCTACCGGCGGCCGCGACAGTTCTACCGGCGGCGACAGTTCTACCGGCGGCCGCGACAGTTCTACCGGCGGCGACAGCTCTACCGGCGGCCGCGACAGCGAGTCTGGCTCGGGATCGGACGGCGGTTCCTCGGGCTTCGATTCCGGCACCGAGATCGTCCCGAGCGCCTCACCATGGCCGTTTCCTGGTACAGAGCCGAACGCGAATCTCACGAGGGCGTTGTGCCACTCGAACATGGCAACGACGCCCTCGAGCCACAGCGTGGCTGGTGTTGCGATGGGTCTACGGTCGCTCATGACAAACTCCCTCGGCGGGTTAGCGTTCATTCGGTAATGGCGACGACAGCACGGCTGTTTCTTGTCTTGGACCATGCCGCCCGCACGGTGTGTGCTGCACACCCGATGCCGTCATCGTCGATTGCCGAGATCTGCTACTTCTACAGCGCGCCCGTTACGACG
Organism: Candidatus Methylomirabilota bacterium; assembly: GCA_046723475.1. Classification (GTDB taxonomy): domain Bacteria; phylum Methylomirabilota; class Methylomirabilia; order Rokubacteriales; family CSP1-6; genus AR12. The sequence goes on from JBKOUQ010000217.1 coordinate 599, forward strand.
TCGACCGTGGGTTCGGCGGGGCGCCGCCGCTCGTACCGAACGTCATGTTCAAATGGCCGCGTTGTGAAATTACTTCAACGGTGGACCGGCGTCGGCATGTGAGGCGCCGCGGCTACGCGAAGAGCGCGCAGTCCAGCAGCTCGGGCAGCGAGTCGAGCACGACGGTGGCGTCGCGGAAGTCGTGATGGCGCGTCTCAGCGCACGGAATCGCGACGCACCGCATTCCGGCCGCGTGCGCGCCGCGCGCGCCGCGCTCGGAATCCTCGATCACCACGCATGCCTTCGGAGCGACGCCGAGGCGCTTCGCGGCTTCCAGAAACACGTCGGGAGCGGGCTTGCCGCGCGTGACCTCGGTGCCGGAGACGACGGCATCGAACAGCGCTCGCACGCCGAGTGCCGAGAGCGTCGCGTCGATGACGGCCGTGCTCGACGACGACGCGACGCCCAGGCGGAGGCCGCGGCCGCGTAGCGCGTGCAGCACGTCGGGCACCCCGCGCATCGGCGTGACGCGCGCGCGCAGGACAGGCAGGACGCGCTCGGTGTACAGCGTGACGAGCGTCTCGGGCGAATGCGGGAGCGCATGGAGCGAGCAGATCACCGCGAAGCCCTCGCGCGCGGTCATGCCGACCGTCGGATCGTGACCGGCGGGACGCCAGTCGACCCCATATTCCGCGAGGAGCGCGCGGATCACCCCTTGATGAAGCGGCTCGGAGTCCGTCAGGACGCCGTCCATGTCGAAGATGACGGCGTCGACGTCGGTGTGCGCGCTCAGACGGGTCGCCGTCCCTGAATGATGCGAATCAGAACGATGACGATTGCGATGACGAGCAGCAGGTGGATGTAGCCGCCGAGCGTGTACGAGCTGACCAGGCCAAGCGCCCAGAGCACCAGCAGGATCACGAAGATGGTCCAGAGCATGAGCAGGTCCTCCACGACCACGGGGTGCAGCGAACGTGCCAGTTCAGCGCTGCTCACGACTTAGCGCGTACTGCAGCAGAGTGACCTTCGAAACGGATTCCGTGATCTCCCCATCGAGCGCCATGCGTAGGGCATCGGAGAGCGGCACGACCGCGCGCTCGAGGAACTCATCGTCGTCAGCCGGCAAGGGATCCGGCGTGAGCCCGTCGGCGACGTAGCACCAGGCCACTTCGTCGAGGTACGCGTTGGACGGCCAGAATCGCGTCAGGAACGTCAGGCGCGCCGCGCGGTAGCCGCCTTCTTCGCGCAGCTCGCGCTGCGCCGCGACGTCGGGGGCTTCGCCGGGCAGGGCGCCGCCGCCGGGCAGCTCCCACGACTGCGCGCGCGGCAGATGACGGAACTGGCGCACGAGCACGATGCGATCCGGCTCGACGAAGCCGAGGACGCCGACCGTCACGCCGACGGCGAGCACGGGATACGCGCGCTCCGTACCGTCGGGCAGGCGCCAGCCGTCCTCGCGCAGCGCAAGCTTTCCGTGAGACCAGCGGACGTGTGAGACGCGCGGGGTCCACGGGGCGGCCACGCGCCGTATGTTATCGTAAGGTCGCCATGGCGAGAGAGCGACACCTCGAAGGTTTGTTCAAGCGCCTCGTGCAGACAATCGAAGCGTCGCTGTCCGCGACCGATGCCGCGCGCGACGCCGTGCAGGAGATCCTCAAGCGTGGCGCCGATACCGGCATCTTCTTCGCCGGCGCCAAGAGTCGGGGCTTTTCCTCCGAGCTGACCGCGCAGGACAAGGAGTTCCTTCGGGCCGTCTCGATCAAGCCGGAGCGGTAGTGGCCGTGCGCGTCGTGCTGCTGCTCGTCGTGGCGATCGTCGTCCTCACCGTCGTCCTGCCGCTGCTCCGTCGTCCCCCGCTGCGAAGCGGGCGCCCCCCGGCCATGCTGACCGACGAGCTCGTCAAGGATCCCGTCTGTCAGACGTACGTCGTGCGCTCGCGTGCGGTGCGCGGCCGCGGGGGCGACAGCGCTCCGTACTTCTGCAGCGAGGAGTGCGCGCGCCGCTACGCCGGATAGCGTGAGCGACCGCCATCCCGATCCCTGGCGCGCCGTCGACGCGCAGCCGACGGCGGAGACGATGGCGGCCGCCCTCGAGGTGCGCGGGCACACGCCGAGCCAGATCCGGCTGCGCAGGCGCTTCTTGAAGTGGGTGCCGGTGCGCGAGAGGGATCGCGTACTGGAGGTTGGCTGCGGCACCGGCGTCGTCGCTCGCGATCTCGCCGCGCTCGTGGGCCGCCGCGGCGCCGTCACGGCCGTCGATCCAAGCGCCACGCTGCTCGCCCGCGCGCGGTCGCTCTCGCGCGATGCGGCCGGCGCGCGGATCGCGTTCCGGCACGCCGACGGACACCGGCTGCCGTTCGCCGATCGCCGCTTCGACGCCGTGCTCGCCATCACGGTCATTCTTCACGTCGAAGATCCGCTGCGCGTCGTCAAGGAGATGGTGCGCGTGGCACGCCCCGGCGGCCGCGTCGCGCTGCAGGACCAGGACTTCGGGCTCGTCGGCGCGGCGCACCCCGATCGTGAGTTGACGGCGCGTATTCTCGACGGTGTGGCCGCGCGCATCTATGCCGAACCGCACAGCGGACGGCGCCTGGGCGGGCTGCTGCGCGCGGCAGGCTTGCGCAACGTTCGCATGCTCGCCGACGTGTACCAGGACACGACGCTCACCCGCTTCTCGCGGAATTTCCTGGAGCGGCGCGCGGAGAACGCCGTGCGGTTCGGCATCGTCGATGCGCCGACGGCGGAGCGCTGGCTCGACGGGTTCAACGCACTCTACGCCGAGGGCAACTTCGTCCTCACCATGCAGTACTTCGGCGCCTGCGGCCTCGCGCCTGATGGGCCCCGCCGGTGAGGCGGTACGGCGTGGCCGCCGCCGCCGTGCTGATCGGTATCGTCATGGCAACGAGCGCCCGCTTCGGCGACGCGCAGGCTCCGAGCACGCCGCGCGTGGACGGCGCGGCCGCGCTGCGCCACGTGGAGCGTCTGGTCGCCATCGGCCCTCGCGTGGCCGGCTCGCCCGGTGGTGCGCGCGCGCGGGACTACATCGTCGGTGAGCTGCGCCGGGGGGGCATCGCGGCGGACACGCAGCCGTTCGAGGCCAACACGCCGCTCGGATCGATACGCATGGCCAACATCATCGCGCGGCTGCCCGGTCGCCGGGCCGACGTGATCGCGCTGGCCGGCCACTACGACACGAAGCTGTTCAAGAGCTTCCGCTTCGTGGGCGCCAACGACGGCGGATCGAGCGCCGCGCTGCTGATCGAGCTCGCGCGGCGGCTCGCGAAGACGCCGCGCGACTACACGGTGTGGGTCATCTGGTTCGACGGTGAGGAAGCGTTCGAAACGTGGACGGCGACCGACAGCCTCTACGGCTCGCGCCATCTCGCCGCCGAGCTCGGGCGCACCGGGCGGCTGCCGCGCGCACTGGTGCTGGTGGATATGATCGGCGACCGCGATCTCAACATTCGTCGCGAGAGCTATTCCACTCCGTGGCTGACGGACATCCTCTGGGCGAGCGCAGCACGCCTCGGCTACGGCAAGCATTTCGCGAGCGACCCCATGCCGGTGGAGGACGATCACGCACCGTTCTTGAAGGCCGGCGTGCCGGCGGCGCTGATGATCGACTTCGACTATCCGCCCTGGCACACCCCGGACGACACGCTCGACAAAGTCTCCGCGCAAAGCCTGACCGTCGTCGGTGACGTGGTACTCGACGCGCTGCCCTCGATCGAGCAGTACCTCACCACGCAGTCGTCGAGGACGCGATGAGCGGGGCGGTATAATTCGGCATGCCTCGCGTCCGAGAGATCACCGAGCCCGGCGACGATCCGATCCTGAACGAGGCGTTCGCCAAGGAGACCGAGACCTTCGGTGCGGTGTTCAACACCACGAAGGTTCAGGCGCACACACCCGGCATCATGAAGGCCGCCAAGGCACTCTCGGCGGCGGTCGATCGCTCGGGACTCCTGCCGCGCGACCTGCTCCCGCTCGTGTATCTGCGCGTGGCGCTCATCAACGGCTGTCCATTCTGAATCGACATCAACTCGTCCCGCGGTCTGCGGGAAGGCGTCTCGGATGACAAGCTGCGCGCGATCACGTCGTTCGCGACCAGCGCGCATTACTCCGCGCCGGAGCGCGCGGCGCTGGCCTACGCGGAGGCGATGACCATCACCGGCCAGAAGGTATCCGACGAGCTTTTCGCGAAGGTGCGGCAGCACTTCTCGGAGGCGCAGATCGTCGAGCTGACCGCCGCGGTCGCACTGGAGAACTTCCGCAGCAAGTTCAACGTCGCCCTGGGCGTCGAGAGCCAGGGGTTCTGCGTGCTCAAGTAAGGGCTCGACCGACGCGCGTCGTCGTCGGCATGCACGCGCTCCCCGCCAGTGCCCGCTGCGCATCTGCGCGCAGCGTGGCAGTGCGCACGATGAACGCGGCGACGAGCAAGATCATGACCACGATGACGATGACGAGAACGTGCTGGCCGGGCTCCGTCGACGATCGTGTCGTTGCCATGTCCGCCTCCATTCGGCGCCGGGCTTGTACGTGTGATGACCGAGTCTGCCGGCTCAACGCACGAGCCGTGCCACGCGTGCCGCGACACGTGACGACGCGCAATTGGTATTCGACGGCGAGCCGCCTCTTCGTCCTCGGGACACCGCAGCGACGGCGAAGTGCCCGCGCGCGGTCCGTCGGCGACCCAAAACGCCCGACGGCAACGCACCGCTGACGGTGTGATCAGCGCTCGATGGGACGAGCGGCACGTCCTGCCGCTCGCCATGTTCTTCGGCTCGTTCTCGTGGTCGTTCGTCTACATCAGCCTGCCCTTCCACATCCAGCGCATCTCGACGTGGGATGCCGCCGGCACGCTGACGTGGACGGGCTGGATCATGGGCATTACCCCGCTGGCGACCGTGGCCACCGCGCCGCTGTGGGGACGGCATGCCGATCGTGGCAACCCGAAGACGCTCTATGCGGTTGTGCAAGTCGCCCAGGGCATCGCATTTCTCGGCACCGCGGTAGCTCGCACGCTGATGGAGCTGTTCGTGTGTCGTGCGGTGCTCGGCGTGACGGGGGCGGCCTCGACGTTCGCGTTCGTGAGCGCGGGCCGCTCGGACGACCCGCGAGACGTGCGGCGTCAGGTGGCGGCCATCCAGTCCGGGATGACCATCGGCCAGGTGATCGGACCGCTCGTCGGCGCCATCGCGGCGGCGCGCCTGGGATTTCGTGCATCCTTCGTGGTCGGCGCGGTCATCCTCTTCGGCTGTGGCGCGCTCGTGCGCTGGGGGGTGCCCGATCCAACGGGCGCGCCGACGTCGGCGACGACGGCGGCACGACCCGATTCGCGCGATGTGCTCGGCGTCGCCGGTATCGTGCTGGGCGGCTCGACGCAGATCTTCTTTCTTACCTCGATCCTGCCGCAGATTCTTCCGGCGCTCGGGATCGCTGACGATCGCACCCTGGAGGTCGGCGGTCTCGTGATCTTCGCGTCCGCCGTCGCCGCGGCGCTGGGCTCGGTGCTGGCCTCGCGTCTCGCCGACCTCGTCCCCGAGCGTCGGCTCGTCCCGGGGCTGCTCGTGCTTTCATCCGTGTTCGTCATCGCGCTCGCGCCGGTGCACAACGTGTGGGTCTATGGCGCGCTGCGCTTCCTTCAGGTGTTGTGCATCGCGCCGGTGTTCCCACTCGCCGTCGCCCGCATCGCACAGACGGCTGGCGGCGTCGCCATCGGCATCGTCAACTCCGCGCGGATCGGTGCGGCGTTCATCGGGCCCGTGCTCGCGACGACGCTGCTCGCGTGGTCGGCACCGACGGCGCTCTACGCCGCGCTGGCCGTCGTCGGGCTGGTCTGCGTGCCGATGGCGCGCGCGGCCGGCACACGGCACCGCCGCGAGCGACACCCGTGAGCCGGCCGCTCGTCGATATCCGCCTCGAGGCGCTCGCGACGCGCGGCGGCGTGCCGCCCGGGCTCACGGGCATCAACGTCCACGTGCGGTATGGCGAGTTCTTCACGTTTCTCGGTCCGCCGCACTCCGGCAAGACGGACGTGCTGCGCGCCATCGCGGGATTCATGACACCGAGCGCGGGCCGTGTGCTCGTCGATGGGCACGACCTCGGCGCGCTGCCGCCGGGCGCGCGTTCGATCGGCTACGTGTTCCAGGAGGGCGCGCTGTGGCGGCACATGAGCGTCCGTGAACACGTGGCATTCGGCCTCGAGCAGCAGGGGATGGATGCGGCCGAGGTGGGTCGCCGGGTCGAGACTGTCCTGACGCGGCTCGTGCTCGTGGCCGTCGCCGATCGGCGGCCACCGGACCTGACGCTGGAGCAGCGACGTCGGCTGGCACTGGCACGGGCGCTGGCGCCCGAGCCGCGAGTATTGCTGCTGGACGAGCCGCTGGCGCATCTCGATCCGCTCACGCGCAAGACGCTGCGTCTCGAGCTTGCAAAGCTGCACCGCGACCTTGCTGTGACGACGATTCACGTCACGCGCGACGCCGCGGATGCGCTCGCGCTGTCCGACCGTCTCGCCGTCCTCCACGAAGGACAGCTGGCGCAGCTCGGTGAGCCGGCCGACGTCTACCAGCACCCGCGCACGCGCGTGGTGGCCGAGGCGCTCGGGCCGGCGAACTTCCTGCCTGTGCGCGTCGTCGAGGTGCGCGATCTCGGCGTGGTCGTCGAGACGGAGGGGGGCCATCGCGTGCCTGTGGCGGGGATCGGCGACTATCGGGACGGCAGTCGTGGCTTGCTCGTACTCCGCCCAGAGCTCCTGTCGATGAGCGACGTCGCGATGGGCCGCGGACCCGGGCTCCCCGGGATTGTCGCGCTGCGGGTCTTCGAGGGCGCCCGGCAGCTCTACGAGGTCGACATTGGCGGCGCCATGCCCGTGCGCGTCGAGCTGCCGTCACAGCACGAAAGCCGGGTGTTCCGGGTCGGCGAGCGCGTGCGCGTCGAGCTGTCCAGCGAGACGGTGGTCCTGGTTCCGGACGCCCCGTGAGTTCGAGCGCCGGCTTCGGCGGCGCCAATCCTGTTCTGGGGGAGGCATCGGAGGGGGCCGTCGCGGGCCTCCGAATTTAAAGCGTGTAGGTCTTGTCCTGCTCGACGAGCGTGATGCGGGCGGGATCGACGCTTGATAGCTCCTCGGCGATCTCTTCGTAGAACTGCGGCTTGACGTGGTAGATCCAGATCGGCAGGTCGGCCCGAAGCTTGTCGATCTCGCGGCGGATGAGATCCGGCGTCATGTGTCCGGCCACGGCGGCCAGCTCTTGCATCCGGTTCGGAAAGGCGCACTCGATGAGCGCCGCCCGCAGGCCGCGCAGCCCGCGCGCCGCCTTCCACAGCGCGTCCGTCGGCCCCGTGTCGCCAGAGTAAATGAAGCCGGTCGTGCCGTCGTGGACGATGAACCCGGAGGTCGGCACGGCGTGGTTGACCGCGACCGGGGTGACCCACACGTCGCCGACCCGCTGCTCGGCTTCCTCGACGAGCGTCCGGTACTTCATCACTGGCGCGCCCGTCGGGATCTGTGAGAAGTCGGGCCAGGCGAGATTGTTGAATACGCCGGTGCGCAGAGCGCTCACGACGGGCTCGAGGCTCGCAACGGTGAGCGGGGCACGGATTCCGGAAAACGCGAGTGTCTCGGTTAGAAAGGCGAGGCCAACGACGTGGTCCAGGTGGGAATGACTGATGAGGGCATGCTCGACATGGACTTGCTCGGACAGCGTCAGGGCACCACCCACAGTTCCCCCGTCGACCAGGATGTGATCGTTCAGGAGAAAGGAGGTGGGACGATGACCGAGTCCTTCGGCTCCATAGGCGCCGAGCACCCGTATTTTCATTCCCGCCGGATACTAGCATACATTGATAAAGATGACGGCCTCTTGGCGGTGGCTGCGGGGCGTCGGTCGCAAGCACCTGGCGGGCATCCTGGCGGGCCTGGTCATCGTCGGACTGGTCGAGCTCGCCGGCCTCGCCGGGTTCGGTGCCTTTGAGGGGCTGGAGTACTGGTCGCTCGACCGGTTCTTCGAGTTGCGCGGCCAGCTCGAGCCGACACTCCCCGTCGTGATCGTGACCATTGATGAATCAACCTTCACCGAGCTCCACAAGCAGTGGCCGTTTGCCCGCGCACTCCACGCGCAGTTGATCAGGAACCTCATGGCGGGCAAGCCGCGTCTAATCGCGTTCGACGTCATCTTCGATACGCCGTCGTCGGCCGGTCCTGAAGACGATAACGTCTTCGCCGAGGCAATCGCGTCGGCTGGCAACGTCGTCCTCGCGGCGGCGTTCGAGACCGATGAGCAGAGGGATGTTCGAGGCGACGACGGACGGACTTTCAAGGTCGACCGCGGGGTAACGGTCCTGCCACTCGAGATGTTCACACGCGGTGCCGCAGCCGTCGCCGCGATCAACGCGTACACAGAACGGGGGGCGTATGTCCGGCGTGTCGGGCTACAGCTGACTCCGGACGACCGCCGAGTTCCACCGATGCCGTTGTTCGACGCCGCGCTGCACACATTGCTCGCGATGTCACGTTATCCCGTTGCACCGCTTCCGAAGATGCCCGTTCTCATCAATTTCCGCGGCAGGCCGACGAACACCTATCCGTGGGTGTCTTACCACAGGGTGCTGGGCGGGGAGATTGATGCGGCCGAGTGGAAGGACAAGATCGTCCTCATCGGCCCGACAAGCCCGGTCTTGCATGATCTGTTCGCCACGCCGTTTGCGCCGCACGGCGACATGCCGGGAGTCGAGATTCACGCGCATGCGCTCGAGACGCTCGTGCGGGGCGACTACATCCGTGAGGCGCCGCCGTGGATCGCGACCGCGCTGGCGTTCGCGGCAGCGATCTTTGGTTGCGCACTCGTGGTACGACTCCGAGCGTTCGGCGCCTTTCTCGCCGTGGTCGCTGTCTGGGTACTGCTGACGGCCGCGGCGTTCGTGGCCTTCGTGCTCCTCCACTTATGGATCCGCGGCATGCTGGCCGGGACGGTCGCAGTCGCGCTCGGCCTTGGCTACTTCGCTACCGTCGTCGAACACTTCGTGCGCGAGCAGCGCGACCGGCGGCGCCTGCAGCAGTTCTTCTCGCCGGACGTCGCGCGCGAGGTCATGCGCCACAAGGACGAGGGCAGCCTCACGACGAGACGCCGGCTGGTGACCGTGCTGTTCTCGGACATCCGCGGATTCACGACGCTGTCAGAGCAGCTGCAGCCGGAACAGGTGGCCGAGATGCTGCGCGAGTATCTCAGCGCGATGACCGAAATCGTCTTTCGGTACGAAGGCACCGTCGACAAATACGTCGGCGACTGTGTCATGGCGCTCTACAACGCGCCGCTCGAGGATCCCGAGCATGCGGTGAAGGCCGTCCGCACCGCGCTGGAGTTCCAGGAGCGGACGCTGGCGTTGTCCGCGCGCTGGGAGCAGAAGCTCGGCATCACGATCCGCAACGGCGTCGGCATCAACACCGGCGAGGCCGTCGTCGGCACGCTCGGATCGAAACAGCGCCTCGAATACACGGCTATCGGTGACACGATCAACCTGGGGGCACGACTCGAGTCGCTGACGAAGGACTACAAGACCAACATCATCATCAGCGAGTCGACGTATGCGCTGGTGAAGGATCACTTCGTCACCAAGGAGCTCGGCGACGTCACCGTGAAGGGCAAGACCCAGCCCGTGAAGATCTACGCGGTGTTGCCGAGCAATATCCGCAAGCATCCGCGCGCCACGCTCGACGCGGCCGCCACCTTGACGATGGCGGGCCACGGCCGCACATGCCGCGTGCGCACACATGACATCAGCGAGGGTGGCATGGCGCTGACCGGGGTGCCCGACGACTGGATGCCGGGTCAGGCGGTGCAGGTGCGCTGCGAAGGCGGCGCGCTGCCGAACGCCATCGTGGTCGACGCGGTCATCGCCTGGCGCCGCGGCGACCAGGTCGGTGTGAGCTTCACCTCGCTGGATTCGCAAGCCGGCCCGATGGTCGCCGAATACGTCTCGCGCGCGGCGAAGTGATTGCCGCGTGCACGGCGCCGTGTTAGAAATCAGCTGACTACCACGCGCGCGGGAGGGGCATGAGCGAGCCGTTCGACTATCCGAAGATGTCTCGGGCGCTGATCCTCGGCGACAAAGACACGGTCGCCGCCAAGACCCGTGAAGGCCTCGACCTCTCGATGGACCCGAAGGATCTTATCTTCAAGGGTCTGATCCCCGGCATGGACGTGGTCGGCGAGAAGTTTCGCCGCAACGAGTACTACGTCCCCCAGGTGCTGCTGTCGGCGCGCGCGATGTACGCCGGTCTCGATCTGCTCAAGCCGCTGATCACGGCGGCCGCCAGCGGCAACGACTATCACGGCGTCGTCGTCATCGGGACGGCACAGGGCGACCTGCACGACATCGGCAAGAACCTCGTGGGCATGATGCTCGAGGGCGCCGGCTTCAAGGTCATCAACCTCGGGCGCGACGTCGCGCCGGAGAAGTTCGTGGCGGCCGTGCAGGAGCACAACGCGGACATTGTCGGCATCTCGGCCCTCATGACAACGACGATGCCCGGCATGAAGCGGACGATCGACGCGTTGGCCAAGGCTGGCATCCGCGAGCGTGTAAAAGTCATGGTGGGCGGCGCGCCCGTGAGCCAGGCGTTCTGCGACGAGATCGGCGCCGACGGCTATGCGAAGGATTCCACGCTTGCCGTGGTGAAGGCCAAGGCCCTCCTCGGCGTGGCGGCCTCGGCATGATCTCACGTGGTCGATCCATAGAATGAAGGCCCGCGGCCGGGAGGTCATCGAGCGCGTCAAGGCGGGGGACACGCTCGTCTTCGACGGCGGCTACGGCACGATGCTCTTCGCGGCCGGGCTTCTCAACGGTGCGTGTCCCGAGCTGTGGAACGACACGCACGCCGACGTCGTGGCCGGCATCCACCGCGCGTACTTCGAGGCCGGCAGCGACATCGTGGAAACGAACACCTTCGGCGGTGCACGGCTGAAGCTCAACGAGTACTCGCTCGGCGACCGGACGCGCGAGCTCAACGTGAAAGGCGCACGGCTGGCGCGCTCCGTCGCGCCCGCGCACGGCTATGTTGCTGGCTCGATCGGCCCCACGAGCCGACTGCCGCAGGACTATGCGCTCGACGAAGGCGTCACCGACGAGGCGTACGAAGAGACCTTTCGCGAGCAGGCCGAGGCGCTCGCCGAGGGCGGCGTGGACCTGTTCGCGGTCGAGACGATGATGTTTCCGCAGGAGGCGACGGCGGCCATTCGCGCGTGCAAGGCGGTCACGGACCTGCCAGTCATGGCGACGATGTTCTTTCAGTTCGAGGAGCTGCACGATCGCGACCGCACGATGTGGGGCGAGAGTCCCGCCGAGGTCGCGAAAAATCTCCTCGCGGCCGGCGCCGACGTCGTCGGGATGAATTGCGGACGCGGTCCCGATCGCGCCATCGTCATCATCCGCGAGATGCGGCACGTCACCGACGCGCCACTCGTCGCGTATCCGAATGCCGGGCTGCCGATCACCAAGGGCGACGCGGTCACGTACGAGCTGGAACCGGAGCCGATGGCCCGGGAGTATCCCGCGCTGCTCGATGCGGGCTGCAACATCGTCGGCGCCTGCTGCGGCTCGAACCCCGAGCACATCCGGCTGATCTCCGAGGTGGTGCGAAGCCGACGGCGCTCGGCGTTGCCGTAGGCACGCCCGCCGGAGGCGAGCCTGTGTGGATCGTGCGAAGCCGACGCACGAAGTGACGCTGCCCGTCGGCGCGCAGGTCTTCGCCGACCTGCCGCTCGCGATCGATCCCGACGAGGTTCTGCGCTTCCAGGGCTACAAGAAAGGCGTCGACATCCCGCCGCCGGACGTGCGCCTTCTGTTCGACGAGGCGCTCGCGGAAGGAGCCCGACTCATGGCGCCACGCGCCGTCGTGCGCTGGCTGACGGTCGGCGCACGTGGGAGCGACACGATTGACGCCGGCGGCGAGGTACTGACGATTCCCGCGATCGGCGAGCGCTGGGGTGTCGTCGAGCACGTCGCGGCCGCCGTCGTGACGATCGGCGACGCGCTCGAGCGTCGGGTGGCGACGCTCTGGGAGTCGCGCGAGCTTCCGCTCGCCGCCATGCTCGACAGTGTGGGGTCGGGCGCCGTCGAGAGTCTCGCGGAATACGTCAACGACGTCCTCTGTGGCCAGGGTCTCGCCGCGGGCCTCGCGGTCACCAACCGCATCAGCCCCGGTTACGGCGATTGGGACGTGGCGCAGCAGCGCACGCTATTTCGACTGTGCCCGGGGACGTCGATCGGCGTAACGCTCAACGAGGCGTGCTTCATGACTCCGGCCAAGTCGATCTCGCTCCTCGCCGGTGCGGGCGTCCGCGCGCGCGTGGATCACTACTTCAACCAGTGCGCGCGCTGCTGGATGCGCGACTGCGCGTATCGCCGCGCGCCCGCCCACCGCACCGTTCATCGCTGACCGAGCCGAGCGATTATGATGGAGCCGTGACGGGCCTGCCCTCGCGGCTGCCGTGGCCGATGGTCTTCCAGGTACTTGCCGTGGCGGCCGCAGTCTGGCTGCTGATCGCGACGTGGCAGGTGTGGATGCTGGTCTTCACGGCGCTGATCCTCGCGGCGGCGATCCTGCCCGCCGCGAGTGTGGGCGAGCGCTGGCGTGTGCCGCGTGGGGTCGTCGTGCTCGCCGTGTACGTCATCGTGGTGGGTGTGTTCACGCTCATGGGGCGCCTGTTGTGGCCGGCGCTCAGCGAGCAGTGGACGCAGTTCATGGACCAGCTCCCCAAGCTTGTCGCAAATGTGCGCGGATGGCTCGGCAACCTCGACTATTGGCTGGGGCAGTGGGGCGCGTCGCTGCCGTCGCCGCAAGCCGACAAGGTCGAGGGGCTCGCCAGCATCCTCCTTGGCAATGCGATGCGATTGACGACGGGCGCGGTGGGCGCGGTGCTCGAGCTGCTCGCGGTCCTCGTCATCGCCGCCTATCTCGTCATCGACGCTCGCGAGATCGGCGACACGCTCGTCGCGATGTTGCCGGCGGAGTATCGGCCGACCGCGACGCGGCTGGCGCCCGCCGTGCTCAATCGAATCGGCGGCTACGTACGCGGCCAGCTCGTCTCGAGCTTCTGCGTCGGGGTGCTCATCGCGATCGCGCTGGCCGTCATCGGGGTGAAGTACGCGCTGCTCATCGGCGCGCTCGCGGCGGTGCTCAACATCGTGCCGTTCGTCGGGGCAACCGTCGCCGCCGTCCTCGGCACGCTCTCGGCGCTCAACGACGGAATCGTTCGGGCCGCGATCGCGCTTCCCCTCATGATCGCGTGTCAGACCGTGGAGGGAAAGCTGTTCGCCCCGTACTTCGTCGGCCGCGCGACCGGCCTGCACGCGCTCGCGGTTCTCGTCGCGCTCCTGGCTGGCTTTCAGCTCGGCGGACTGGTGGGTGGCCTCGTCGCCGTCCCGTTACTCGCGGGACTCTGGGAAGTCGTGCGCGACCTCTGGATCGACCGCCGCACCCGCTGACCCGTCTCCGACCAGTGCGCCGACCGCGAACGAAACGCGGTGGGTGGTCGCGGCGCCCGCGCGGAGAACGGCCTGTCGCGTTTTGTGCTAGGCTGCCCGCCACCTCGTTGCCTTTCCTCCAACCAAAGGAGGCGCGCCATGGCGACACTGTTGATCAACGGTAAATCTCGGACGCTCGACGTCGATCCCGGCACCCCACTGTTGTGGGTGATCCGGGAGCACCTGCAGCTCACGGGCACGAAATTCGGCTGCGGCGTTGCACAGTGCGGTGCCTGCACCGTGCATCTCGATGGCCAGCCCGTCCGCTCGTGCCAGACAACCGTCGCCCAGGCGGCCGGCAAGAAGATCACGACGATCGAAGGCCTCGATCCCGCCGGCCGGCACCCGGTGCAGCTCGCCTGGATCGCCGAGCAGGTGCCGCAGTGCGGGTACTGCCAGTCGGGCCAGATCATGGCCGCGGCAGCGCTGCTCGCGCGGAACGCCAACCCCAGTGATGCGGACATCGTCGACGCGATGTCGGGCAACATCTGTCGCTGCGCGACGTATCCGCGAATCAAGCGCGCGATCAAGCGCGCCGCGCAGGGGGTGCGGTCATGATGGCGCCCGTCACGCGACGCGGCTTCCTCGCCGGCGCGGTCGCGACCGGCGCCGCAGTGACCATTCGCTTTCCGCTGATCGACCCGAGCGCTGCCGATGCCGCCGCGGCGTGGGACCCGAACGCGGCGATCACGATCACCCCCGACAGCATCGTGACCGTGCACATCACGAAGGCGGAGATGGGCCAGGGGGTCGGCACCGCGCTGGCCCAGATCGTGGCCGAGGAGCTCGAAGCGGACTGGAAAGATGTCCGCGTCGACTATCCGGTCAACGATCCGAAGTTCGGCCTCATGATCACGGGAGGTAGCTGGTCGGTGAACTGGACGTTCGATACGCTGTCGCGCGCGGGCGCCGCCGCGCGCCTCGCGCTGATCGATGCCGCCGCCAAATCGTGGGGCGTCAGCGCGGCCGATTGTGCGGCCGAGCGCGGGGTCGTGCGTCACCTGCCGACGGGCCGCTCGCTGCGCTATGGCGAGATCGTCGCCCGCATGCCGATCACGAAGACGTTCACCGAGGACGAGCTGAAGCAGATCGCGCTCAAGAAGCCGACCGACTATCGCGTCGTCGGGCAGTGGATCCCACGCCTGGACATTCCCGACAAAGTGAACGGCAAGGCGAAGTTCGGCATCGACACGTTCGTGCCGAACATGGTGTACGCGAAGGTCGCGTATCCACCCGTACGCGACGGCGTACGCCGCACCGCGCTGGACGATAGCGGCGCCAAGCGCGTGAAGGGCTACGTCGCAACCGTCGCGGTGCCGCAGCTCGTGGCCGTCGTCGCGACGTCGTACGAGGCGGCCGTGAAGGCGCGCGACGCGCTGAAGGTCGGCTGGGATCTCGGTCCGAACGCCACCGTCAGCAGCGAGTCGATTTTCGCGAAGTTCGCGCAGGCGAAAGACGACGCCGGCGCCGCCGCGTGGCACGAGCAGGGCGATGTGAAAAAGGCGCTCGGCGACGCGGCACGCCGGCACGAGGCGACGTTCACCACCGATTACGTCGCGCACATGCAGATGGAGCCGATGAACTGCGTGGTGCGCTTCGCCGACGGCGTGTATGACATCTATACCGGCAGCCAGTTTCAGACCTTCGCGGTCGGCACGCTGGCGGCTACCCTCGGTGTCGACGCGTCCAAGATCCGCATTCATCAGCAGTATCTCGGCGGTGGCTTCGGACGCCGGCTCGAGCCCGACATCATGGTCGAGGCCGCGCTCATCGCGCGCGAGGTGAAGCGTCCGGTCAAGCTCATTCGCTCGCGCGAGGAGGATCTCCGGCGCGACTTCTATCGCTCCGCGACGTTGCAGGTGCTCAAGGCGGGGCTCGACCGCGACGGCAAGATCGTCGCGTGGGACAACACGCTGGTCGCCTCGCATCCCGGCAAGCGCTGGGGGCCGGACTTCGTCGACAAGAAGGGCCTCGATCAGTTTGCGCTCAACGGCGCGGACCACGTGTACGACATCCCGAACCAGATTGTCCGCGCGGTGCCGGTCGAGACGGGGATCCCCGTCGGCTACGTTCGCGCGGTGGCTCCCAATTACACGTTCTTCGCCGTCGAGACGTTCATGGATGAGCTGGCGAAGCTGGCCGGTGTCGATCCTCTGCAGTACCGTCTCTCGATGCTCGGCGGCGCGCCGCGGCTGGCCCGCGTGCTGAAGCTCGCCGCCGACAAGGCGGGGTGGGGAAGCCCACTGCCGGCCAACACCGGGCGGGGTGTGGCCTGTGTCAGCGCCCAGGAAAAAAAGACGCCGACGTGGACGGCCTCGGTCGTTCAGGCACGTGTCGATCCCGCCACGGGCAAGGTGCAGGTCGAAAAGATTGTCTGCGCCGTCGATTGCGGCGTCGTCGTCAATCCGGACGGTGCGCGCTCGCAGATCGAGGGCTCGCTGCTGTTCGGCGTGAGCAACGCGCTCAAAGAGCACGGAACGATCGCCAACGGTGCGCTCGCACAATCGAATTTCCACGACTACCAGGTGTTACGGATGAATGAGGTGCCGGAGGTCGAGGTTCACATCGTGCCGTCGACGGAATATCCGACGGGCCTGGGAGAGCCGGGGACGACGACGGTAGCCCCGGCTCTCAGTAATGCCATCTTCGCCGCGACGGGCGCTCGGGTGCGTCAGGTGCCCCTGCTGCCCGACCGGGTGCTCGCCGCGCTGCGCGCGCGCGGCTGACCGCGTCGCCTCGTCGAACGGGGGGCCCCAACGGGCCCCCGTTCGTGAACCGCTGCCGTGCGCACCCGGCACCCGACGGCACCGTCGCAGCGCCGCCTGTCCCCGGTGATAGGATGGCGTGACATGGCTGCCGACAACATCGTCATCGTCGGCTTTATGGGCGCCGGAAAGTCGGTGTGCGGACGTCTGCTCGCGCGTCGTCTCGGCCGCTGTTTCATCGAGACCGACGACATGATCGTCTCGCGCGACGGTCGCGCGATCCCCGAGATCTTTCGCCAGGACGGCGAGGAGCGATTCCGCCAGCTCGAGGGCGAGGTGCTCGCGGACCTCGCGCTGAAGTCGGGCGACGTCATCGCGACCGGCGGCGGGCTGCCGTGTCGCGACGACCGCATGGATGCGCTGCGCGCGCTCGGCACGGTCATCTGGCTGCGCGGCGATCTGCCAGACTTGCTGGAGCGCGCACGCCGCCTCGGCGGCCGGCCGATGCTCGAGCGCTCGCCGGCGGACATCGAGACGCTCTACCGCGCGCGCGAGCCGTACTACGGGCGCGCGCACGTCATGATCGAGACCCGCGGACTCGGCGTCGACCAGGTCGTCGCGCGGATGCTGAGCGCGCTCAGGCACGCGGATGCCGCACGCGTTTAGCGAACGGCTCGGCGCCGGCCCGCTGCTGTGCGACGGCGCGACGGGCACGGTGCTGTACGCGCGCGGCGTCCCGCTCGACGCGTGCTTCGACGTGCTCAACCTCAACAACCCGCGCGTCGTGCAGGGCGTGCACGGCGATTACATCGCCGCCGGCGCCGACTGCATCGAGACCAACACGTTCGGCGCCAATCGCTTCAAGCTGGCGGTCCACGGGCTCGAGGCCCAGGTGCGCGAGGTCAATCGCCGCGGCGCGCGCCTCGCGCGTGACGTGCGCGAGTCCGCGGGGCGCGACGTATGGGTGCTCGGCTCCGTCGGCCCGCTCGGCAAGTACCTCGAGCCGCTCGGCACGGTCACCGCGGACGAAGCACGCGAGGCATTCCGCGAGCAAGCCGAGGCGCTGCTCGAGGGCGGCGTGGATGCGTTCGTGGTGGAGACGTTCTCGGATCTTGCGGAGATCGCGCTGGCTGTCGAGGCGATCCGCAGCATCACCGACCTGCCCGTCATCGCGCAGATGGCGTTCAACGACGAAGCGGTGACGTTCACCGGCCGCACGCCGGCCGAGGTGGCGCGCACGCTGCGCGCGCTCGGCGTGCAAGCGCTCGGCGCCAACTGCTCGGTGGGCTCGTCCACGCTGTACGACGTGCTCGAACGCATGGTGCCGGAGGCGGGCGGGCTGCCGCTGGCGATCCAGCCCAACGCCGGTCTGCCGAGCCGCATCGGCGAGCGCCTCATCTATCTGTCATCGCCGGCGTACATGGCCGACTATGCGGGCCGCATGGTCGACGCGGGTGCGCGGTTGGTCGGCGGCTGCTGTGGCACGACGCCCGCGCACACGGCCGCGATGCGCGAGACGCTCGATCGGCGTATCGAGACGCCGCGTCGCGTGGTGGCCCGCGCGCCGGCGCCGCGCCCGGCCGCCGTCGAGACCCCGGGCATCGCGCGCACGCTGCCGCCCACATCGCTCGCGCGCAAGCTCGACGCGGGCGAGTTCGTGGTGACGGTCGAGCTCGATCCGCCGCGTGGCCACACGGTCGACAAGCTGGTGCAGGGCGCGAAGCTGCTCAAAGAAAAGGGAGTGGAGATCGTCGACATCAACGACGGCTCGCTCGGGCGCGTGCGCATGTCGGTACTCGCGACAGCGCTGCTGATTCGCGACCATACGGGGCTCGACATCAACATGCACTTCACGTGTCGCGACCGGAACCTCATGGGCATTCAGGCCGACCTGCTCGGCGCCCACGCGCTCGACATCCGGAACATCCTGGCGATGACGGGCGATCCGCCGCGCACGGGCGACTACGCCAATGCCACTGCCGTCTTCGACGTCGACGGCGTCGGCCTCATCGGGATCTTGCGGCGCATGAACGAGGGCCTCGACGCCACCGGCAGCTCGATCGGCGACCCGACGGCGTTCTGCGTCGGCGCGGCTCTCAATCCTGCTGCCGAAGACGCCGACCACGAGATCGAGCGCATGCAGCGCAAGATCGAGGCGGGCGCGCGCTGGCTGCAAACCCAGCCGGTCTACGATCTCGAGGCGCTCGACCGCTTTCTCGCGCGCGCCGGCCACATTCCGGTGCCGGTCCTCGTCGGCATCCTGCCGCTCCACTCCTTCCGCCACGCGGAGTTCCTGCACAACGAGGTGCCCGGCATCACCGTCCCGGCCGCCGCGCGTGCGCGCTTGCGCGACGCCGGCGAGAGCGCGCTGCGGGCGGGCATCGAGATGGCGCAGGCGCTCGTCGCCGACGTGCGGCGCTGGCACGCCGGCGCGTACCTGATGCCGTCGTTCGGGCGATTCGAGGTCGTCGCGGAGGTGCTCGATGCGCTCCACTGATCTCGGTGTCCAAGCGGCCGCGGCGGCGATCCGATCGGGCGAGCTCACGGCGACGGCGCTCGTGGACGCGTGCCTGGACCGCATCCGAGCGCTGGACTCGACGCTCAAAGCCTGGATTCTCGTCGACGACGAGGGCGCACGCGCCGCCGCCCGTGCGGCCGACGACGCCGTCCGGGCCCGCGCGACGCTCGGTCCGCTGCACGGCGTTCCGATCGGCGTCAAGGACATCATCGACGTGGCGGGCCTGCCGACCACGGCGGGCGCACGCGAGTTCGCCCACACGCGCCCCACGCGCGACGCAACGTGCGTGGCGCGGCTCCGCGCGGCGGGCGCGATCGTGCTCGGCAAGACGCACACCACGCAGTTCGCGTATCGCGATCCCGCGCCGACGACGAACGCATGGAATTCCGCGCACACGCCCGGTGGCTCGTCGGCGGGCTCGGCGGCCGCGGTGGCGGCACGCCAGGTGCCGGTCGCGCTGGGCTCGCAGACGGTTGGCTCGATCCTCCGGCCGGCCGCGTACAACGGCATCGTCGGCCTGAAG
>JBKOUQ010000213.1:0-7543 GCA_046723475.1 Candidatus Methylomirabilota bacterium
GGAAGAAGCGATCCGCCAGGGCCCGGTCGAAGTTGGGGACGCGATCCTCACACCCGGAGGCAACCTCATCGCAACGCACGTCATTCACGCCGTCGTCATGGGCCCCGATCTCAAGACCGACGCCGGCGTCGTCGGCCGCGCCACTCGCGCCGTCCTCGCCATGGCAGACAAGCACCGGCTGACGTCGATCGCGCTTCCGGCTCTTGGAACGGGCCTCGGCCACCTAGCCCCCACGGCTGCCGCCGACGCCATGATCGAGGCGGTGGTGGCACACCTCAAGGCGGGCAAAACGGCGCTGAAGCGAGTGGTTTTCGTGCTTTACCTGGACGACGCCTACCGAGCCTATATAGAGACATTGAAGAAAGTGGGTGGGATCTAGTAACAAGGTTTAGATGGCCCAAGCTAAACTCGGCCAGCCCCAGACCAGGCGCCTCGGGGACCTTCTCGTCGCCGAGGGGCTGATCACCGAGGCACAACTCAAGCAAGCCCTCGCCGATCAGAAGGGAAAGACCGAGAAGGTCGGATCCACGCTCGCCCGGCTCAATTTCATCACCGAAGAGCAGCTCATCGGTTTCCTCTCCCGCCAGTACGGCATCCCGTCGATCACGCTGAACAACGTCGAGGTCGACGCCGAAACGTTGCGCCTGGTCCCGGCGGCAATCGCGCGCAAGTACGAGGTGCTGCCGGTGAAGCGGATCGGCGGCACGCTCACACTCGCGATGGCGGACCCGACGAACGTCTTCGCCCTCGACGACGTCGCGTTCATGACGAGCCTGCAGATCTTGCCCGTGGTCGCCCCGCAGGCGGCAGTGCGCAAGGCGATCGAAAAGCATTACGACTCCGGGCAGGCGGCGTCGATGAACGACATGCTGACCGAGATCACCGCCGAGGCGAACGTCGAGGTGATCGAGGGCGAGGCGGCCGGCACGGGTGTGGACGTCTTCGAGCTGAAGGAGTCGGCGGACGAGGCGCCGGTCGTCAAGCTCGTCAACATGGTGCTGGTCGACGCCATCAGGAAGGGCGCCTCGGACCTCCACTGGGAGCCCTACGAGAAGCACTTCCGCATCCGATTCCGCATCGATGGCGTCCTCCACGAGATGCTGTCGCCGCCGAAGCGTCTGGAGCCGGCCATCCTGTCGCGCCTGAAAATCATGTCGAACCTCGACATCTCCGAACGGCGCGTGCCGCAGGACGGACGGATCAAGCTCCGCTTCGGTGCCCGCGAGATCGACTTCCGCGTGTCGATCCTGCCGACGATCTTTGGTGAGAAGGCGGTGCTGCGCATCCTCGACAAGGAGTCGCTGCAGCTCGATCTCACCAAGCTCGGCTTCGACCCGTGGTCGTACGAGAAGTTCAACCAATCGATTCACCAGCCGTACGGTATGGTGCTCATCACCGGGCCCACGGGCTCCGGCAAGACGACGACGCTGTACTCGGCGATCTCGACGATCAACTCGCCCGAGCACAACATCATGACGGCCGAGGATCCCGTCGAGTACAACCTCAAGGGCGTCAACCAGGTCCAGGTCAACGAGGGCGTCGGACGCTCGTTCGCCGCGGTCCTGCGGTCGTTTCTGCGGCAGGACCCTGACATCATTCTCGTCGGCGAGACACGGGACCTGGAGACGGCGCAGATCTCGATCCGCGCCGCGCTCACCGGCCACCTCGTGTTCACAACCCTGCACACCAACGACTGTCCATCGACGGTCGCGCGGTTGTTCGACATGGGAATCCAGCCGTTCCTGCTGTCGTCGGCGCTGTTGCTGATCCTCGCGCAACGGTTGGGGCGCCGAATCTGCAAGGAGTGCCGTCAGCAGATCGACGGCAAGGAGGAGGACCTCATCCCGTACGGCCACGTGCCGCAAGGGATCAAAGAGGTCACCTTCTATCGGAGCAAGGGATGCGCGACGTGCAACTTCACGGGCATGAAGGGCCGCGTCGCCATCTACGAAGTCATGCCGGTCACCGAGGCTCTTCGTGACATGATTTTGAAGAACGCGGCCACCGCCGATATCCGAGAACAGGCTCAAAAGGACGGCATGAAGACTCTGCGACAGTCCGGCCTGATGAAGGTGCTGGATGGGACCACGACGGTCGAAGAAGTGTTGCGCGTGACGCTCTCTTAGCGGAGGACCTCATGGCCGTATTCGCATACACGGGGCGCGCCGGCGTCGGCGGCGGGGTGGTGCGGGGCGAAATCGAGGCGGATAGCCGCCCAGCCGTTGTCACCGCGCTACGCGCGAAAGGTGTTATCGCGACCTCCGTGAAGGAAAAGGCGGTCAAGCTGGCCGCCGCCACCGGGGGGGCGCCGAAGAAGTTCGGCGGCAAGGTGAAGGACAAGGACCTCGCGATTTACACGCGCCAGTTCTCGACGATGGTCGACGCCGGCCTGCCCATCGCCCAGTGTCTGCAGATTCTGTCGGAACAGAATGACTCCAAAGTCCTGCGCGATGTGACATCGCGCATCGCAAACGATGTCCAGGGCGGCGCGACGCTGGCGGAATCGTTCAGCAAGTACCCCAAGACGTTCGACAACCTGTTCACGAACATGCTCGCTGTCGGTGAGTCGGGTGGTGTCCTGGACGTCGTGCTCCAACGCCTGTCGGTGTACATCGAGAAAGCCGCCAAGCTGAAGGGCAAGGTCAAGAGCGCGATGGTGTACCCGATCACCATCGTCAGCGTGGCGTGTCTCGTGATCATCTTCATGATGATCTTCGTGCTCCCGACGTTCGCGAACATGTTCAAAAACATGGGCGCCGACCTGCCGCTGCCCACGAAGGTCGTCATGTGGATGTCGGACATGACGCGCAAGTACATCATTTTCATGCTCGCCGGCATGGGCGGGGCCATCTACGCGTTCAAGCGGTACTACGCCACCGACAACGGCAGCATGGTCGTGGACACGTTTACGCTGAAGATCCCCGTTGTCGGCATGCTCATTCGGAAAGTCGCGGTGGCCCGGTTCACGCGCACGCTCGGGACGCTGATCTCGTCGGGCGTGCCGATCCTCGAGGGGTTGCTCATCACCGCGCGCTCGGCGGGCAACCGCGTCGTCGAAAAAGCGGTCTTGCAGGCGCGGCAGCACGTCACCGCAGGCGGCACGCTGGCAGAGCCGCTGAAGGCCACGCCCGTCTTCCCGCCGATGGTCGTGCACATGATCTCGGTTGGTGAGAACACCGGAGCACTCGATTCGATGCTCTCGAAGATCGCCGACTTCTACGACGACGAAGTCGACGCCGCGGTCAGCGCGCTGACCTCGCTCCTCGAGCCGTTGATGATCGTGTTCCTCGGCGTCGTCGTCGGCGGCATCGTAGTGGCGATGTACCTGCCGATCTTCAAGCTGGTGACGCTGGTCAAGTGATCGGTTGACCGGTCGATGATGTCCATCGACGGCCAGCGACTCCTGCGTGGAGTGTTCTGGGCACGCCTCGGCGTGGCCGGGCTCCTCCTGCCGCTCGGCAGCCTCTTGCCCGAGGCGATGATCCCCGGGATCAACCACGGCGTGATCCTGCTGTCCCTGCTCACGGTGGTCGCGTCGTCGGGCGGATTGCTCGTCGCGCCGCCGCCAGCGCGTCCGCGCAGGATCGCGTGGCTCGTCGCACTGCTCGACGTGGTCCTCATCACCGCGGTGGTGGCCGCAACCGGTGGTGCGCGGTCGATGTTCACGTTTTTGTACGTGATGCTCGTGACGGCCTCATGCGTGACGCTCTCGCGCACGGGCGGTCTCACCATCGCCGGTCTCGCATCGGTCCTCTACACGCTGCTGGTCTTCGGGCGCACCGTGTTTCCGCTGGCATGGGCGTTCGAACCGCCCGAGGAGACGACGGCGCTCGAGATCGTGACGATGTTCGCGAATGCCGGCACCTTTCTCGTCGTCGGCATCGTGGCGGGCGGTCTCGCAGAGCATTTCCAGATACAGACGCGCACGCTGCGGGACCTGCGCGCCATCAACAACCTCGTCTTCGAATCGGTCGGCACCGGGCTGATCGCGCTCGACAGAAGCCACACGATCACGACGTTCAACCGCGCGGCGGCGACGATTACTGGAGTGCCCGTGACAGCCGCCTTGGGGCGCCCCTGGGCCTCGGTGTTCGGCGACGTCGTCTCGCTTGCCCACGTCGAGGCCGAGCTGTCGGCGGGCGCCGGGAAGGAAAGCCGCCAGGAGATCGCGCTGCGGCGCGCTGACGGCGCCCGCGTCCCCGTACGCCTGACATTCTGGGCGCTCGCCGCGGACGGTACGTCCGGACCGCAGGCAGACGCCGATTCGGACGTCACGGAGCGGCCCGGCGTCATCTGCGCGTGCGAAGACCTGACGGCGATGAAGACCATGGAGGAGCGCCTTCGGCACGCCGACCGGCTCGCGACGCTCGGCCGAATGTCGGCGAACCTCGCGCACGAGATTCGCAATCCGCTCGCGTCACTGACCGGCGCGATCGAGGTCCTTGCGAATAGCGAAACGACGGACGACGTCCGAGCGCGGCTGGCGCACATCGTGCTCAAGGAGTCCTCGCGGCTGAACGAGATTCTGCGAGACTTTCTCGATTACGCCCGGCCCGTACCACTGGCGCGCCGGCCGAAGAATGTCATCGACGTCATCGACGAAGTACTGGTGCTCCTCGAGCACCGTGCCGTCGCAGGCGCGCTGAAAGTCGTGCGTGAACTGCCGGCGACGCTCGAATGGATCGTCGATCCGGAGCAGTTCCGCCAGGCGGTGTGGAACGTCTGCCTGAACGCCCTGCAGGCGATGCCCGAAGGCGGCGAGCTGCGCGTCGCGGCCGCGACCGTGCAGGGCACGCTGCAGATCACGGTCTCGGACACCGGCGAAGGGATTTCCGCGGACGATCTCGAGCACATCTTCGAGCCGTTTTTCTCGACGAAATACGACGGCAGCGGCCTGGGCTTGGCGCTCGTGCACCGCATCATGCAGGACCACGCGGGCGACGTCCATGTCGAGTCGGCGCCGGGCGCCGGCAGTTCTTTCACGCTCCGCTTCCCGGCAGGAACACGCCATGGCTGAGACCCGCGTCCTCGTTGTCGACGATGAGCAGAGCATGCGCGAGCTGCTCGGCATCATGCTCAAGCAGGCCGGTTATGCTGTCACACTCGCCGGCGGCGGCGAAGCCGCTATCGACGCGCTGAAGAACGAGGCGTTCGACCTCATCATCACCGATCTCCGGATGCGCAAGGTGGACGGGCTCGCCGTTCTGCGTGCCGCCAAGGAGCACTCGCCCCGCACGGTCGTCCTCGTGGTGACGGCATTCGCATCGACGGAAACCGCGGTGGAGGCCATGAAGCTCGGCGCGTACGACTACGTGACCAAGCCGTTCAAGCTCGACGAGCTCCGCCTCACGATCGCCAACGCGCTGGAGCGCAAGCGTCTGCAGGACGAAAACCGAGAGCTGAAGCGTCAGCTGCGACGCGAGCACGGGTTCGACGGATTCATCGGCAAGAGCCCACGGATGCTCGAAGTATTCGAGACGATTCGCAAGACAGCCGACAGCGGCTCGACGGTCATGATCACCGGTGAGAGTGGGACGGGCAAGGAGCTGGTCGCCCGCGCCCTGCACGAAGAATCGTCCCGCCGCACCGGCCCGTTCGTGTCCGTCAACTGCGGGGCGGTGCCCGAGACCCTCATGGAGTCCGAGCTCTTCGGGCACGTCAAAGGCGCCTTTACCGGCGCCGTCGCGAGCACCGAAGGCCTCTTCGCGGCCGCCGACGGCGGAACGCTGTTCCTCGACGAAATCACCGAGATTCCGCAGACTATTCAGGTCAAGCTGCTGCGCGCGATTCAGGAGCGCGAGATCCGGCGCGTCGGGGACACCCGCGACATCAAAGTCGACGTCCGGCTCATTGCGGCGTCGAACCGGGACCTCGGCAAGGCGGTGGCCGACGGCACGCTGCGCGAAGACCTCTACTACCGGCTGAACGTCATCCCGATCCACATGCCGCCGCTTCGCGAGCGGATCGAGGACATCCCACTCCTCGTCGGTCACTTCGTCGCGCGCTTGACGAAGGACGACGAGAAGACGGCGCGCAGCATCTCGCCGGAGTCGCTCGCGATCCTGGAGCGCTATCACTGGCCCGGCAACATTCGTGAGCTCGAAAACGTCGTGGAGCGGGCGATCGTGCTCGGGACGGGCGAGCTCCTATCGCCGGAGTCGCTTCCACCACACCTGCGGGCACCTCGTGACGAGCGCGGGATCGACGTGGAGATTCCGTCCGCGGGGATGGATCTCGAAGAGGCGCTCGCACGCATCGAGAATCGGTACATCCGGCTCGCGCTCGAACGCTCGGGATGGCTACAAATTCGCGCAGCCGAGCTGCTCGGTCTGTCGTTCCGCCAATTCCGCTACAAGCTGCAGAAGCACGGACTCCGCGCTGGTCGGGGCGGGCTCAAGCCACCACAGCCGTCCTGACGCCATCCACCCTTCGCGTCGCACGCGCGCGTCGCGACGTCACACGAGTCGGAATGCAATGGCTCACCCGGCCCGCCGCCAGGGTCGTCGAGCGCCGGTGCGTGCTTGCGTCATGGCCATCGCGCCACCTCGTGACAGATTTTGTCGAGCGCCGGTCATTTGTTGGCGGGCTCCGAGCCGAGCGCGTCGCCGAAGTACGCGAAGAATCACGACGTCTACGTTTGGCACCCGGGCTGCAAACCTTTGCCCGCAGAAACGGTTACACGCGCAAGGGCGCGAACGAAACGCGAAAGGGGCATAAATCATGATGGTGTTCCGGAAGCGCCTCACCCTCGGCGGTCAGCGTGGTTTCACGCTGATCGAGCTTCTCATCGTCGTGGCGATCATCGGCATTCTCGCGGCGATCGCCATTCCGCTATACGCCAACGTGCAGCAGCGCGCGCGCATCGCGAAGGCGCAGGCTGACTCCCGCGCTCTCGCGTCCGCTGTCTCGATCTATGGTGCTCACATGGGCGTGTTGCCGACGGCGCTGACCGACCTCACCAGCCAGGTGACGAACGGACAGAACCAGGTTGCCGGTCCGTTCATGGCGTCCGTCCCGACGCCTCCGTCGGGCTGGTCGAGCGCGTACAGCTACGCGGCGACCACGGCCACGGGCGTGTTCACGATCTCGGCCAGCGGCGACGGCACCACCGTCAGCCTGCCGTAACGACGGGCGGCGCCGGCACCCCGGCGTCGCTCACACGGAGGGAGGAGGTCGCGTGACCTCCTCCCTCCTCGTTTGAATTCATGACGACACCAGTGGAGTCCATGACGACATCGACCGTACTCGACCACGCGGCACGGAACGCGGGCCCTGCACCCGAGTTCGCCGCGCGTGTGCGCCCGGGCATCGGCCGGCTCGCCATGCGGGAGCGCGTCCTTCCTCTGCTTGTCGTGCTGGCGGTGGTCGCGGTGTTCGGCGTGGCTCTCCGCAACGAGTTCGTGCACTGGGACGACTACAACAATCTCGTCGACAATCCGCATTTCCGCGGCCTCGGCTGGACGCAGCTCCGGTGGATGTTTACGACGACGCTGATGGGGCACTACATCCCGGTGACCTGGCTGACGTTCGGCCTCGACTATGT
>JBKOUQ010000206.1:0-22587 GCA_046723475.1 Candidatus Methylomirabilota bacterium
GACATGGGCATCGATGTTGTCGTTGTTGTCGAACTGACCTGGGACCCAGTAGCCCGCCGGATCACCAGCACGAATCTCGGCCAGGCGCTCGAGCGAGAGATCGACGTCGCTCTCGCCGCCGGGCGTGAACACGAGGTCCGCACCGTACGCGCGCATCATCTTCTTGCGCTCGTCGCTCATCCCCTCCGGCATCACGATCGTGCAGCGATAGCCCTTGACGGCGGCGACGAACGCGCACGCAATCCCCGCGTTGCCCGTCGAACATTCCAGAACGCGCACGCCCGGCTTCAGCTCGCCGCGCGCCTCGGCGCGTTCGAACATGTGCAGGTAGATTCGATCCTTGAGGCTGCCGCTCGGCCCATACCATTCTAGCTTGATGTACACGGATGGGCGCGCCTCGCCCACAATGCGGTTCAGACGCACGAGCGGCGTGCGTCCCACCGCCTCGACGATGTTCGAGAGTGCGGAGCGATACGCGTCCCAGCGCACCGGCATGAGGACCGGATTGTACCCGACGTGGGGCGCGATCGTGGGGCGATCGGTTTCACGCCGGTCGCGCGCGCTACTCGACGGCGTCGAAGGCGTTGCGGATGTGCACGATGTGCGACGCGCCCACGTCGTCGACGGTGACCGACACGACGTCGAACCGGCACCGCACGCCGTCGAGACGACGCCACTTGAGATAGTGCTGCGCGAGGCGCGTCAGCCGGCGCTGTTTGTGCCACGACACCGCAGCCGCCGGCGCATCGCCCCACGACACGTGTCGGCACTTGACCTCGACGAACACGAGGACGCCGCCATCGCGACACACGAGGTCGATCTCGCCGTGGCCCAACCGCACGTTGCGCTCGAGCACCGTGCAGCCGGCGCGCCCGAGATGCCGCGCGGCCGCGTCCTCGGCGGCACGCCCGAGCCTTTGACGTCGATCGCCGCGAACGACCACGCCACCCATATATCGCATCGGCCCGGCGCGTGGAATGTCCGAAATCGACGACGCCATCGGGCTCGACTCAGTGCACCTCGATCTCGACGTCCATCCGCGTGAGCCATTCGAGAAGAATCTGCCACGAGCGCGAGTCTTCGCGTCGCCAGTGCAGAACGACCTCGGCCGGAATGGCGACCGCGCGCAGTGATCGCCACCGCACTGCCTCCGCGATGTCGTCGACCAAGTCTGCGGGCCGTGCTCCGCGCTCGACGACGAGCGTGTGCGGCGGCTCGTCGCTGACCCGCGTCGGTCTGCGAATCCGGAGCGATTCGATCGCCATCGCGGTGGCCCCCGTTGAATGAGGGCAAGCGGCGTGCCGAGGCTCGGACTGCGACGATTGCGAACGAGTGGCGCGAGTTACGCGTACGACGTGCGTGATCCGATCGGTCAGTTCGTCTTCGGCTGGTGCGAAAGCATCCAGCGCGGCCGCGGGCACCGGTCGCCGGCTACTCGTTCTCTTCCGCCGGCTATTCGTCCGCCTCCAGCACGAACAGCTCGCCCTGTCTCCACACCCCGGAAAACGTCCGGCGGTGAATGGGGCAGGCCCCATGACGGTCGAGCGCCGCGAGATGATCGGCGGTCCCGTAACCCTTGTGGCGCGCAAAGCCGTATTCCGGGAACTGCTTGTCCGCCTCGAGCATCAATCGATCGCGCGTGACCTTGGCCACGATCGACGCCGCGGCCACCGTGGCACACCGAGCATCGCCGTCGACCAGGTTGCGCTGTGCGCACGGAAGACCGGGCAGCGCGACGAAGTCGGTGATTACGAGGTCTGGCACGATCGCAAGGCCGGTGATGGCCTCGCGCATGGCGAGGATCGTGGCCTGCAGAATGTTGATGCGGTCGATGGTGAGGTGATCGACGATGCCGACGCCGACGGCGACCGCGCGCTCCCAGATCAGCGAATAGAGCTCCTCACGACGGTCCGCCGTGAGGACCTTCGAATCCGCGAGGCGCTTCACGCGCCGTGCGGGATCGAAGATCACCGCGGCCGCCACGACCGGGCCCGCAAGCGGCCCACGGCCGACCTCGTCCACGCCGGCGATGCGAGCGACGCCGGCCCGCCAGGCCTGGGCCTCGTAGCGGTACGGCGCCGACGGGGGCGGCGTCACGCGAACGGGCGCGTTACTCGGTTTCGGTTTCGGGTGCGGTGGCCGGGACGACGTTGACGCGTTTCTCGCGCAGGCGGGCTGCCTTGCCGGCGAGCGAGCGCAGATAGTACAGCTTGCTGCGGCGCACGCGGCCGTGGCGCACGACCTCGACCCGCTCGATCCGCGGCGAATGGACCGGGAACGTTCGCTCCACGCCGATGCCGTACGAGATGCGGCGGACGGTGAACGACGCGCGCGCACCCTCGCCGCGCCTGCGGATGACGGTGCCGTCGAAGACCTGCGTGCGCTCCTTCTCGCCCTCGATGACTTTCACGTGCACGCGGACCTGGTCGCCGGGCCCGAAGCCCTGCCGGTCCTTCTTCAGCTGCGCCGCCTCAACGATGCGAATCGCGTCCATGACCTTCGTTCCTCTCTGTTCGGGCGGGCGCCGCTGGCGCCTCGCCGCGCTCGAATCGCTCGATCAACCGCCGCTCGTCGTCCGTCAGACTCGCGTCCGCGAGGAGATCCGGGCGCCGCCGCCACGTCAGCCACAGCGCCTGCTCGCGTCGCCACCGTGCCACGCGGGCGTGGTCGCCCGACAACAACACATCCGGCACGCGCGCGCCGCGGAACTCCTCAGGGCGCGTGTACTGCGGCGGCTCGAGCAGGCCCCCCGCGAACGATTCGCGCTCGGCGGCGCCCTCGCCGCCCAGTACGCTCGGCAGTAGCCGCGTCACCGCATCCGTCACCACCAGCGCCGGCAGCTCACCGCCGGTGAGGACGTAATCGCCGATCGACAGCCGCTCGTCCACGAGCAGGTCACCCACGCGCTCATCGACGCCCTCATAGCGTCCGGCGACCAAAATCAGATGTGCCTCGCCGGCCAGCTTACTCGCGACCGCCTGTGTGAACGTCCGTCCACGCGGGTCCATGAGGATCACCCGTGTGCGCGGGCCTCGGAGCGCCTCCACCGCCGCCGCAATCGGCTCCGGCTTGAGGACCATCCCGCCGCCACCGCCGAATTGATAGTCATCGGTGACGCGATGCTTGCCCGTCGCGTAGTCTCGGAGATTCACCACGCGGATGTCAACGAGTCCGCGCGCGCGGGCACGGCCGAGCATCGAGGTGCTCAGCGCGGGCTCCACCATGCCCGGAAACAGCGTGACGATATCGATTCGCATCGGCAACCCGTCTCTCAGAGCTCGAGCAAACCGTCGGGGGGTCGAATGACGACCCGGCGCGCCTTGAGATCCAGGTCGCGCACGATCTCGGACACCGCGGGAATGAGATGCTCGCGGGTGCCGTCGCCGATGACCCACAGATCCTGTGCCGCGGCGGGCTCGACACGCAGCACGCGACCGACCTCACGTCCGTCTTCGGTCCACACCGCGCAGCCCTCGAGCTGCCACGGGTAGAAATGGCCCTCGGGCGGCGGCAGTGCCTCCCCTTCGGGGACGGCAAGCAGTCGTCCCGTCAGCGTCGCGGCCGCTTCGGGCGTGGCGCATCCGGCAATCGTCACGACGAGCGCCGGCCCGTGGGGCCGCGTCGCGAGCACCCGACACGGCTCGCGCCGATCGCGCGCGAAGTCCCACAGCACGCAGTCGCGTACGGTCTCGAATCGTTCCGGATGATCGGTCAGCGGCGTCACTCGGACCTCGCCGGCGAGCCCGTGCGGCCGACCGATCTCGCCGATCGCGATGAGCCGGCCCGAGGACACGGGCTTGTCACTCAAGAATTTCGAGCACGGCGCGCTTGCGCAGCTTCGTCGCGTTCGCGTTGAGAATCGTCCGCAACGCCCGCGCCGTGCGTCCTTGCTTGCCGATGACCTTCCCCAGGTCGTTCTGGGCCACGCGCAGCTCGATCACGGTCACGCGCTCCCCTTCGACCTCCGTCACGTTGACGTGCTCCGGCTCGTCCACCAGTGCCTTCGCGACGAACTCCACCAGCTCTCTCAACCGCCACTCCCACTGCAGCTGCGTCCGACAACTGCGCTTGCGGTGTTACGCCCCCGGCTTGGGGGCCAATGCGATGAGTTTCTTCACGGTGTTCGAGGCCTGGGCGCCTTTGGCGATCCAGGCCTGCGCCTTTTCGCGGTCGATGGTTACCTGCGGCGGATTCGTCACCGGGTTGTAGTGTCCGATGATTTCGATGAAGCGTCCGTCGCGCGGCGCCCGTGAGTCCGCCACCACCACGCGATAGCGCGGTCGCTTGCTCGAGCCCTCACGCCTGAGTCGAATGGCTACAGCCACGTCGTCACCCCCTCGGCATCGGAAATCCGCCCAGGCCTTTCAGCTTGCCCAGGCGGCCTTCCATCGATTTGAACTGCCGCATCATCTTCTTGAGCTCTGCGAACTGCTTGAGCAGCCGATTGACGTCCTGCACGCTCGAGCCGCTGCCGCGGGCGATGCGCGAGCGCCGCGAGCCGTTGATGATCTCCGGATTGCGCCGCTCGCCGGGCGTCATGGAGCAGATGATCGCGTCGAAGCGGTCGAGATCGGCCTGCTCGCCCGACAACTCCTTGGGCCCGCCCTTGAGCATCTTGCCGAAGGGCAGCATGCCGAGGATCTGATCGAGCGGGCCCAGCGCTCGGACCTGCTTCAGCTGCTCGCGAAAGTCCTCGAGGGTGAAGGTCTCCTCGCGGAGTTTCTTCACCATCGCTTCGGCCTGCGCCTGGTCGACGGTCTGCTGTGCCTTCTCGACGAGCGAAAGGATGTCGCCCATGCCGAGGATGCGCGAGGCAAGCCGATCGGGATGGAACGGCTCGAGGGCGTCTGTCTTCTCGCCCGTGCCGACGAACGCGATCGGCCGTCCGGTCACGTGCCGCACGCTCAGCGCCGCGCCACCGCGCGAATCGCCGTCCATCTTCGTGAGAATGACGGCGTCGATGCCGACCGCCTGATTGAAGCGATCGGCGACGTTGACGGCGTCTTGACCCGTCATCGCGTCGACGACGAGGAGCACGTGATGCGGCTTCACCGCCGCTCGGATCTGCTTGAGCTCCTCGAGCATCGTCTCGTCGATGTGCAGGCGTCCCGCGGTGTCGAGAATCAGCGGCGTGAGCCCGCGCGACGCGGCGGCCTCGGCCGCCGCCCGGCAGATCTCGACCGGCGTTCGTCCGTCGGCGACGACGGGCACGTCCAGCTGTGCGCCGAGCGTCTTGAGCTGGTCTTGTGCCGCCGGCCGATACGTGTCCGCGGCGGCAAGAATCGGGTGCTGGCCCTGCTTGGCGTACAGCCGCGCCAGCTTCGCCGCCGTCGTCGTCTTGCCCGAGCCCTGCAGGCCGATCAGCATCACGATGGTGGGAGGATGGGCGGCTGCGGCGAGCCGATGCCCGCTGCCGCCGAGCAGCTCGACCAGCTCGTCGTGCACGACTTTGACGACCTGCTGCGCCGGGGTCAGCGACTTCAGCACGTCCTGACCGACGGCCTTGACCTTCACGCGGTCGACGAAGCCGCGGACGACCTTGAAATTGACGTCGGCCTCGAGAAGCGCGACGCGGACTTCCCGCAGCGCCTCCTGGATGTTCTCCTCGCTCAGGCGGCCTTGGCCGCCGAGGCGATCGAAGATCGTGGTCAGTCTTGCGCTCAGCGAGTCGAGCATGGAAAACCCGAGTTTACGGGACTATGCGGGTCATTTCAACTGAGGACGGGCGTCAGGCGTCGGCGGCCGCGCGTAGCTCGCGAATCACCTTCGCGGGATCCGGGGCATCGAACACGGCCGAGCCGGCGACCAGGATCGACGCACCGTGCTCGACGAGAGGTCGCGCGTGCTCGACCTTCACGCCGCCGTCGATCGAAACGTCGACGCCACGCACGCCGAGCATCGTGCGGATCTGCCGGATCTTCGGATAGACGGCCGGAATGAACTTCTGACCCCCGAACCCCGGGTTCACGGACATCACGAGCACCAGGTCCAGGTCGTCCTTCACCCACTCGAGCACGTCCGGTGACGTTGCGGGGTTGAGTCCCGCGCCGGCCTTGACCGGCGCGCCGCGCTTTGCGCCGAGCTCGCGGATCGACGTCAACGTGCGCTGCAGGTGAGGGCAGGCCTCGACGTGCACGGTGAGCATGTCGGCGCCGCGTGCGGCGAACTCCGCCACGTACTTCTCGGGCTCGACGATCATCAGGTGCAAGTCGAGCGGCAGGCGCGTGCGCTTGCGGATGGCGTCCAGGATCGGAAAGCCCATCGTGATATTCGGCACGAAGCGGCCGTCCATCACGTCGATGTGGATCTGATCCGCGCCTGCCGCCTCGACGCGCGCGACCTCCTCCGCGAGGATGCCGAAGTCGGCGGAGAGGACCGACGGTGCGATCTTGATCATCGCGCTCCTTATATCATGCGATATCACGTCCGCCGCAGCCGGACGGCGGTGAAGCCGTCGGTGTCGTGACGATCGGGCCGCGTGCGGAGGTACCCGTCCGCATCGAGTGTGAGCGGGAACTCCGCTGGCGCCTCGATCCGCCACGCCGGCTGACCGCGCAGCCAGGCGTCGAGGAGCGAGGCGTTCTCCTCCGGCTCGAGTGAGCATGTCGCGTACACCAGCCGGCCGCCGGACTTCACGAGCGTCGCAGCAGCGGTGAGGATCTGCGACTGGCGGGCGGCGCTGGCGGCGACGTCCTCCGGTCGCCGCCGCCACTTCACCTCCGGATTGCGCCGAAGGACACCGAGGTTCGTGCAGGGCGCGTCCACGAGCACCGCGTCGGCCCTCGGCGCGTAGGAGCTCACGAGCTCCTGCACCGTCCCCTCGATCGTCTGGACGATCGTCACGCCGAGGCGGGTCGCCGCCTCCGCGACGCGGTCCAGGCGCGAGGGCTGCGGATCGAGGGCGATGATTCGGCCGCGGTTGTCCATGAGCTGGGCGAGCTGCGTCGTTTTCGTCCCGGGCGCGGCACACGCGTCGATCACGGTCTCGCCGGGCCGCGGCCCGAGCAGTCGCGCCACCAGCATCGAGGCCTCGTCCTGAACGACGCACGCGCCGTCGGCGAACGCGCGCCAGCCCGCGGGCGTGCCCGCGGCACCTGCGACGCGCAGCCCCTCGGGCGCCCAGGTGGTCGTTCGCGTCTCGACGCGGTCCTCGGCGGCGAGCCTCGCGGCGAGGGCCTCGCGAGACAACCGTAGGGTGTTCGTCCGCAGCGAGAGCGGGGGGCGGGCGTTCATCGCGGTCATCAGGGACGTTGCCTCGGCCTCGCCGTACCGGTCGATCCAGCGCGCGGCGAGCCAGGTGGGAAACGAGCAGCGTGTTGCCAGCGCATCGACGGCATCCCGGGGTGGTGGTGGCTCGCGTTCTGCCGGGCTGCGCCGCGTGAACGCGCGGAGGACCGCGTTCGTATACTCGGCGGCTCCGCGCGCGCCGGCCCGTGCAAGCGTGACAGCGTCGTTGACGGCCGCGAACGAGGGCACGCGCTCGAGGAAGACGACCTGGTACGCCGTCATCCGCAACAGCACGCGCACCGGCGGATCGAGCGCCTCGAGTGAGCGCCGCGAGTGTGGTGTCAGGATCCAGTCGAGGTAGCGCTGCCATCGCAGCGTACCGTACACGAGCTCGGTGGCGAGGCCGATGTCCCGCGACGCGACGCGCCGGCGCCCGAGTTCGGCGTCGAGCGCGAGATCCGCGAAGGCGGCATCGCGCTCCACGCGCTCGAGCACGCGTGCTGCGAGCGCGCGAGCCGGCGCGACTGGTGTGCGCGACCGGGCTGTCACGCTACGCCGAGGCGCACGCCCTCGGCGAGCCTCGCGCCGCGGAGATAGTCGGCCCAGGACATCGCGCGCCGATTTTCGGGCTGCACCGTGATCGGTACGAGCAGGCCGCCGCCCGTCGCGACGACGAGTGCGCCGTCGTGGGGCACGAGCGTCCCCGGCATACCGCGCGGCGCGCCGCCGACTGCGCGCGCCCGCCACAGAGTCATGCTGCCGCCCGGCGCGGTCGTCGTCGCTCCCGGCCACGGATTGCAGCCACGCACGAGATTGACGAGCGCGCCGGCGGGCCGCGACCAGTCGATGACGCCATCGGCCTTCGTCAGCCGCGGCGCCATCGTTGCCGCCCCATGGTCCTGCGGCCTCGGCACGAGCACGTCCAGCCGATCGAGCGTCTCGACGATGACCTCGGCACCGAGTGCTGCCAGGCGCGCGGCCAGCTCGCCAGCGGTTTCCTCGGGCTCGATCGCGATGGTGTGGGACAGCAGAACGTCCCCCGTATCCATGCCTGGATCCATCTTGAACGTGGTGATGCCCGTCTCCGTCTCGCCGCGGATAATCGCCCACTGGATCGGCGCCGCGCCGCGATACTTCGGCAAAAGCGAGGCGTGTATGTTGATCGAGCCCCGGGCGGGCACGTCGAGCACGGCCTTGGGCAGGATCTGGCCGAATGCCACGACGACGGCAACGTCCGCGGCGTGCGCCGCGAGCCGCTCCGGCCAGCCGGGATCGCGAAGTCGCGGTGGCTGCAAGACGGCAAGCCCGGCGGCCAACGCCGCCTCCTTCACGGGCGGCGGTGTCACGCGCTGGCCCCGATGGGCCGGGCGATCTGGTTGGGTCACGACCGCGACGATGTCGTGACGGCGGCGCAACGCCTCGAAGGCGGGTAATGCGAAGGCCGGCGTTCCGTAGAAGAGGAGCTTCAGCGGATTACAGCGCGAGCGCGCGGTGGCCGGCGTCCTCGGTCAGGCCTTCCTTCTTGATGCGCCGCTTGATGCGGTCGCGCATCACCGGATCCAGCCGGTCGATGAATAGCACGCCGTCGAGGTGGTCCATCTCGTGCTGGAACACGCGCGCACGCAGCCCGCGCGCATTGATCGTTACCGATCGGCCGTCGGGATCTTGCGCCTCGAGACGCACCCACTCCGCGCGCTTGACCGGTGCAAAGATGCCGGGAATCGAGAGACAGCCTTCCTCGGCGACGATCTCGCCGCCCTGCTCGGTGATGACGGGATTGATCAGGGCGCGCACCTCGCGGCCGTCGTCGTCGGTGACCACCATGAGGCGCAGTGAGATGCCAACCTGCGGCGCGGCGAGACCGAGCCCGGCCTCGTCGTACATCGTATCGACCATGTCGGCGATGGTGCGACGCACGTCGGGTGTCACCGCTTCGACGCGCGTGGCGCGTCGTCGCAGCACCGGATCACCGTATTTTCGGACGCTCAGGACGGCCATTCGACCGGATCAACCTCGATATCTATGATACCGCGGCTTTTCGGCCGCGGCCGACGGAAGTCGGCGAGCGCCGACGCGAGCTGCGACGCGAGATCGCCGTGTCCCTTGACCACGATGCGAAGCGCGCGACCGCGTCGCGCGGACTGGGCCGCGTAGACCGTGAGCGCGCGTGACGCCGTGAGTGCGGCCGCGATCGTGTCGGCGGTGTCCTGCATCCGCTCGGGGGACGGCGCGCTCACCGTAATGATCGCCAGGCGGCGAAACGGCGGGTAGCCGAGCTCGCCGCGAAATTTCAGCTCGTGACGATAGAACGGCACCAGGTCGTGCCGCGCGACCGATTCGAACGCGTAGTGCTCGGGAGTCTGAGACTGCACGATCAGGGCACCACCGGACGCGACGCGCTCGCCGGCCGCCCAGAGCAGGGCGAACAGCCGCTCGCTGGTCCTGAAGTCGGGCAGGCGCAGGAGCTGATCCGGCGACACGAACCCCACGACACCGAGCGAGGCGGGCCCGAACAGTCGCAAGGCACCGCGAGTGCCGACGACGATCTCGGCGGCGGCCGCGTCGGCGCGCTGGCGCTCGGCGCGAGCGCCCCGCGTCGCGTCGGGATCGTAGCGCGCGACGCGCGCCTTCGGAAAGCGGCGACGCACCGCGTGCTCGACCCGTTCGGCCCCCCAGCCGAACGGCGACAGCCGGCGGCCATGGCAGCCCGGACACGTGTCAGGCATCGGTGTTCCCGTGCCGCAGACCCGGCAGCTGACGCTGCGCGCGGCGCGCGCGTATGCGACGGCGACATCGCAGCGGGCGCAGCGCACGACCGCGCCGCACTCGTCGCAGGCGAGTGCTGACGTCAACCGGCTCACGATCAGCAGCGCGCGCCGCCCGGCCGCG
Organism: Candidatus Methylomirabilota bacterium; assembly: GCA_046723475.1. Lineage (GTDB taxonomy): Bacteria > Methylomirabilota > Methylomirabilia > Rokubacteriales > CSP1-6 > AR12. The sequence continues at coordinate 10,117 of JBKOUQ010000206.1, forward strand.
AGCGCCTCACGCACGACACGCGCGAGCATCGGCGTCAGTGGCTCGACGCGCAGGATGCCGCGCGTATCGGCGATGTGCACGCTCGGCCATGGCGCCGGCTCGCCGGCGACAAGCCGCGCGTGGCCGCTGTCCGCGCGCCACCACGTCTCGACGCTCGGTGTGGCGCAGGTGAGCGCGGCGTGCAGCGTGCGGCGCCTGGCCCGCTCGAGCACGATGTCGCGCGAGTGCAAGCGTGGAGGCCCCGGCGGCTTGTGGGTTGGCTCGTGCTCGTCGACGAGGGCGAGTATGGCGCCGGCGGGGAGCGGGGCCAGCAATGCCGACCGTGTCCCGACGGCCAGACGGACATCGCCGGCCGCGAGTGCGGCCCATCCGTGCGCGCGGGTGGCGTCGTCCATCGCGGAATCCAGCCGGACGACGGGCGCGGCTTTTTCCAGACGCTGCGCCCACCGGGCGGCGGCCTCCACATCGGGAACGATGACGAGAGCCGGCGCACTCTCTCCCGCGAGCCGCTCCAGGAGCTTGCGCTCGCGCCCCGCGCCGATGAACACCTCCGGCGTCGCCGCGAGGTTATCCCGCGCAGAGGCCGAGGGCGTGCGGAGCCGGGGCGCATCTCGAACAGGCCATCCACGGTCGAAGCCGGCCTCACGCTCCGATACAAACGGCGGCATCAGCGCGGCGAGCGTGGAGCCGAGCGACGAAAGCGACTGCTCGCTGATCCAGCGGGCGAGCTCGAGCGTGCCGGCATCGACGACGGGCGCGGGCTCGACGAGACGCGTGAGCGGTTTCAATCCGGCGCCGGCGTCCTCGCGCACCGCGAGCACGACCCCGACGCGCTCCGCCCGCCCAAGCGGCGCGGCCGCGCGCTGTCCGGGAATCACGATCCAGCCGGCGGGGACGCGATAGGAGAACGGATGGTCGAGCGGCGCGTCGAACGAAACGTCGGCGACTTCCGGCTTCGTCACCGCGTTCTTCGCGTGTCGTACTCTCTTCGCGCGAGCTTCAGGTCCTCCCACGCCATGCGCTTGTATTCCGGGCCGGGGTTGCGCAATAGAAACGCGGGATGGAAGGTCGGGATGAGCACGGCGTTGCCGAACGGATGAACCCGGCCGCGCAGCTTCCCGATCGCCTCCTTCGTGCGCAGCAACGACTGCGTCGCCACGCTGCCGAGGGCCAGAATCACCTTCGGCTGGATCACCGACAGCTTGTCGGCCAGAAACGGCGCGCACGTGGCCAGCTCGTCGGCCTCGGGATTGCGGTTGCCTGGTGGTCGACACAAGACCGCGTTCGTGATGTACGTGTCGCTCTCGCGCGACAGGTTCACCGCGGCCAGCATCTTCGTCAGCAGCTGACCGGCCCGGCCGACGAAGGGCAGGCCCTGCGCGTCTTCGTCGGCGCCCGGGCCCTCGCCGATGACCATGAACTCGGCCGTCGCGTTGCCGGAGCCGAACACGACACGCGTGCGGCCTTCGCACAGCTTGCACCGGCGGCAATCCTGAAGGCGTTGCTCCTGACGGCGCAGCATCTCGGCCGGGGTCATGAGGTATTCACCCTCGAGCGGCAGCGTCTCGACGCCGAGGTCGCGATAGAAACGCAGGCCGTCGGCGAGCGCGTCGAGCGCGCCGACCAGGATGTCGCGCGGCGCCTCGCTCTGCGCGGTGCCTTGCCGGTCGCGCGACCGGCGGCGCTTCGCAGCGCCACGATCTCGCTCAGGATGGCGTCGGCCACGGCGCTCTTCGCCATTCGCGGCAGCGCGCGCGTGCCGCCCCAGCGATCGATCAGCAGCACCTCGTTGTCGTCCGCGTCGAACCCGATGCCCGCCTGGCTGACGTCGTTGGCGACGAGGAGATCGATGCCCTTGGCCTCGAGCTTGGCGCGCGCGTTCGCCGCGACGTCGTTGGTCTCGGCGGCGAAGCCGACGACGAAGGCGCCGGATCGGACCGCGGCCACTTCGGCAAGGATGTCGGGATTCGGCGTGAGCTCGAGTGTGAGGTCGCGCTTGCCCTTGATCTTCGTCTCGGACGGCCGTCGCACGCGGTAGTCGGCGACCGCGGCCGCCTTGATCACGACCGTCGCGCCCGAGACATGCCGCAGCACCGCCTCGCGCATTTCTTCGGCCGTCTGCACCGGCACGAACGTGGCGGCGGTCGGCGGCGTCAACGCGGTGGGGCCGGACACGAGCGTGACACGCGCGCCGCGACGCAGCGCCGCCGCCGCGAGGTTGTAGCCCATCTTGCCCGACGACCGATTGGAGATGTAGCGCACGGGATCGATCGGCTCGCGCGTGGGCCCGGCCGTGATCACCACCGTTTCACCGGTGAGGTCTTGCGTTGGCGCGAGCACGGATGCCAGCGCGGCGATAATCGCGTCCGGCTCGGGTAGCCGGCCGCGCCCGCTCAGTCCGGAGGCGAGAGCGCCGCTGTCCGGGTCCATGACGGTCACGCCGCGCGCGCGGAGCGACGCGACGTTGGCAACGACCGCGGGATGCTGCCACATCCCGCCGTCCATGGCCGGCGCGATCACCACGGGACACCGCGCCGCGAGCAACAGCGTGCTGAGGAAGTCATCGGCGAGCCCGTGCGCCGCCTTGGCGATCAGATTTGCGGTGGCGGGGGCCACGAGGATCGCCGCGGCACGCTCCGCAAGCGCGACGTGCTCGACCGCCTCGTCGCTCTGCGGGTCGAAGAGGTCGGTGAGCACGGCGCGGCCGCTGAGCGTGCGAAACGTCAGCGGCGCGACAAAGGTCCCGGCGTGCTCGGTCAGGCAGACGGTCACCGCCGCGCCCAGCCGTGTGAGCTCGCGAAGCAGCACGACGGCCTTGTACGCCGCGATCGAGCCGGTCACGCCCAGGATGAGCTCGCGCCCGTCGAGCCGCATGACTCAGCCCTTCGTCGGCTCGTCTAGGTCCTTGATGCGGTATTCCACTTTGGCGGCGGCGATCTCCTCGAGCGCCGAGCTCGTCGGCTTCTTGTGGCGGCTCTCCACGCGCGGAGGCGCGCCGCGATTCAGCTGCCGCGCACGCTTGGCCGACAGCACCACGAGCAGATAACGGTTTGAGACCTTGTTCAGCGCAGACTCGAGCGAGGGAAAGGGCATCAGTCGGTAACCTCCAGGTCGGGGAGCGTCAATGACAGGCGCGTGGTGCGGCAGCGCTCGGCCTGGATGACGGCGAGCAGCTGGTCCATCGCCTCCTTCACGTCCCGGTTCACGATCAGATAATCGTACGTTCGCCACAATGCGATTTCCTCGCGCGCGCGAGAGAGGCGCCGCGCGATGTCGCGCTCACCGTCCGCACCGCGCTCGCGCAGGCGTTGCTCGAGGTCCGCGATCGAGGGCGCGACGATGAAGACGAGCACCGCCTCCGGATACCGCCGTCGGAGCTGTGCGGCGCCCTGCGTGTCGATGTCGAGCAGGACGTCCTTACCCTCCGCCAGCGCGGCCTCCAGCGATGCACTCGGGGTGCCGTACATGTTGCCGTGCACGGTGGCCCACTCGGCGAGCTCGCCGCGCTCGAGCATGGCGCGGAACTGCGCTTCGCGGACGAAGCGGAAGTCGACACCATTGACTTCGCCGGCGCGCGGCGCGCGCGTCGTGACCGAGACCGAGTACGCGAGGTCGGGGATCACGAGCCGCGCCTCACGGCACAGCGTGGTTTTGCCCGCGCCCGAGGGCGCCGACACGACGAAGAGTGTGCCGCGGCGGCCGAGCCGCACGCCGCCGCGACTATTCAAGATTCTGGACCTGCTCGCGGATCTTTTCGAGCACGCCCTTGGCGGCCAGCGCCGCCTGGCTGGTCTCGAGGTCGTCGGCCTTCGACGCGACCGTATTGACCTCGCGATTGAGCTCCTGGATGAGGAAGTCGAGCGCGCGCCCCACGGGCCCGCCCTTGTCGAGCAGCAGCGTGAACTCCGTCAGGTGAGCGCGCAACCGCGCGACCTCTTCCGTGACGTCCGCCTTGTCGGCCCAGATGGCGGCCTCGGTGACGATGCGAGCCTCGTCGATCACCGTGTCGGCGAGCAACGCGCGCAGCCGCTCGCGTAGCCGCTCCTCACGGCGTTTGGCCGACGCCGGCGCTCGCGCGGCCACGATGTCGACCGCCGCGGCAAGCTCGGCATGCAAGTTCCGGAGCGCGTCCACGAGCCGCTCGCCCTCGGCGGTGCGTCGCGCGACCAGCTCGTCGAGCGCCCGCCCGAGCGCGTCGGCGAGCAACGGCCATGGGGCTCCCGGCTCGACCGGCTCGGGCTCCTCGAGGCGCACGACGCCGGGCCGCTCGAGCACCCAACCGAGATTCGGTCCGCCCTCGAGCCCCAGCTCCATCGCGATCGCGCGGGCTCGCGCGACGTACTCGCGCGCGAGCGCGCCATCGACCTGCACGCGATGCGTCGCGGCGCCCGCGAGCGGCGTGAGCTGCACGTTGACGTCGATGCGACCGCGCTCGACTCGGGTCTGCACCAGGCGGCGGGCGTCGAGCTCGACGGAAGCAAGCGAGCGCGGCAGGCGGAGGGCGACGTCGAGGTGGCGGTGATTGACCGATCGTGCTTCCACGCTGACGACAATCGAGTCGCCGCTCGCTTCCCCCCGTCCAAACCCCGTCATGCTGCGGACCATGGAAGACCTCAGCATCGCCGAAATTCGCTGTAGTGTCAATATGTTGCGGTTGACAGACGCTAACCGCCGGCGTACTCTGGCGATCCCGACGGCCGGCCCCGTGTGCAATCGGCCGCATTTCGAGGAGGATCGGGCATGACATGGTCGCGTCGTCGCTTCCTGGCTGCCGCCGGCGGCACCGCCGCGGTCGGGAGCTGGCGCGGTTTGGCGGTCGCGCAGGCGAAGCCCATCACGGTCTCGCACAGTGTTTCGACCGTCGTCTACGCGCAGCACCTGGTCGCGAAGGAGAAGAAGTTCTTCGAGGAAGAGGGCGTCGCCGTGCCGAGCTTCATCGTCCCGGGTGGCGGCGCCAAGGTGGTGCAGGCGCTCGCGGCCGGTCAAGCGCTGTTCGCCCTCGGTGACTCGAACCACCCGCTGAAGATCACCGAGAAGGGCAAGGACGCGTCGATACTCTTTGCGACCGACACCCGGTGCTCGTACGCGAACATCGTGGTACGCAAGGAGCTTTTCGACCGAGGCGTGAAGTCCGTCGAGGCGCTCGGCGATCCGAAGCTCGTGGGACGACGCGCGGTCGTGGCGGCCACGGCCATCGGGTCCGGGACGTACGTCTACGGGGTGTACGTCCTCAAGGGCTTGAGAGCACCCGACGGCAAGCCCGTGAACGACCACGTCGAATGGGTCAGCGGCGGGGCGTCGACGACGATGCTCGGCGGGCTGAAGGCGGGCAAGTTCGACGCGATCATGGCCGTTCCGGAGTGGCAGTGGGCCGCCGAGGAGGAAGGCTTCGGCCGCGCGATCTACGACGTCCAGGACGAGAAGGCGTGGACGCGCGTGTTCGGCGGGCCCATCCCGGTCACCGTCGGCTACGCGCTGCGCGACACGATCGAGAAGTCTCCCGACCTCGTGCAGGGCTATGTGAATGCGTGCTACCGCGCGCAGCAGTGGATCCGTCACGCCAAGGACGAGGACGTCGTCGAACTGCTCCACAAGCCGTACATGGACACGTTCAGCCGGGACATCGTGCTGCGATCGGTGAAGTATTACCGCACGATTTTCGACTGGGACTTCATGATCGACGAGGCGTCGTACGCGAACGGCATGAAGGTCTGGGTGCCGCTCGCGGTCGACAAGCCGATTCCGTACGCGAAGGCGGTGGACATGGCGTTCGTGAAGAAGGCCCGGGCGAAGTTCAAGTCCTGAGCACCCGCCCCGTCCGCGTCGCCGTCCACGACCTCACGAAGACCTTCCGCGCCGATGCGCGCGAGGTCGCCGCTGTCGATCGCGTCTCGTTCCAAGTCTTCGATGGCGAGTTCGTCGCGATCGTCGGGCCGTCGGGGTGCGGAAAGTCGACGATTCTCAACATGATCGGCGGCCTCGTCTCGCCCTCGTCGGGCTCGGTGATCATCGACGGGACCGTCGTGGCCGGCGTGGCGCCGCCGCGCGTGGGCTACGTCTTCCAGAAAGACACCGTGTTCCCATGGCGCACCGTGGGGCGCAATATCGCCGTCGGGCTCGAGTATCGCGGCATCCCGCCGTCTGAGCGCATGCGTCGCGTGCGCGAGGCGATCGCGCTCGCCGGCCTCGAGGGGTTCGAGGACGCGTTTCCGGCGACGCTGTCGGGCGGGATGCGACAGCGCGTGGCGCTGATGCGTACGCTCGTCGTCGATCCCGAGATTCTTCTAATGGACGAGCCGTTCGGCGCGCTCGACACGCACACGAAGCTGACGCTGCATGGCGAGCTTCTCGCGCTGTGGGAACGCCGGCGACAAACGGTCGTGTTCGTCACTCACGACTTGTCCGAGGCCATCACGCTGGCCGACCGCGTCGTCGTCATGACGCGCCGGCCCGGCCGGCTCAAGCTCGTGCACGAGGTCAAGCTCGCGCGACCACGCGACGTGATCGGCCTGCGCGAGAGCGACGAGTACGCGCGCGAATACGGCCGCCTGTGGCACGTTCTCGGCGAAGAGCTCGACGTTGCGCACGGGCATCGCGCATGAGCGATCGGGCGAGGGTCATGCTGTGGCGCATCGCGATCCTCGTGGTGCTGCTCGGCGCCTGGGAATGGCTGACCGGGATCAAAGCGATCAGCCGCACGCCGGGACTGTACTGGATCGATCCGTTCTTCATCAGCCGGCCCTCGGCCATCGCGCGCCGCTTCGCCTACCTGTGCTCGGACAACGTCCGCCTGAGCCTTCCGCAGATGGCGCTGTCGACGGTGCAGTCCACGCTGTGGGGATTCCTCGTCGGTGTGTCGACGGGCTTCGCGGCCGGGCTCGTGCTCGGCCGACACGCGCGGCTCGCGCGCGTGCTCGAGCCGTACATCATCGCGTTCAATTCGCTGCCACGGATCGCGCTGGTACCGCTGGTGACCATGGTCTTCGGCTTTGGCCTGCTCGCGAAGGTCGTCCTCGCGTGGACGATCGTGTTCTTCATCGTGTTCTTCAACACGTTCCAGGGCGTGCGTGCCGTCGACGTCGAGCTCGTGCATTCCGCGCGCTTTCTCGGCGCGGGCGAGCGGCAGATCATGCGCACGGTGATCGTACCCTCCGCGCTCGCGTGGACGTTCGCGGCGTTGACGCCGTCGATCTCGTTCGCGCTGATCGGCGTCGTCGTCGGCGAGCTGCTCGGCGGCGAGTCCGGCGGTGGCCTCGGCTATCTCATCACGCAATCCCTCGGCACCCTCAACGCGGCCGACATGATGGTCGCTCTGGTGTCGCTCGGCGCGATCGGCATCGTCATGGCGCTCGGCATCAAGCAGATCGAGCGCCGGCTGCTACGCTGGCGGCCTGAATATGCGGAGCGTGGGTGACGCGCTGGACGCTCGGCCTCGGCGCCGTGCTCGTCCTCGGTGCGATCGTCGCCGTGAGCGTGGCGCGCGCGCTCGGGTGGTCGGGCTCGCGGCTGTCGATCCTCGGCTCGGTCATCGCGCTGTGGCTCACCGCGTACGTGTTGTGGGGATTCGCCGGCGGCCTCGCCGCCCACTACGGCCTCATTGTGCACGACGACGGCGGGCTATTCGCGGCCCTCGCGGTGACGGGCGCCGCGCTGCAGTACCGCGCCCAGACGCGACGAGGGCGCGAGCGGGGGCTGACCGTGTTCGTCGCCGGCCAGCTGGTCTGGCTCGTCATCGTCATGGCGCGTAACGGGATGCTGACGCCTTGAGCGACAATCCGCGAAGTCCCATGCGCGGCCTCGAGGGCGATCAGGTGCTGTTGCGGCTGATCCTCAGCGAGTCGCGTACGCATGACCAGCGCCCGCTGTTCAGGAAGCTCGTCGAAGTCCTGCGCGAGGAGGGCGTGGCGGGGGCAACCGTGCTGAAGGGCATTGGCGGCTTTGGGCACGACCGCGCGATCCACACGGTCAACATCGAAGTCGCCGCGGTCGGCCTGCCGATGGTGATCGAAGTTGTCGATACGCAGGCGCGAATCGAGCGTGTCGTGCCCAAGCTCGAGACGCTGATGGAGGGCGGCGTGATGATGCTCGAGCGTGCGCGCGTGATCCGTTACGGCACGCGCCCACCGGCTTCGGCCTGATCGCGCGGTACGATCAGCGTGTCGCGTCGCGCTCGTAGTAGATCACACGCACCTTCTCCAGCGTGATGAGGCCCCCGCTCATCATGCGGTCGACCTCGGGGAGCACGCCGTCGATGTGTTGCTCAGTGTCGACGACCTCGATCACGACAGGCAGATCCTGCGAGAGTCGCAGAAGGTGGAACTCGTGCATGACCGAAGCCGCGCCGAACCCGGCCACGCCATGCAGCACGGTCGCTCCGGCGAGACCTTTGGCGCGGAACAGCTCGAGCAGTGCCGTGGACAGCGGCTTGCGCTCCCACCGATCCGTCTGACCGATGAAGATCCGCATCAACACCTGCTCGCCCTCGATCCGTCGCATCGCTACCCCCGCAAGCTCATGAGCGCGCGGCCTGCGCCCATCCCCATGAAACACAGCCCCAGACAGACAGCGGTGGTCACCACGACGTTGATCCACGCCGCGTGCCAGGCGCCCGACTCCATCAGGCGGACGGTCTCGTAACTGAACGTCGAATACGTCGTCAGCCCGCCCATCATCCCCGTCGTCAGAAACAGCCGCGTGTTGTCGCTGATCATCAGCTCTTCCGTCCCGAGCGCCTGGACGAGGCCGATGACGAAGGCGCCGCTCACGTTGACGATCAGCGTGCCGTACGGGAAGTCCGTCCCCAGCCATCGCGCCGCCAACAGCGAGGTGACATACCGCAACAAGGTGCCGATCGCACCGCCGAACGTGATGAGCAGGGCGCGCTCCACCGGTGGACCTCCTTGCCACGGGGTGAGAAGACATCCGCCGGATCGCGATCGTGCCGGCGGGGGAACGTTGCTCGGCGTCTAGACGCGACTGCCCGGCTTGACGGCGCGACCGCCGGCGGCGCACAGCGGACACGACTCCGGCGGCCACGTCGTCGCGCTCACCGTTGCCAGCGCCGCGCGCTTGACCTCGAAGCGTGCGGCTCCTCCACTGCGGTCGATGAGGGAGCCGACGCCGACGACGATGCCGCCGGCGCCCTCCACGCACTGGACGACCTCTCGCGTCGACCCGCCCGTCGTGATGACGTCTTCCACGACGAGACAGCGCTCGCCAGCCGTCAGTGCGAAGCCGCGGCGCAGCCGCACGGTGCCGTCTTCTCGCTCGGTAAACAGCGCGCGCACCCCGAGCGCCCGTGCGACCTCGTACGCGACGAGAATACCGCCGATGGCGGGCGCCAGGACGGTCTGCACCCGCGAATCGGCAAATGGGCCGGCCAGCGCAGCGCCGAGGCGCGCGGCGTGGTCGGGATACTGCAGCACGAGCGCAGACTGTAGATAGATGTCGGAGTGCAGCCCCGACGTCAGCCGAAAGTGCCCCCGCATGAGCGCGCCGGTCTTCTCGTAGAGCTCGATCGTCTCGCGCTCGGTCAGTGTCGTCATGGCCTCATCATATGTCAGCGCGCCGATGCGCATGGCATCGCGCGTCAGGGTGGCGTGCCGCGCCGTCGCGCGATGTCACCGCGACGTGCGCTGACGCGCCGCTCGCGGTCTCACAACGCTGTTATCGCGCGTGACGTCGACTCGCCGACACCGCGCTCCTTGCCCCAGCCGTGGCAGCCGCGTTGCACCAGTGGCGCACACGCCGCTCTGTCAAGGAGGCCGGGCTCGATGGCGAAGGTGATGGTCGTCGACGACGCGTACTCCGACCTGAAGCTCATGGAGTCCATTCTTCGCAACGCCGGCCACCAGGTCGTCTCGCTCAGCGACGGCGAGAAGGTCGAGGATCAGATGGAGGCGGAGCATCCCGACGTCGTCCTTCTCGATATCGTGATGCCGCGGCGCAACGGCTACGACATCTTGCGCGCGCTGCGCCGGGATGCCCGCACCCGCACCACGCCGGTGGTCCTCGTGTCGTCGAAGAATCAGGAGAGCGATCGCGCGTGGGGCAAGAAACAGGGCGCCGACGAGTACCTGTCGAAACCGTTCACGTCAGAGCAGCTCTTGAGCACGGTGAACCGCTTTGTCCGTTGACGAGGCCTTCGGGGCGGGCGCCACGATACCGCCCGATCCCGCGGCACCCGCGGACGGCCCGTCGCCGACCGACGTCATCCTGCCTGGCGCGCACCGACGCCGCGCGTGCGTCGTCCGCATGAGTGGCCGCATCCTGGCTGTCGATGTGGTCGAGACCCGCGAAGTGATGACGCTCGACACGATTGGCGTCGTGCCTGGCGCACCCGCGCCCCTACTCGGTGTCGCAAACCTGCGAGGCCGGGTCGTGGCGGTCGCCGATGCGCGCAGCATCCTGTCACTCCCGCCGCGCGCCGCGAGATCCGGCGCGCCCGCGATCGTCCTCGCCGCCGGCGACCTCGAGGCCGCCGTGCCGATCGACGGCGTCGTCGGCCTCGAGTGGTTCGACACGGCGTTACCGCTGCCCGAGCACGAGGAGTCCGTAGCGCCACTCGCGACGTTTGCCATCGGCCTTGTGCCGCGGCCGGACGAGGCCGCCATTTTGCTCGACGCCGCTCGGCTGCTTCAGGCGCTTCGCGCGCCGTGGGCGCCGGCCGCTCCGGAGGCTCAGCCATGAATCGACGACGTTTCCTCGGCCTGCTCGCCGGTACGGCGACCGCGCTGTCGGCCGCGCGCGTTGGCGCGCAGACACGTTCGGGCGGCGACGACGCGGCGGGCTGGCGCGCAGCCACCAGCGGCGTGTCCGCACCCGGCGTAACACCGAGCGCGATTCGCATCGGAATGAGCGCGCCGTTTCGCGGCACGGCAGCCGGGCTCGGGACGGAGTTCTATCGCGGCGCCCAGGCGTACTACGACGACGTCAACGCGCGCGGCGGCGTGCACGGGCGCGCCATCAGTGTCGTGTCGCTCGATGACCACTACGAGCCGACCCCCTGTATCAAGAACACGATCCAGCTCCTCGAGAAGGAGCAGGTGTTCGTGCTCTCGAACTACGTCGGCACGCCGACGCTGACGCGCGCGCTGCCCGTGATCAAGCGTTACGCGGACCAGCAAGTCGTCCTCGTCGGCAATTTCACCGGCGCCCAACCGCAGCGCGAAACGCCGTACGTGGACCAGGTCTTCAACATCCGCGCCTCGTACCGCCAGGAGATGATGGCGCTGGTCGAACGCTTCTGGGCGCTCGGCGCGCGGAGCTTCGGCGTCTTCTACCAGATCGACGCCTATGGGCGCAGCGGCACGGACGGCGTGGCGCGCGGCCTTGCCGCCCGCGGCGCGAAGATCACTGCCGAAGCAACGTACCCGCGCGGCGCGGCCTTCACCGACGATATGACGCCGGCGGTGCATGCGCTACAGAAAGCGGGCGTCGACGTCGTGTTGTGTACGGGCGCGTATCAAGGCTGCGGCGCGTTCGTGCGCTCGGCGCGCGACGCCGGCTTCCTGGTGCCCATCTCCAATGTCTCGTTCGTCGGCTCGGACGCGATGCTCAAGCTCCTCGTGCAGCACGGCAAGAACAACGGGCGCAATTACACGCGGGCCCTCGTGAACTCGCAGGTCGTGCCGAGCTACGACGACGCCTCACTGCCGGGTGTGGCCGAGTATCGCGTCCTCATGGACCGCCACAACCCCGCCGTGCCCGAAACGCTGCGTGATCCGAATTACGCACCGCAGCGGTACAGCTTCATCAGCCTCGAGGGATTCGTGAACGCGAAAGTCATCGTCGAGGCGCTGCGGCGCGCCGGCCCGCAGCCCACGCGCGCCTCGCTGCGGCAGGCGCTCGAGTCGTTGCGCGCGTTCGACCTCGGGATCGGCGCGGCGCTGACGTTCGGGCCCGAGCGTCACCAGGGGCTCGATTCGGTCTACTTCACACGGGTTGAGGGCGAGCACTGGGTGCCCATCGCCGACTGGGCGGCGGCAGTACAGGTGTAGGGGGACGCGTGATGATGAAGCTCCCGATCCGGTTCGGCCTTCTGGCGAAGATCGTCGTATTCCTCACGATCGTCCTCGTCCCCCTTGCGGCGATCACCTGGTACGCCTCGGTGCGCACGCTGCGTAAGCAGATGACCGAGGAGTTCACGTCGAAGGGCACGGCCATCGCGAACAGCCTGGCGTCCTCGGGCGTTGACCTGATCCTCAACCGCGACGCGTCCACCGTTCAGGCGCGTGTCGACGAGGTCATCTCCATCACCGGCGTCGCCTACGTGATGGTCTACGATCCACAGCGCGCGCTCATCGCCCACACCTTTTACCCCGTCGTCCCGCCAGATTTGATCGACAAGAATCTCGTGCCTGGTGACATCGGTAAGCAGGTCCGCGAGATTCGTTACACGGATCCGGTGACCGGGGCGAGTCGCGCCATCATCGACGTCGGTGTGCCGATGCTCGGCGGACAGCTGGGGAC
>JBKOUQ010000302.1:0-6417 GCA_046723475.1 Candidatus Methylomirabilota bacterium
GGGTTGGGCCACTCTGCACGCCGTTGCAACGGCGCTCGCGCGTGGCGACGACACGAACGCGCTCGTCGCGGCGCGCGCGCTCACTCGCCTCGGTCACTCGTCCGGCTGGGACGTCTTGTCCGGCTTCGTCGTCGGCGCGCGCGGCTGACGGCACCGGACGTGCACCCTCATGCTCGGCGCACGAACGGCGCCTCGGAAAGTTCTTCAACGCACACTCGAGGAGGAACGTGATGGCGACGCATACCGAGCGCATGATCAACGTCGGTGAGACGGAGCGCGTGGTGTCCGCGGTGGCCGGCGGAGCGCTGCTGGTATGGGGGCTGAGCCGACTGTCGCTGGGCGGTGTCGTGCTCGCGGCCGTCGGCGCAGCGCTCGGCTATCGCGGCGTCACCGGCTACTGTCACATGTATGACCGGCTCGACATCGACACGGGCGGCGCGCATCGCAACGTCGGCAATCTCGGCGTGAAGGTCGACGAGTCGATCGTCGTCAATGCGCCGCCGCAGCGCGTGTACGACGTCTGGCGGAAACTCGAAAATCTCCCGCGGCTGCTCTCGCACGTCGAGCGCGTCGAGATCCTGGACCGCACCCGCTCACGGTGGACGGTCAAAGGCCCCGCCGGGATGCCCATCACCTGGGACGCCGAGCTCATCAACGACAAGCCGGGCGACACGATCGCCTGGCGCACCGTCGACAGCCCTGTCGTCACGCACGCGGGATCGGTCACGTTCGAGCCCGCCGGCCAGGGCACACGCGTGCGCGTGTCGCTGCAGTACGATCCGCCGGGTGGCCGCTTCGGACACGCCGCGGCCTCGTTCCTCTCCGTGGACGCCGGCCGGCAGATCGCGCAGGACCTGGTGAACTTCAAGCGTGCGCTGGAAGAGGGCCGGTTGGCGGCCTAGCGCATCGGCGGTACAGTAGCGGGGCAGCAGCGCCCATCCCAGCTCGGAGGCAGCAGTGGATCCCTATCGTCTGCCCCGGACGGCCGTGCCGTCCCGCTACGATCTTCGGCTCGAGCCCGATCTGACGACACTGACGTTCCGCGGCCAGGAGACGGTGGCGCTCGACGTGAGCGAACCCGTGTCCGAGCTCGCGCTCAACGCCATCGAGCTCGCCATCGACTCCGCGAGCCTCGAGAACGACCGCGGCGAGACCATCCGCGCGACCGCCACGCTCGAGGAGGCGACCGAGCGCTGTCGCTTGACGCTGGCCTCGCCCGCCGGCCGCGGCCGATGGCGCCTGCGCCTGGCCTTTCGCGGCACGCTCAACGACAAGCTGCGCGGCTTCTATCGCTCGGTCTACAAGGATCCCAACGGTGTGTCGCGGACGATGGCCGCCACGCAGTTCGAGGCCACCGACGCGCGTCGGGCGTTTCCGTGCTGGGACGAGCCGTCGTTCAAGGCCGTGTTCGCGGTCACGCTCGTGATCGATCCTGCGCTTACCGCGGTGTCGAACACGGCGGTCGTGTCGGAGACGATCGAGAACGGCCGCAAGGTGGTCCGCTTTGCCGACTCGATCGTGATGTCGACGTATCTCGTGGCGTTCGTCGTCGGCGAGCTCGAGGCGACCGAGCCCGTCATGGTGGGCCGCACACCATTGAAGGTGTGGTGCGTGCCCGGCAAGCGTCGGCTCGCGGCGTTCGGCCAGTCGATCGGCGCGGCGTCGCTCGCGTTCTTCGAGGACTACTACGGTGTGGCGTACCCCGGCGACAAGCTCGATCTGCTCGCCATTCCGGACTTCGCCGCCGGCGCCATGGAAAACCTGGGCGCCATCACGTTCCGCGAGACGGCGCTGCTCGTCGACGAGCCATCGGCATCACACACCGAGCTCGAGCGCGTGGCCGACGTCGTGGCGCACGAGAACGCGCACATGTGGTTCGGCGATCTCGTGACGATGTCGTGGTGGAACGGCATCTGGCTGAACGAGGCGTTTGCGACGTTCATGGAGATGCTGGCCGTCGACGCCTGGAAGCCGGAGTGGCAGCGCTGGACGACGTTCGGTGTGTCGCGCGCCGCGGCGCTGTCGCTCGACGGCCTGCACAGCACGCGGCCGATCGTGTTTCCGGTGACGTCGCCGCGGGACGCCGACGCGATGTTCGACGTGCTGACGTACGAGAAGGGCGCCTCCGTCCTCCGCATGCTCGAGCAGTATCTCGGCGCCGTCGTCTTTCGCGAGGGCGTGCGCGACTATTTGCACACGCATCGATTCGCCAACGCCGACACCGGCGATCTCTGGGCCGCGCTCGGACGCTCGGCGCAGCAGCCGATTCCGCAGGTGATGGACGGGTGGATCTTCCGGCCCGGCTATCCGGTGGTCACGGTGAGCCGCGATGCCGGCGGTCATCTCGTGCTCGCGCAGCAGCGCTTCAACTACTTGCGCGCGCCGCTGCCGCCCGCGACGGCCGAGCGCGAGCAGCCGTGGCACGTGCCCGTGCAGCTCCGGATCCAGGTGGGCGAGCAGCGCACCGAAGAGCGCGTGCTGCTCACCGACGGCGAGGCGCGCTTGCGCGTCGGCGCGGGCGCCGAGAGCGTCGTCGCCAACGCCGGCGGCCATGGGTTCTACCGCGTACGCTACGCGCCTGATCTGCTCGAGGCGCTGCTGCACCGGCTCGACACGCTCGCCCCGATCGAGCGCTTCAACCTCGCCAACGACGGGTGGGCGCTGGCCGTGGCCGGCCTGATGCCGCTCACCGCATACCTGGACCTCACCGCACACTTCCGCAGCGAGCGCGACCGCAACGTGTGGTCGGTGCTCACGGGCTCCTTCTACGGGCTCAACCGGCTCGTGGAGGCCGGTGACCGCCGCCGCCTCGAAGCGCTCGTGCGCGATCGCGCCGGCGCGGCGTACGCCGCGCTAGGCTGGACACCGCGCGCGGGCGACGACGAGCTGACGCGCCAGCTCCGCGGCGACCTCGTCCGCGTGCTCGGCGTCCTCGGCAACGATCCCGCGATCCACGCGCGTGCGCTCGAGCTGTACCGCGCGCACCTCGCGGATGCCGCCGCCGTCGATCCGAACGTCCTGCCCGCGCTGATCGCCGTGCTCGCGCACACCGGCGATGCCACGCGCTACGACGAGTTTCTGGCGCGGTTCCGCGCGGCCACCACGCCGCAAGAAGAGCAGCGCTATCTCTATGCGCTCGCCGCCTTTCGGGCGCCCGAGCTCGCGCGGCAGACGCTCGACCGTGCCATCAACGGCGAGATGCGCACGCAGGACGCGCCGTTCGTCGTGCGCGGCATGCTGATGCACGTCGATCTTCGCGAGCTCGCGTGGGACTTCGTGAAGACCCACTGGGAAACGATGGACCGGCTGTATCCCAAGCACGCCATGCGGCGGCTCGCCGAGGGCGTCACGGGGCTGACCACGCGCGCGCTCGAGACCGACGTGCACCGGTTTTTCGACGCCACGAAGCCCCAGTTCGGCGGCAAGGTGCTCGCGCAATACCTCGAACAGCTGCGCGTCGCGGTCACGCTACGCGAGCGCGAGCGCGCGTCGCTGTCCGCCTATCTCGCGAAGTTCGCGTGAGTGCCGGGCCCGCTCCGAGAGCGGGCCTCACCGTGCTCCGACGAGTACCGTACTTCGCGTCCCTTCCGGCGCTCGAGCTTCGCCGTCTCGGCCGGCGCTGCACCGTCCGAACGGTCGAGGCCGGTGAAACGGTGTTCGACGCGGGCGAGCCTTGTCGCGGTCTTTTCGTCATCGCCGACGGTCTCGTCGAAATCCGGCAAGTCTCGTTCCGCGGTCGCGAACAGGTGTTCCACACCGAAGGCCCCGGCGTGGCGTTGGGCGAAGCGCCACTGTTCGACGATGGTGGCTACATCGCGTCGGCGGTCGCGCTCGAGCCGACGACCCTGCTGTTCCTTCGCCGCGCCGAGATCATTCGGTTGTGTCAGCGACGTCCGGTCGTGGCGCTCGCGATGCTGAAGACGCTGGCGCGCCGGGTGCGCCGCTTTGCCGATCTCGTGAGCGATCTCGCGTTTCGCTCCGTCATCGAACGCGTCGCTCACCATCTCGTCAGCACCGTGACCGGACCGCTCACGGCGGGAACGCGGGTGGAGCTGACGCTGACGCAGCGTCAGCTCGCGGCTCGACTCGGCACCGTGCGCGAGCTCGTCGCCCGCTCCCTTGCGGAGCTCGAACGCGCCGGCCTCGTCGCGCGGCAACGATCCCACATCACCATCCGAGACCCCGCGCGGCTCGTGGCGCTCGCGCGGGGGGACGTGGTCATCGACCACGACGGTGGTGTGTGACCTAAGTCATAGCTTTGCCGGCGCGAGGCCGTTCAGAATGTCCGCGAACGTCACGCAACCCGGAGGCCACCATGTCGAAAGCAGTGTTCGCCATCGCCCTCGGCGTCAGCCTGGCCGGCGCGATCGCCGCGCCGATCGTCTCCGCACAGCACACCGCGGCGATGCACGGGACGCAGGCGAATGCCCCGACGATGCCGGGGCAGGACGCATTCGGCGCGATCGCGGAAATCGTGCGGATTCTCGAGGCCGATCCCGCGACCGATTGGAGCACGGTCGATCTCGAGCGCCTGCGGCAGCACCTGATCGATATGAACGAGGTGATGCTGCGGTCGGTCGTCACGCAGTCGCCCGTTCCGGGTGGGATCACGATGGAGGTCACCGGCACGGGTCGTACGGAGGATGCAATTCGGGCGATGCTGATTCCGCACGCGGCGGAGCTCGACCGGATGCCGACACTGACGGCCACGACCGAACGTGTGCCGCATGGCGTCCGTCTGACCGTCGTCGCCAGGCAGCCGGATGACGCGAACGTCGTCGCCCGCATCCGCGGACTCGGATTCGCCGGCCTGCTCACGGAAGGCGCGCACCATCAGGCGCATCACCTCGCCATGGCACGGGGCCAGGCGCTGGCCACGCACCCCCACTAACCTGGCCACGCACGCCCACTGAGGCGCCACAAGACGGCGGGCGCGCCGCGGCTCCGCGCCAGCCGTCAGGCGCCGGGAAGCTCGATCGGCTCGTCCACGTAGACCGTGTACCGACGCGGCCGGCCGCGCGACGCATCGGCCGGATCGACGTAGACGATCGACGACTGCCCGCGGATCTCGCGCGGGAGGATCGAGACGCGCACGAACGCGGTCGGGGCGTCGGCCGAGGCCCGGGCGAGCACGGGCTCGCGGCCGCTCTCGAACCACGCGTCACCCGGTTGCATGAGTCGCGGCGGCCGATCGCCCACCGTCACCTCCAGCGCACCCGCGAGCAGGCACCGAATACCGCCGCCCTTGTGGCCGTGGGGGAGCGCGACGCCACCGGGCGCAAAATCAACACGATCGCACCGCATGAGCCAGCCGCGCGTCGGATCGACGTCCATGGCATGCTCGAGCACGTCGCGTGTCTCACCCGCCGTGGCGCGCACGACCGTCGTAGCCCCCGCGTCCGCGACAAGCTCGAAGCGCAGCACGGCCGTCGGTTCCTCGACGTCGACGACGACCGCCCCGGCGCCGTGCCAGGCCGTGCGGACCGGTGCGCCGGCCACCGAGGGCGCGGCGTCGCCGTCGCGGACGTAGAGCACGCGCGGCGCGGCAGGCAGCGTCACGCGCGCCGCGTGCGCAAAACGATCCTCGACCAGCCGAAGGACGACGCTCACCCGCGCAGATCGACGCCGAGGACGACGGACGCGAGGCGCCCGAGACCGAAGCTGATGAGCCCCGACGCCGCGGCCAGCGCGACGACCTCGACGCCGGAGCGCAGCGCCGACACCCCCGCCACGCGGGCCTTCAGCACACCCACGGCGAACAGCGCGACGAGCGTCAGCGCGGCCGACACACCGAGCGCCGGCAATCCCTGCATCACGAAGAACGCCAGCAGCGGCACGACCGACGCGATGCCGAACGCGACGGCCATCACGAGCGCGTCGCGCACCGGCGCACCGAGGCGCTGTGGCGCCAGGCCGAGCTCGAAGATCGACAACGCCGAGAGCAGGATGTCCGGATGCCGCGCGATCCGCCGTGCGACCTCCGCGGCATCCGCGCGCGGCATCCCCCGCGCCGACAGCGCCGCGATGAGCTCGGCAATCTCCTCACCCGGGTGCTCGCGGATCTCGCGGCGCTCGCGATCGAGCTCGCGCTCGTAGAGCTGGCGCTGCGCGCGCGACGACAGGAACGTGCCGATCGACATCGAGAGCACGCCCGCCATCGCCGAGACGGCGCCCCCGAGCAGCACGACGAGTGCACCGACGCCGGCGGCGGCCAGCCCGGCGACGACCGCAAACGTCGAGACGAGGCCATCCTGCGCTCCGAACACGACCTCGCGAATCGAGGCGAGCCGCTCGATCCGAGACGGCTCGGTGTCGAGCTCGGACATGTGCGCGCGACCGTCCATGCGTCGCATCGCCGCCGCCGTGACGCCACCACCACCGGCGACGACAGCGGGGCTCCGTGGCGCGGTGCCCGGC
>JBKOUQ010000090.1:0-8912 GCA_046723475.1 Candidatus Methylomirabilota bacterium
CATCAGCTGCGGGACGTACTAACTGCGGTGCAGGAACTCTTCCGCCACGAGCCACGCCGGAACGCCAGCCAGGAACACCACGCTCAGAACTTCGGTCAGCAGCATCGCCATTGTCTCGTCCTCCTTGGGCGGAGGGCATAGGCAGGAGATGTGCCATATCCGCTGACGAGCGAAATCGCTCAGTTGTGCGGTGTTGCCCGGATCGGGCGACGGGCGAAACGCCCGATCGCCCGATCCGCCGCGCCCGAGACCGCTCTACGCTGACCCGCAGCGACGGCGTCTCCAGAATCGCGGAACGCCTGGCGTGTTCAGTCGACGTGGATCGAGTCGAAGAGCCGATCGACCGTCGCCCGTCGCTTATCGAAGTAGTGCAGGCGCGTCCCGGAATACACGATGAGCTGCAAGTGCTGCTTGATCACGGCGCCCGCTGCGGCCTCTTCGGCCTCGACGCCACCAGGCCACACGAAGGACAGCTCGAAACGGAAGCCGTCGGCCGTACCGAACTTGGCGGGTCGCAGTCCGGAAGCGTGGATTTTCGGAAGCTCCGATGAGACGCCACGTATCGACGACCAACTCGACGATCTCCGTCGGTGTCATAGTCGCCCGAAAGCGTGGTTGCTTGTTGGGACAGTTCCACCTCAAGAGCGGGACACGCGACACAGATCGAAGCAGGCCGAACGCCGAAGCAGGCCGAACGCGGCGCTCAGCGACGCTCTCCCAGCCGTCGAGATTGCTCCCGAGTCGGCGACCGCCGGGGTGCCGCTCGTTCGAGCAGACTGGCGAGAATCGGGGGGCGCCGAGCCGTGCGCGGCGCCCCCGCGCGGTGTGGCTAGGCGGCCTGCTTGAGGATTGCTTCCATCTCCTTCTCGTCGAACGCACGCAACGTCGTACTGCTGACGTTACCCGCGGCCACCACGTTAGCCATCGCGCCCATCATCGCGTCCTCGGATGGCGCGTCGATGATGGAGACGAGGTCGTAGGGGCCCTGTGTCCACAGGAGCGCCTGTACCTTGAATCCCCGCTTCTCCGTCTGCTCGCGTGTCTGGCGAGTTCGCTTAACAGTTTCGCGGATGTTCTTCGCGCCTTCGGCGGTGAACTTGTAGAGCACAACATACCTCGGCATACATGCCTCCTCGCGATCGGCCGGCTGGGGCAGCGACGACGTGGGATGCAACATCTCGGCGGGGGGAGACCTCGCAACCACAGCAACCACCTGAATCCTCTACGCAAGTGTACACCAGGGCCGTCGTCCGACTGGCTGGCCAGGGCGCCTCCACCTCACGCCGCACTATCGGTCGACCGGGCCGGCGCGCTGCAGTCTGTGCGATCGTCCACCAGCAGGAAGAGCGTGTCGAGTTACGGTGTCGAGGTCTTAGCTCCGTAATTACTCGACGCATACGGCGCCACGCTGGCAGTTTCGCGCCGAGACTCGCGACGCGCGGGAATCAACAGCCGCACCGCGACGGCGAGCAGCACCACCGCGAACGCCGCTCGGCACGGTCCGGGCGCGATGTGATTCACCGCGAACACCCCGACGAGCGCGCCGAGCACGGCCGTCGGCAGCATCTGCTTCACGAGCCCGAGATCCAGCGTGCCGAGGCGATAGTGATGCCGCGCACCGAAGCTCGACGTCGGCATCATCGTGACGAGCGACGTCGCGCGGGCCGCATGAAACGACACGTCACCGAAGAGCAGCGTCAGGCCGGGCACCGTGACGATGCCGCCGCCGAGCCCGAACAGCGTCGACGTCAGTCCGCCCAGGAGCCCGACCGGCAGCGCCACGGCATAGCCGGCATAGGGATGATTCGCCAGCGTGAACAGCCCGGCCGCCGCGGCCGGGCGCAGGCACGCCAGCATGCGATACGCGGCGATCAAGAGTGAGGCTGCGAAGAGCATCCGCATGGTGTGCTCCGGCAGCCGTACCAGAAGTCGCGCCGCGAGCCGCGCCCCCACGACCGATCCGGCCGTGATGATGACGGCGAGCGCCCAGTGAATGTTCGAGCGCTTCACGAGCAGCTCGGTCGCCGCCCCGATCAGCGACACGCCGACGATCGTCCCGAGCGACGCGCCGACCGCACGCTTGATCGGGTAGCCCAGCATCAGCGTGAGAGCCGGGACGATGATGAGGCCGCCGCCGATACCGAGGAAACCCGACGACACGCCCGCGATGAAGCCGAGAGTTGCGAGAAACATGGGGCAGCTCCTCAGAACACCGGCACGCTGTTGTCGGCCAGCTGGTGCGCTTCGAGTGCCTTCGCCATCCGTGCGGCATTCGCGGCAACCTCGTGGTCGCCTAGTGCGTCGAACGCGGCCGCGGCTCGGCGTACGCCCTCCGCGGAGCCGTCCTGGCGGGCACGGAACAGCGCGCTCAGGTAGAGCTCACGCGCTTTGGCTGCCCCCATCGCCGGAGCGCCCGAAACACGCTCGATGCGGAGCCACGCGTCGCCGGCCTCGATGAGACGCTCCCAGCGGCGGCTCGACAGCGCGGACACGTACGCGGAATGCCAGGCGGCCACGGCGCCACTGACATCGCCGCGTGAAAGAGCGCTGTCCACGTCGGAGATCGACGCAGGTGGCGGCGGTGTCATTGGCGGTCGCGTCGCGTGCGTCGCGCGTACAGCGGACGCGTGGATCGTGACCGCCATCGCACCGAGCGCGGTGAGCGCCACGAGCATGCAGAATCCGACTCGAAGGGTGGCGGTCCGGCGGCGTCGGGTGGTCGTCATTGCGTCCTCCTCCAAATCACTGAAGTGTTCTGCGCCCGCCGGCGACAGCGCAATGGATGTGCCACACCGCCCGTGCGAAGAAACGCCGAAGATTCCGCGCTTGTCGTCCGCGCGAGCGCACGAGTTCGGGCGGATCGCCCGCGAACTCAGCGCGGGCGCTTGAGGCGCGACGCCCGAACGTGTAATCATGGGCCCCCTTTTCGGAGGCCCCCATGCACAGACGCCTGGTCGTCGTCGCTGCAGTGCTCGCCGTGATACTCACGATCGTGTCGTTCACCTCCATCGGGTCGACACCGCCCGCGGGCGCGCAGGGGCAATTCGACTGGAAGCGGTACGCGGGAAAGCAGATCAGGTTCCTGGTCAACAGCCACGACTGGACCAACGAGATCATCCGTCCCGCGACGGCGGAGTTCGAGCAGCTCACGGGCATCAAGGTCGCGTGGGAAATTTTCCCCGAGGATCAGTTTCGCCAGAAGCTCGCCGTCGAGCTGGTGTCCGGATCCGGCAGCGTCGACGGCTTCATGAGTCTCACGTCCTGGGATGGCTTGCGGTTCATGAAGGCCGGCTGGTACGAGCCGCTGCAGAAGTACCTCGACAATGCGTCGCTGACGAACCCGCAATTCGCGTTCGACGACTTCTTTCCGAACACGCGCCAGATCGCGACGCTGAACAACACGCTGATCGGCGTGCCGCTCTACCCGGAAGTGCAGCTTCTCTATTACCGAAAGGACCTGCTGCAGGCCAAGGGCATCGCCGTTCCGCAGACGATGGACGAGCTCGAGGCCGCGGCGAAGAAGCTGACCGACAAGGCGAACAACTTCTACGGCTACGTGACGCGCGGCAAGCGCTCGGCCGCGGTGTACACGCTCGCGCCGTACATCTTCAATTTCGGCGGTCAGTGGCTCGACAAGGACAACCAGCCGCAGCTCACCTCACCGGCGGCGGTGAAGGGCCTCGACCTGTACGGCCGGATGCTGCGTGAGTACGGACCGCCCGGAGCCGTCAACGTGCACGTGTACGAGGTCTACGACCTCGTCTCGCAAGGCCGCGTCGCGCTGGCGACCGAATCCAGCCTCGGCGTGTCGACGTTCGAGGATCCGAAGAAGTCGAAAGTCGTCGGCCAGGTCGGATACGCGCGCGTGCCGCGCGGGCCGGCCGGCAGCCACACGCCGATCATCTCGTGGGCGATCTCCATCGCGGCGCAGTCGAAGAACAAAGAAGCGGCCTGGTATTTCATCCAGTGGGCGACGTCGAAGGAGATGGTGGCGCGGCAGGCCAAGCTGAAGATCCCGCTCGCTCGCAAGTCGGTCTGGGACAGCGCGACGTTCCAGGCCGCGTTGCCGAAGGACTGGCTCAGCTCGTTCCAGGGCGCGCTCGCGGACGGCTATCCGAACCAGGCGAACCCGCTCGTGGTCGCGGTGCCGGAGACGCGCGACGCGATCGGCGCCGCGATCGTCGCGGCCATCGAGGGTCAGGACGTGAAGGCGGCGGCCGAGAAAGCGCAAAAGACGGTGGCCGAGATCATCAAGAAGACGCAGTAACATCGTCGAGCGCTGGGTCGATCGCAACCTGCGCTGGATCCTGCCGGCGCCCGCCGTCGCCGCCATGGTCGCGCTCATGGCGTTTCCCCTCGCCTACACCGCATACCTGTCGCTGCACGAATGGTATGCCTCCAGCGTCGTCGGCCCGGCGTTCGTCGGGCTCAAGAATTACCTGGCGCTGCTCACGGAGGACGAGCGCTTCTGGCCCGCGCTCGTACGCACGCTCGAGTTCACGATCGGCTCGGTCATCCTCAGCGTGGGCTTCGGCTTCGGCATCGCGCATCTCCTCATCCGGCGCTTCCCCGGCCGCGGGCTGGCGCGGACGATCTTTCTGCTGCCGATGATCGCCACGCCCGTCGCGATGGCGCTCGTGTGGATGACGATGATGAGCCCGACCATCGGCGTGCTGAACTACTTCCTGCGATCGCTCGGGCTGCCGGCGAGCGCGTGGGTGGCGAGCCCGCGCACCGTCATCGCCTCGCTGCTGCTCGTCGAGACGTGGATGTGGACGCCGATGATCACCCTGATCCTGCTGGCCGGGCTGTCGTCGCTGCCCGCCGAGCCGTTCGAGTCCGCGCTGGTGGACGGTGCCTCGGGCTGGCAGGTCGTCTGGCACGTGACGCTGCCGCTCATGCGCTCGACGATCGTGGTGGCCGCGCTCTTCCGCACGATCGACGCGCTGAAGATCTTCGACATCGTCTACGTGATGACCGAGGGCGGGCCGGGATTCGCGTCCGAGACGCTCAACCTCTACGTGTTTCAGACGAGCTTCAAGTATCTGCACCTCGGGTACGCCTCGGCGCTCATCGTGATCTTCTTCTCGATCGTGCTCGGCGCGAGCCTGCTGCTGCTTTGCGTGCGGCGGAGCGCGGTGTGAGCGCTCATGTGAGGTCTCGCGCGCTGCGGGCGGCGGCGTTCTGGCTCCTGCTGCTCGGCTCGCTCGGCGTGCTGGTCTTTCCGTTCGCCTGGATGGTGATGGGCTCGTTCAAGACGCAGGCGGAGTTCATGGCGTACCCGCCGCGCTGGTGGTTTCGGCCCACCCTCGACAACTACACGAACGTCTTCGTCCGGAACGACTTCCTGAAATTCACGGTCAACAGCCTCATCATCGCGCTCGGCTCGACAGGCCTCAGCCTCGTGCTCGGCGTGCCTGCCGCCTACGGCATCGCCCGCTACCGGCAGACGGGGCTCGGAATGCTGCTGCTCACGGCCCGCATGGCGCCGGGCATCGCCTTTCTGATTCCGTGGTTCATCCTCTTCTCCAAGCTGCGCATGGTCGACACGTATCCCGCCGTCATGCTGGCGCACATGGTCGTGGTGCTGCCGCTCGTGATCTGGGTGCTCGTCAGCTTCTTCGAAGACGTTCCGCGCGATCTCGAGGAAGCGGGCCTCATCGACGGGTGCACCGTGCTCGGCGTGTTCCGGCGCATCGCGCTGCCGTTGGCGCGGCCCGGCATCGTGTCCACCGCCATCCTCGGCATCATCGCCTCGTGGAACAACTTCATCTTTTCGCTGATCCTCGCCGGCAACAGCACGCGCACGCTGCCGGTCGCGATCTTCAACTTCGTGTCGTACGACTCGCTGAACTGGGGCGGGCTGACGGCCGCGTCCTCGATCATCACGCTGCCCGTGCTGGCGATGGCGTTCCTGGTGCAGAAGCACATCGTGCGCGGGCTCACGTTCGGCGCGCTGAAAGGGTGATCTGCCGGCTGAACGTCACGACGACTGTGCCGCTGAGCACGACACCGAAGTAGCTCGGCGATTATCGGGATCGCGTCCAGCGCTGCCCGAGTGTCGCTCGCTCAAGCTTCTCGAGTCGGATCTCGGGTATTGCCGAAACGCGCGGTCGCCGCCGCGGGCCGGCGTTGCAGCACCTGTGCGCGCAACGTCGAGCGGCAACGCGGCTATCGCGTCCCCGCGGGCAAAGGTGGCGGGGCTGGTGGAGTCCCCGTCCACTCCCCGGCGACGGCCGGCACCCAGACCCACTGATAGGGAACGCGACCGCCATCGCCGCGAAGTCGATAGCAACCCCCGACGTAGCAGAAGACTGGTGGAGCGAACGTGACCGTTCGCTGATTCGAAGCAGGCGTGTCGGGGGCGTCGGCATACATCAGATCGGTAGAGGTGTAAGACGGTTCGCTGACGGCCAGCCCCAGGAACGCTTGACCCACGGCTACTGGGCCGAAGCAGCAGCCGGACTGCTGGAAGCCGTGGTGGTGGGAGCGGCTACCGAGCGCGCCGCCGTGCACGCGAGCACCGTGAGATTCGCCGCGAACCCCGTGCGTTTCGCGCATTGCGCCGCGGACGGGCGTCGTGAAGATGAGCGACACCGATACGACGAGCGCAAAGGCGGTCACCCGCCGACCCATAGGGTCACTATACGGCTAGAGTCGCTGTGCCGCACAAGCTGTACGGTGCGGTGCCATCGCGTCGCCTCCTTGGCTGTGCGTCTAGGCGATCGCGCTGCGAGTGATCAGTAGCTGCTGTTACGTCGGCGAGGACCGCGGCGCGCAGCGGCGGTAAGGGAATACGCCGACCAGCCGAGCCTCGTCCAATCGGCATGTGTCAGCGCATTGGCGGCCGAGGCCGGGGGACACCACCTGACTGGCGGATCGGCATGCCGAGGACATTGCCGCGGCGCGCCGCCGCAGATTCGGCATATCTCGACTTTCGTCGATGCTGGCCTTGGCATTGAGAACTCCTCCGAGACTTTTAGCGCTGCGATGCCCGGCATTCGTTGCCGGCGTTTAGCGTCAGCCGCGTCGCTCCAGGTCGCGGCAGGGATGCTATCGAGCGGTTGGTGTCCAGGGCACATACGTCTCGTACGTCTCGGTGATCAATTTCGGCGACGAGCGAATCGAGAAGACCGAACGGATTTCGCCACAACAGCGGCAGTGCTCATCATCGAGGCGAACGAGCGGTAACGCCGCGCCAATGACGATGAGGTATTGATTGACGTGAGAAACGCTCAGGCCCAGCGCAGCGGCGGTGCAGTCGAGACATGTAGGTCGTTCGCGGAGCAGTACGGCGAGCACCGCCGCATGCCCGGGAACCACCTCTCCCTGGCTCATATTTCGCGCCTCGCGGTCTTCATGGCGGTGCCGCAGCTGCATGTCGTCGGCCAAGCGTCAGCCCGGCCACGGAGTCGCGCGTAACATGTCGGAAAACCGCGGCTCGTGAATGCTCGCGGTACTATGGCCGATGCAGCCGTCGACTATCCAAGATTGAATAGCCCGGCGGCGCGTCGTCGCGGTCTCCTGGGGAGCGTTGCGGTGTGATGTGGCGAACGAGATTGAGCCAAGTCGCTGCGGACGAGCGGATCATCCAACGCCTGCGATGCTTATTCAGATCTGGATGAGCCGCCTCAGCGCCGTCGGTGTGATCGGCATGCTGTCGACCCTTATGCCGAGCGCATCCTCCACCGCGGAGGCCACCACCGCCGCCACGGGCAACGTGCCGGACTCCCCCACGCCCTTGAGGCCCAGCGGGTTCAGCGGCGACGGCGTCTCGAGATGGTCGATCGCCAGGGACGGAACGTCGTCGCTGCGCGGCAGCGCGTAGTCCATGAACGAGGCGTCCAGGCGCTGGCCAGCGGCGTCGTGGCGAATTTGCTCGAACAGCGCGCTCTCCAGCCCCAGCGCGATCGCGCCGTGCAGCTGGCCCTCGACGATCGTCGGATTGATCAGGCGGCCGCTGTCGTGGGCCATCCAGTAACCGGCGATGCGCACGCGGCCCGTCTCGGCATCGACCTCGGCGAGCGCGACGCAGGCACCGCTGGAATACGCGATGTCCGGCGGCTGGAAGTAATGCGTGGCTTCGAGCCCGGGCGGCACGCCGCTCGGCGCGGGCGCCACGGCGGCCGCGGAGGCGAGCCGGCCGAGCTCGATCGATCGCGCAGCGTCCCGACGCCACGCAAAGACTTTGCCGTGCTGCTGCACCTCGTCCTCCGGGATGCCGAGCGCCTGCGCCGCGAGATGCACGCACTTCGCACGGAGCGAGCGTGCGGCGAGCGCGACGGCGGTGCCGCCGACGACGGCGGCGCGGCTGGCGAATGTGCCGATGCCTTGCGGGATGCCGAGCGTGTCGCCGCCGATCACGCTGACCTCATCGGGCGTGACGCCGAGCTCGTCGGCGGCCACTTGCGCCAGCGTGGTCTCGAGCCCCTGCCCCTGCGACGGCACGCCGGTGAACACGGTGATGCGCCCGGCGGCATCCGCGCGCACGGTAGCGCCCTCGAACGGCCCGACGCCGGTCAGCTCGACGTAGCACGCGAGACCGACGCCGAGCCGACGGCCCTGCTGACGCGCGCGCACGCATTCCTTGACGAGCCGCTCGTACTCCGACATCTCGAGCGCGCGGCGCAGCACGGCCGGGTAGTCGCCGCTGTCGTACACGACGTTGCCCGAGCCGCGATAGTTCGGGAGCCCGACGTCGTACGGCATGTCGCCGGGCTGCACCAGATTGGCGAAGCGTACGGCGACGCGATCGCGGCTCGTCTCGCGCACGATCAGATCCATGACACGCTCGATGACGAACACGGCCTGCGGCTGGCCCGCGCCGCGATACGGCGTCACGGGCACGCGGTGCGTGTAGACGCTGTCGAACGTCACCTCGATGTTCGGGATGCGGTACGGCCCGGCCAGCA
>JBKOUQ010000270.1:0-36620 GCA_046723475.1 Candidatus Methylomirabilota bacterium
TGCCCCGGCGATGAAGACCCGCCGCTGCATTACTCGATGCTGAAGTGCGCTTCCGTCGTCCGACCGGTGAGCCCGTTGATCGGCAGGATGTCTTGCGGACACGCGGAGAACGCGACGATCAGGTCCATGTCGGCGCGGAACAGCGCATAGCTGCCCGGCGTGGACACCGGCTCGCCCCACGCCAGCTGCCCATCCGCCGTCCACGGGATGTTCATGAACAGGTTCAGCGACGGCGGCGTCGCGGGGATTTTGACGCCGAGCTCGGCGAGCCCGGCGTGCAGGTTGTCGCGACAGTTGTCGTGATATCCCGTCACGCCGAGCAGGCCGTAGCGGTCCGGATCGCACGGCGCCATCAGGGTGTCGTGCGCGCAGCGCGACGTGTCCTCGACGAGGGTGAGGATGCGGCGGCGCCGGTTGGTGACGAACGAGTCGCCGACGGCGGCCGCGAGCTTCATGAACCACGCGCGGCTGGCCTCCATCGCCATCCACTCGGTCGGGTCCTGCGCGTTGAACGCCCACGCATCGACCACCTGGGTGCCGTGCGTATTGACCACACGCACCATCTGCCCCGCGCGTACGCGCGCCGCTTTTCCACGGCGCGCCGGAATCGTGACGAGGCTCATCGCGCGGAGAACCCGTGGCCGCCGCGGTAGTCCGCGGGCGCCGGCGGGCTCCACCCGGCGAGCAGCTCCGCCGCCGGCTGCCAGACCTCGATCGCGAGCGGGCGGCAAATGTCGACACGATCACCGCCCGCCGCTCCCCACACCGGCGCCGACATATCGCCGTGCGGACACACCGACAGCGCCGCCAGCACATCCTGCTCGGCGAAGAATTCGATGAAGTCACCCGCTTTCGCGGGGCTCGGCTTCGTGAAGTACTTGCCCTCCGCGGTGAGCCCGGTCACCTGGAACACGTTCAGCACGTCGTGCACGTCGAGCTCGGTCAGCCGGTAGGGTGCCACCGCACGCACGAGGTTGGAGTGGCAGCAGAGATCGAAGTCCTCGCTGTTCAGCAGCTTGTGCACGTACGGATCGCACCGTGTGCCGAGCAGATCGTGACACCCGGCGCCATCCTCGTCACGGCCGTACCCCACGGTGTCCGCCGTGATCGTGAGCATCGGTCTGAGATACGGCAGGCACGACCACAGCCGGTCGAACGTGCTGACATGGGCCTGGTGCAGCTGACGCGAGCGCGAGGCCCAGAAGCGCTCGCGTGGGTTCACGAGGTTCCAAACGTTCAGGTCGGCCACCTGCGGCCCCTCGATGGCGACGACACGAAAGAGCTGGCCCGCGCGCACCGGCCACGCGCGCCCCGAGCGCCGCGGGATGACGAAGCGATCGACCAGCGTCCGTTTACCGGCAGGATCGCCGACACGCGCATAGAAGGCACGGTCCACCTCGAGCGCGGAGCCGGGCTTCGCCTGATAGATGACGTGCGGTCGTGCCATTTGACAATGCCTCCGCCGGCATAGTCTCATACCGCCCACCATCACGATCGTGCGCCCGATCGGAGGAACAGTCATGAGACTTTCACGCATTCTCACCGCCCTCGTCGTGCTCTGCGCCCTCGCCGCCGGCGGCAACGCCGCCGCGCAATCGTGCCCCAAGGGCAAGCTGCGTCTGTACACGTCGTGGCCCATGCAGGGCGCGATGCTGCCCGAGGGCACGGGCATGAAGAACGGCGTCGATCTCGCGGTCTCCGAGACGAACGGCGCCGTGGCCGGCTACTGCCTGGAGGTCGTGAACCTGGACGACGCCTCGCCGCAGACCGGCAAGTGGGACGGCGCCGTCGAAGCGGAGAACGCGAACAAGGCCGTCGCCGACCCGCTCGCGATCGTGTACATCGGCACGTACAACTCCGGCGCGGCCAAAGTCTCGATCCCCATCACGAATCGCGCGCACATGGCGCAGATGACGCCGGCCAACACGTACCCCGGGCTGACCAAGAAGCGCGGGGCCGCGCCGGGCGAGCCCGAGATCTATCGCCCGGGCGGCTTCGTAAACTACTTCCGGCCGATTCCCGCTGACGACATCCAGGGCGCCGTCGGCGCGAAGTGGGCGAAGCGCATGGGCGTGAAGAAGGCCTACGTGCTCAACGACCAGGAGCTCTACGGCAAGGGCATCGCCGACGTGTTCGAGGCGACCGCCAAGAAGATCGGCCTAACCGTGGTCGCCAACGAAGGGATCGACTGGAAGCAACCGGACCAGAAGCCCGTGCTCACGAAAGTGCGCGCCTCGGGCGCCGATCTCGTGTACCTCGGCGGCGTCATCGAGACGGGCGCCCAGGTGATCATCCGGCAGATGAAGGAAGTCGGACTGACGGCCCCGCGTACGCGCTTCATGGGCCCGGATGGGCTGCTCGAGGAGGAGCTGCTCAAGGGCGCCACGTGCGACGCGGCGCTCGCGACCGACATGCGCGTGACGTTCGCGGGGCTGCCGTTCGAGAAGATGCGCGGCGTCGGCGCCAAGACGTACGAGACCTACAAGTCGAAG
The DNA here is from genome assembly GCA_046723475.1 of Candidatus Methylomirabilota bacterium. Taxonomy (GTDB): domain Bacteria; phylum Methylomirabilota; class Methylomirabilia; order Rokubacteriales; family CSP1-6; genus AR12. The sequence goes on from JBKOUQ010000270.1 coordinate 2,493, forward strand.
TTCGGCAAAGAGCCGACCTCGTACGCGCTGTACGCCGCCGAGGGGACGCGCGTGATCATCGACGCGATCAAGCGCGCCGCGCCGCAGATCGAGAAGGCCAAGGACGTCGCCGACAAACGCGAGGCCGTCCGCAAGGCCATCGCGTCGACGAAGAACTTCGAGGGCATCAACGGCAAGTGGAGCTTCGACGAGAACGGCGACGTCGATTACGACACGATGTCCGGCTTCAAGGCCGTCAAGGCCGACACGCCCGTCGGCTGCAAGTTCCAGTTCGAGACCATCTTGGAGTAGGGGGCCCCGAAATGGCCCCCTACACCCCCAACGCTCGGGGCGCCCCGGCGCAGCCGTGGCGCCCCTCGGGAACCGTCGGCAGTCGCGTGTGACCACCGCTCTGGGGGGGCGTTCGAAGCCCCCCACGTTCATATGACCGCCTGGGAAGTACTCGTTCAGCAGACCATCAACGGCCTCACCCGCGGGGCCGTCTTCGCGCTGATCGCGCTCGGCTACACGATGGTGTACGGCATCATCGAGCTCATCAACTTCGCCCACGGTGACGTCTTCATGCTGGGCTTGTTCGTCTCGCTCGCGTGGTTCACGCTCCTCGGCGTGAAGGGCACGCTGGCCGGCTGGCAGATCCTCACGCTGTTGCCGCTGGTGTTCGTGCTGACGATGCTCAGCACCGCCGCGCTCAACGTCGCCATCGACCGCGTCGCGTACCGGCCGTTGCGCCGATCGTCGCGACTCGCGCCGCTCATCACCGCCATCGGCGTGTCGTTCATGCTGGAGAACGTCGCGCTGCTGTGGAAGGGACCGGCGCCGATCGCGTACCCCGACGTGTTTCCCTCGGTCGACATCCTCCGCGAGTGGTTCGGGATCGACTCGGCCATCTTCGTGACGACCAAAGACGTGCTCGTCGTGGGCGCCACGATCCCGCTGATGATCGCGCTGCACTATTTCGTCACGCGGACGCGGTGGGGCAAGGCGATGCGCGCGACGGCGCAGGACCGCGAGACCGCCCAGGCGATGGGCATCGACGTCGAGCGCACGATCCTCGTGACGTTCTTCGTCGGCGGGGCGCTCGCCGGCGCGGCCGGGCTGATCCAGGGCATGTACTACAACATCGGCCAGTGGTGGATGGGCTATCAGGCCGGATTGCGCGCGTTCACCGCCGCGGTGCTCGGCGGCATCGGGAGCATGAGCGGCGCGGCGCTGGGCGGGCTCGTGATCGGTTTCCTGTCGGCGTGGAGCGATCAGTACATCTCCGCGCGCTGGACCAACGCCATCGTGTTCTCCATTCTCATCGTCGTGCTCGTGTTCCGGCCGCACGGGCTGCTCGGCGAGCGGACGCCGGACAAGGCGTGAGCGCGTGAAGCGCGGCCTCGTTGCGGTCGGGCTCGTCGTGGTCCTGCTCGCCTATCCGTTCGTCGATCGCGTCCTCGGGCTGCAAACGGTCCACGCGGTGTCGGACGGAATGATCTATGTCCTGCTGGCGCTCGGTCTCAACATCGTCGTCGGCTACGCCGGCCTGCTCGACCTCGGCTACGCCGCGTTCTTCGCGATCGGCGCCTATGCGATGGGGTTGCTGAACTCGCCCGTGCTCGGCTCGCCGCTCTACGGCCACGCGTGGAGCTTCTGGGTGTGCATCTGGGTGGCGGCCGCGGTCTCCGCGCTGCTCGGCCTCGTGATCGGCGCGCCGACGCTGCGCGTGCGCGGCGACTACCTCGCGATCATCACGCTCGGCTTCGGCGAGATCATCCCCGTCGCCATTCGCAACCTCGGCGACGTTACGATCGAGATCGGCGGGTGGCGGCCGATCGAGCGCTTGAACCTCACCGGCGGCGAGAACGGCGTGAACCCGGTCGGGCGGCCGCAGCTGCCCGGCGTGTCATACGAGACCGACCCCCTGCCGTGTTACTTCCTGATCCTGGTCATCGGCGTGCTCTCGATCTGGGCGATGCGCCGTTTACGCGACTCCCGGCTGGGCCGCGCGTGGATGGCCATCCGCGAGGACGAGACGGCCGCCGACTGCAGCGGGGTGAACCCGGTGTCCACCAAGCTGCTCGCGTTCGCGCTCGGCGCCTCGTTCTCCGGTTTCGCCGGATCGGTCTACGCGGCGAAGCTGCAGGCGATCACGCCCGGCGCGTTCGAGTTCCAGGTCTCGATCATGCTGCTGTGTATGGTCGTCCTCGGCGGCGCCGGCAGCATCGGCGGCGTCGTGCTCGGCGCCATGCTGATCACGGTGTTCGACCGCGTCGTCCTGTCGCAGACGACGTTCGCCGTCCGAGCGATCGGACGCGCCACCGGCGTTCCCGTGCTCGCCTCGATCGACCTCACCCTGTGGCGGTGGTTTTTCTTCGGCCTCGGCCTGGTGCTCGTCATGATTCTGCGGCCCCAGGGCCTGGCCGGGCGTCGCGTGCAATCGCCCGCCGGCAGTGACGATGTCGACGAACCAACCTTGGCGCCGCCCGCACCGCCGCCGCGGGTCGACGCCGTGCCGGGCTGGCTGCGCGAGCGCGCGGCCGCCGCCGGCGCACCCAACGAGGCGCTGCTCGACGTACGCGGTGTTACGAAGTCGTTCGGCGGCGTGCTGGCCCTGAACGGCATCGATCTCGTCGTGCCACGCGCGGGCATCATCGGGCTGATCGGCCCCAACGGCGCGGGCAAGACGACGTTCTTCAACGCCGTCACCGGGCTCGTTCGCCCCGACGCCGGCCAGATCATGTTCGAGAGCGCCGAGCTCGTGGGCCTGCGACCCAACGCCATCGTCGCGCGCGGCATCGCGCGCACGTTTCAGTCGATCCGTCTCTTCGCCCACATGACCGCACTCGACAACGTGCTCGTCGGCGAGCACTGCCGGCTCACCGCGACCGCGGCGGGCGCGGTGCTCCGTCCGCCGCGTGTCGTCGCCGAAGAGCGCCGCGCGCGCGAGCGCGCGCACGCGCTGCTCGCGTTCGTGGGCCTTGGCGATGAAGCCGACGACCTCGCCCGCAACCTGCCGTACGGCAATCAGCGGCGACTGGAGATCGCGCGCGCGCTGGCGAGCGAGCCGCGGCTGCTGCTGCTCGACGAGCCGACCGCCGGCATGAATCCGCGCGAGACCGAGGCGCTGACCGACCTCATCGGCCTCCTGCGCCGCGAGCTCGGGCTGGCCGTGCTCCTGATCGAGCACGACATGGAGGTCGTGATGCGGATCTCCGACCGCATCACCGTGCTCGACTACGGGACGCGCATCGCGGAAGGCCCGCCGGCCGACATCCAGCGCGATCCGCGCGTCATCGAGGCGTACCTCGGCACCGGCTTCGAGCCGGAGGCCGCCGTGCCGCGCGGGTAGCGTGCTCGACGTCGCCGACGTCCACGCGTACTACGGCAACATCCGCGCGCTGCGCGGGCTCTCACTCTCGGTCGAGCGCGGCGAGATCGTCACCCTCATCGGCGCCAACGGCGCGGGCAAGACAACGACGCTGCGCACCATCCTCGGCCTCGTGCGGCCGCGGCGCGGCAGCGTGACGTTCAACGGGACGCGCGTGGAGACCCTGCCGACCGACCGCATCGTGCGCCTGGGCATCGCCCAATCGCCGGAGGGCCGCCACATCTTTCCCCGCATGAGCGTGCGCGAGAACCTGGAGCTCGGCGCGTTCGTACGTCGCGACCGCGACGGCATCGCGCCCGATCTCGAGCGCGTGCTGTCGCTGTTTCCGCGACTGCGCGAGCGGCTCGAACAGAAGGGCGGGACGCTCTCGGGCGGCGAGCAGCAGATGCTCGCGATCAGCCGCGCGCTCATGGCGCGTCCCGAGCTGCTGCTGCTCGACGAGCCGTCGATGGGTTTGTCGCCGATTCTCGTCGACACGATCTTTCGCATCCTGCAGGACATCAATCGCCAGGGCACGACGATTCTGCTCGTGGAGCAGAACGCGCGCATGGCGTTGCGGGTCGCGCATCGCGGCTATGTGCTGCAGACCGGGCGTATCGTCCTGCACGACGCGGCCGGGGCGCTGCTGCGCTCCGACCTCGTTCGCAAAACGTACCTCGGCGAGAAATAGCGTCCGCGAATCGGTCACGCCTAGACGATAGGGTCGTAGCGCGCAACTTCCGTGTGCTCAAAGAGAGCGAGAAAGGCCTTCGGGAGCCGACGCCGGTGGTGCGCGGGCGGATACGGTTCCTGGTCATCGGGCGGGCCCAACACCCGTTGCAGTCGAGAGATGTGTGCACTCAGCGAGTCTTGATCGGCCCACTGCTCGAACAGAACGAGGTACCGCGGTTCATCGCTCCGCCGATAGTATGTGTAGCTGATGCAGCCCTTGTCCTCGGCCCGCGTGCTCGCGGTGAGCTCCGCGGCCATCTTCGCGCAGTCAGCCTCGCGTCCGGGCTTCACCGTCATGTGCAGCAGGATCGTCAGCATCGTGATCCTCCACCGCCGTCAAGTCCACCGCGCAGGACTCACCCCAGCCGTCGCTCCATCGCCACCCACGTCGGCTCGCTGAAGCCCTCGTGATGGTGGAGCGTCGTCTCGACGAATCCACACGACGCGAACAGCCGGCGGTTGTCATCCAGCACCAGTCGGACGCCGAGCGCCATCCGACGGAGCCCGCGCCGGCGCGCCTCACGCTCGGCCAGATCTACCAGCCTCCGCGCGATGCCGCGACGACGATGTGCGGGATGCACGGCCAGACGTGAGATACAGCGCGCCGTCCTGCTCTTCCCACAAGAGCGTGCCCACGAGCGCGCCGTCGATCTCGACGACCACACCGCCGCCACGGAGCAGATGGTCGCGGACGGTGTCCGCCGTCTCCTTCAGCGCGCCCGACGGCGGATTCGTAGGTCGCGACTGCGCCCCGAACGCCAGGCGGACGAGATCGGCGATCGCGCGAGCATCGCTCGGCGTCGCGATACAAAGCGTCACGCCGCGGCGGGCTTGACCTCGCCGGCGAGCCGCTCCATCGCGCGCAGCATCGCCGGCACGCCCGCGCGCGGCAGGTCGAACGTCATCCACTCCGCACCGAGCGAGCGCACGCGCCGCACGTCGGCGGCCACTTCGTCGACCGAGCCCTGAAACGCGGCACGGCCGCTGCCCTTCGCGGCGTCCGTGAGATCGAGCAAGTTGCGCGGAGCCAGTCCGGGTCGGCCGCGCCGACCGTGCTGCGTCGCCAGGTCGCGCACGGTCGCGTAGCCCTTCTCGATCGCGTCCAGGCCGAGTCCCAGCGGGTGCCACGCGTCGCCCAGCTCCGCCGCGCGCCGGACCGCCGGCGCGGAGACACCGCCCGGTGCGCCGCCGACCCAGATCGGCGGGTGCGGTCGCTGCGCCGGGCGCGGCGAGAACGTCGCGCCCCCGAAGCTCACGTAGCCGCCGCGGTACTCGGGGACGTCGCTGGCCCACGCCGCCTTGATCGCGCGGAGGTAATCGTCGCTCAGCCGCCCGCGCTCACGGAACGCCAGCCGCAGATCGTCGAACTCCGCCTCGTCCCAACCGACGCCGACGCCGAAGATGAAGCGCCCGCCGGAGGCCTGATCGACGGTCGCCGCGGCCTTCGCGGCGACGAGCGCATTGCGGTACGGGAGCACGATGACGCTCGCGCCGAGATGGATGCGGTGCGTGCGCCCGGCGAGAAACGCCAGCAGCGAGAACGGATCCGGCCAGTGCCCGCCGTAGTGCTGCGTCGTGGCGGGCTTCGCGAGGATGTGATCCGGCACGAACACGCCGTCGAGGCCGAGGGTCTCGGCGCGCAGCGTGAGTGATTCGGCCTCCGCGATCGTGAGCTGCCAGATCGGAAGCACGACGCCGTACTTCATGAGGCCCTCCCCGTTCAGCGCCGGACGGTCAGCCCGCCGAGATCGAGCTCGGGCATGCGCCCGAGCATGAGGTCGGTGACGATGCGCGCCGTGCCGCACGCCATCGTCCAGCCCATGTGACCGTGGCCGCAGTTGAGAAACAGGTTGCGGTGGCGGCCGAGACCCAGAATCGGCGGTCCGTCGGGCGTCATGGGCCGCAGACACGCGCGATACTCGCCGGCGTCGTAGTCGGCGGCATCGGGAAACAGGTCGCGCGCCAGGCGCAGGATGTTGTTGAAATCGCGCGGGGCCCAGCCCCAGTCGTAGCCCGCGAACTCCGCCGTCGACGTCAGCCGCAGCCGATCCCCCAGCCGTGACCAGCCGACGAGCCACTGCTCGTCGACGCCCGAGATCAACGGCGCCAGCCCCCCGCGCTTGAGCGGGAATGTCGACGAGTAGCCCTTGGCGGGATAAATCGGCAGGCTGATCCCCGCCGTGCGCGCGATGACCGGCGCGCCGACGCCGAGTGCCAGCACGTAGTTGTCCGCGGTGAGCGTGCCCTCGCTCGTGAGCACGGCATCGATGCGATCGCCCTCCGCGCGCAGCGCGCGCACGCGCGTACCGAGCCGCACCGTGAGCCCGTACTTGTCGCGCGCGACGCGCGCGAGGTTTTCCGAGAACACGCGTGAGTCGCCGCTCGAATCACCGAGATCGCGGATGGCGCCGGCGATCTTCGACTTCACGGGCTCGAAGGCCGGCTCGAGACGGGCCAGCGCGTTCGCGTCCAGGATCTCCTGCTTCTGGCCGTGCTCGGCGAGCAGCGCCATCTTCTTGATGCCGGCCTCGAGCTCGGCTGGATCACGGTGCAGATAGATCGCCCCGTTCGAGATCGCGTGATACTCGATGCGCTCGGTCGCGACGACGTCCTTCATGACGGCCTGACTGTACTGGCACAGCCGGAGCTTGATCAGCGTGTTGCGGCGTGCGCGGTCGGAGGTGCACTCGCGAAGAAAGCGCAGGCCCCACGCGTACAGCCGCGGGTCGGCGGTGAGCCGCACGCGGATGGCCGTTTCTGCGCCGCGCAGCGATTGCCAGAGCATGCGCGGCGCACGCGGCGACGCCCACGCGAACGAGTGGCCGGGCGCGATGATGCCCGCGTTGCCACCGGTCGCTTCGAGCCCGAGCGCGTCCTTCTCCTCCATGAGCGTCACGTCGTGACCGGCCCGCGAGAGAAAGTACGCGGTCGTGACGCCAACGACGCCGCCGCCGAGCACGAGCGTTTTCATGCGTCGAGCAAGTACCCGGCACGCACCGGGTCCGCGGGATCGAACACGAGCTGGCCGAAACCGGTGACGTACGAGGTCCCGGTGATCTCCGGCAGAATCGCCGGGCGCCCCTCCACGGTCGTCTCGCCGGCAATCCGTCCGGTGAAGTCGAGGCCGAGCAGGCCACGGCTGACGATGCGTCCGCCGACGCCGAGCCGGCCGCGACGGTGCAGCAACGCCATGCGCGCACACGTGCCCGAGCCGCACGGTGCGGCGTCGACCTGGCCGGGGCCCCAGACGAGCGCGTTGGGCGACACGCCGTGCGCGTCCGGCAGCTCGTGAACGAGCACGTTGTCGACGGCGGTCTTCCCGATGCCCGGAACTTCGACGCGCAGCTGCGCGTTCACCGCGTCGCGAACGGCCATTCCGCGCTGGGCGATGCGCTTGACCTGCTCGCGGCGAACGGCGATGCCGAGGCGCTCGGCCTCCACGATGGCGAAAAGATTTCCCACTCCGACGGCGATGGCGAGCGGGACTTCGCCGACGCTCTCGACCTCGACCACCTGGTCGGCGAGGACGACGAACGACGGCGTCCACCGCAGCGTGACGTCGCGCACGCGCTCGCCATCCGAGCGCGCGACGGTGTCCACCGGGCCCGCCTCCGTGTCGATCACGATCTGCGTCTCGCCGCCCTGCCGCGCGACCATCCCCGTCTCGAGCGCCACCGTCGCCGCGCCGATCGTCCCCTCCCCGCACGACACGTAGTAGCCGCCGGGATAGATGAAGAAGAGCCCGAACGCGGCATCCGGCGTGACCGGCTCGGTCATCACCGCGATGAGCAGCCCCCGATGGCCTCGCGGCTCGAGGACCAGCCCCGTGCGCAGATCGTCGAGATGCTCCTGAAACCAGCGTCGCTTGTCGGCGATCGTCGCGCCCGGCAGCCGCGGCACACCGCTCGTCAGCAGCCGCATGCCGATACCGGCAGTATGGAAGTCGATCGTCGTCAGCACGCGGTCCGCGCGCATGAGGGCTCCTCCCGGGTGGCCGCCATGAGACTGCGTTGGCGTGAGCAAGTCAAGCCCGCGGCGCGGTGCCCTTCGCTACCGCGACGCGCGACGGCGGCGATGACAGCCGGCTGACGGTGGACACGTCAACGGTCCGCGTCATGACAGAGCCGGCGCGTCCGTTCGCGCATATCTCACGCGAACGCGCGAGCTTTGCCGATGGACCGAAACGGCACTCGGTTTGCTCCACCGTCCTCCCGCCATGCCATTTCATCGGCGTGCACGACCGGTCGCAAGCGAGAGTTACGACTTCGCCTATTTCGGGCGGGACGTCGACGCCCTGACTACGACGATTGCGACGTGGTGCACGCGGCGGAAGATCGCGCTCGAGACCACCACGCTGACCGAAGGCGCCGCGTTCCGCCTCTCCGGCCCGAACGAGCGCGTGCGCGAGGCCGTGCAGATGATCCGCGGCTGGATGCACCGCACCGCCTGATCAGGCGAGCCGGCCCAGCGCCTCCTCGCATCGCGCGGCCAGCGGACGCATACCGAGCGTCTCGGCCAGCACGAGCGCGTCCGCGAATCTTCGTGAGCGATCTGACGGATCCCGCCGAGGACCCGGCGCTCACGATTCAGCTGACGCCGTCCGTCTGAGCGTCAGCGCAGCGGCTCCGGGCGCCTGGCTGAGGCTCAGCCCAGCGGCTCCGGTGGCCTGCGGTTGCGCCACTCGCTCGCCTGCTCGTACGCCCAGCCGATCCGCAGCGCCAGATCCTCGCGACCGGCGTGGCACATGATCTGGAGCGAGGTCGGGATACCGTCGGCCGTGAAGCCGTTCGGCAGCGCGAGCCCACACAGGCCCAGATAGTTTCCGGCGCGCGTGAAGAACGCCGCCGTGCCTGACTGGTCGACCTTGGCGATCGGAATCGCGGCGGTCTGGGTCGTCGGCGTGAGTAGCGCGTCGGCGTCGGCGAGCGCGGCGACGAACGCGCGCCGATGAGATTCGCGCTCGGCCAGCGTCATCAGATAGTCGCGCGCGGACATGCCCCGCCCCACCTGGATGCGCGGTCGCACGTGGGGATCGATGGGCAGGCTCATGTCGTCCACGAGGTGGCCGACGAAGCGATAGCCCTCGGCACCGATGATGCGGCCGACGCCCGCGGCGTAGTCGCTGAAGCGATTCGGCAGCCGCACGCGCACGATCTGCGCGCCGAGCGACGCCAGCCGGTTCACGGATGCGTCGTACGCCGCCAGCACGTCGGCGTCGACGCCGATGCGCTCGTCGTCGGGCAGCACGGCGAGACGCAGCCCGCCCACGCCGCGGCGAAGCGTCGGCAGCGGATCGAGCGGTGTCCAGACAAGGGTCGCCGGATCGTTGGGATCGGGACCATTGAGCACGCGGAAGATCAGCGCCGCGTCCTCCACCGCGCGCGCCATCGGGCCGGGCGTGTCGAGCGTGAACGACAGCGGCAGCACACCGTAGGTACTGATGCGCCCGGCCGTCACCTTGAGGCCGACGATGCCGCACCACGCGGCGGGCAGCCGCACCGAGCCGCCCGTGTCCGTGCCGATCGCGACGGGCGCGAGGCCGGCCGCCACCGCGACACCCGAGCCGCTCGACGAGCCGCCCGGGGTGCGATGCACGCCGAGGTCCCACGGGTTCCACGGCGTCCCCATGTGGGTGTTGGTGCCGAACGACCCCATCGCGAATTCGACGGTGTGCGTCTTGCCGAGCACGATCATGCCGGCGCCGATCAGCCGCTCGGCGAGCGTCGCCGTCACCGGCGACACGCGATCGATCCACGCCTTCGAGCCGCCGGTCGTGACGCGGCCTTCCAGATCGACCAGGTCCTTGAGCGCGATCGGGACGCCGTGCAACGGGCCGACGCGATGACCGCTCCGGATCGCGCGGTCGGCGGCCTCGGCGGCCAGGCGCGCCTCGGACTCGTAGATAGCGATGTAGCTATGGAGTCGCTCGCGCGCCTTGATGCGCGCGAGCAGCGCGTCGACGACGTCGACGGGTGACAGCGTGCGCGCCGCGAACGCGCGCGAGAGATCGGCAACGCCGGCCCAGATGGGATCGATCGCGGTCATACGCCGAGTCCTCCTGTCTCCTCGTCGATCGGCAGCGGCCCGCCCGCCTCGCCGGCGCGGAAGCTCACCGGCCGCAGCCGCGCGCGATCGACGCTGAGGTTGAATTCCATCATCGGGGATCGGATTATGCGGTGCGGGACGAGCGTGTCAAGCGCGCGGCTCGACCGCCGAGTCGTCCGAGTCACGCGCGCCGCGCCGCGGTCCCTAGATCGCGCTGGCGGCGATGTTGACGGTCAGCGCCAGCAGCGCCGCGTTGAAGACGAACGACACCACGCCGTGCGCCGCCACGGTGCGGCGGATCTGCTTGCTCGTCACCGCGACGTCCGAGACCTGCGACGTCATGCCGATCACGAACGAGAAGTACACAAAGTCCCAGTAGTCCGGCTCCGCCTCGCCGCCGGGGAACGCCATGCCGCCGCCGGCCGTGTCGTCGTAGAACTCGTGCGCATAGTGCAGCGCAAACATCGCGTGGATGAACGCCCAGGAGAGCAGAATCGTCAGCGCCGCCAGCCCGACGTGCGCTGGCCGCTGCGCGGCGCCGGCCGACGAGCCGAGCTCGGCCACGATCGCGCCGAGGCTCGCCAACGCCGCGGCCACGGTCAAGACCAGGATCGTCTTCTGTCCCTCGTCTTCGCGGGCCGCGCGCTCACGGATCTGCTCGACGCCACAGCTCGACATCACGTGGGAGACCAGCACGAGATAGAGTGCGACGCACACGTCCCAACCGACGAGCACGCGCGTCGCCGCGCGCCAATCGGTCAGGCCAACGAGAAACAGGACAACGACGACGCCGAGCGCGAGCGAGATGAACAGCCGCGGCCGAGACCGGACGATGCGGACGAGGAGAACGCGCCTAGCCTCCCTGCACCACGGTGTTCGAGAGCGTGCCGATGCGCGGAATCGCGATGGCGACGCGATCCCCCGGCGCCAGGGAGAATCCCGCCTCGGGCACGAGCCCGGTGCCGGTCAGCAGATACGCACCGGAGGGGAAGACGTTGTCGCGCACGAGCCAGTCGGCGAGGTCGGCGAACGAGCGGCGCATTGCGGACGTCGAGATTTTGCCCTGCCAGGCCACGGCGCCGGCTCGCTGGATCGTGATCGCGATGTCGAACACGGGCGGCGCCTCGTCGTCGGTGAGCCAGACCACGGGCCCGAGCGCGCACGACTCGCGATAGATCTTCGCCTGCGGCAGATAGAGCGGGTTCTGGCCCTCGATGTCTCGCGACGACACGTCGTTGCCGATGCTGTAGCCGGCGATCTCTCCGTGCGCGGAGACGAGCACGGCCACTTCCGGCTCGGGCACGTTCCAGGACGCGTCGCGACGGATGCGAATGGGGCCGTTGTGGCCACTCACGCGCGAGGCCGCGCCCTTGAAGAAGAGCTCGGGACGCTCGGCCGTATAGACCTTGTCGTAGAAGTCCTCGGCGCCCGCCGTCTCCTCCATGCGCGCCACGCGGCTGCGCTCGTACGTGACGCCCGCCGCCCACACCTCCTGCAGATCGAGCGGCGGCAGCAGATGGGGCGCCGCGGCCCCGAAGGGCGCCGTCATCACGTCGGCCGTCTTCAGCGTCTGCGCGGCGCGGCGCCGCTCGGTCAGCAGGCGCGCGGGCCGCGGCAGCTGGAGCAGCGAGGCGAGGAACGCGCCATTCGTCCCGCGGTCGGCAGCGACGATCTCGATCCGGTCGTCGACCAGGACGCCCCAGGCCGGTCCTGCGCCGAGCGCGACACGCGCGAGCATCACGTTCGCCATCAGCCGATGACCTCCTGGGCCACCGTGGTGTCGATCAGCTCGTCGTAACGGTGGGCGCGTGTGATGAAGCCGCCGTCGAGCAAGATCTTCATCAGATATTCGTACCCCGGCTGACGGATGATCGGATCCTGCGCCCACGTTCCCTGGGCCAAATAGCGGGCCACCACGCGCTGGCGAACGTCGGCCGGGACATCGCCGAACGCGGGCGCAATCACGTCGGCGACCTGCTTGGCATCGGCGCGCGCCATCCAGCGCTGCGCCGCGTACACGGCGCGCGTGAACCGCGTGACGACGTCGCGTCGCTCGCGCAAGAACCTCTCAGTGGTCATGTACGACGAAAACGGCAGGGGGCCGGTCGCCTCGCCCATCGACGCGGCGAGATGCGCGACGCCGTCGGCGAGCAGCTGCTCGGTGAACGGCTGCCCTGTCTGCAAGAAGTCACCGCGGCCCGCGCGAAATGCCGCGATCGCGTCGGGCAGCGCGAGCGTGCGCTCGATGCGGACCGTGGCCGGATCGACGCCATGCCGGCGCAGCACCGTGAGCAGGCACTGCCACGGCGTCGGCGCCTCCGCGAAGTCGATCACCGTCGCCCCGACCAGCTCGCGCCACTCGAACCGCGGGCGCGGCGCGCGCGACAGCATGAAGAACCCGTTGCGCGAGTTCACCTCGGCGAAGTGCGGGAGATTGGGACCACCGCGATCGGCGAGATCCAGACTGCGCATGATCCCGCCGAGCGCGATCTCCGAGCGGCCCTCGATCAGCGCCGCCGGCGTCGTCGTACCGGCGCTCGCGGTGACGATGCTCACGTCGAGATCTTCGGCAGCGAAGTGGCCGCCGTGGAGCGCCACGAACTGCGGGGCATAGAACAGCGAGCGAAACGGTTCGTAGATGATCAGCCGCATGGCGCCCGAGTATAGCGTGTTCCGAACCTTGACACTCCCCGGTCCGGGACATAGGATCAGCGCGCTCTCGCGCAGATGCGACCCGAACGCACTTCACCGCAGCGAAGGAGGCGCCATGCTCGCTACCACGCGCTGGCTCGTGATCGTCCTCGCCATCCTCGTCACGGCGCCCGCGTGGGCCGCCGGCGAGCGCGACGTCACCATCGCGCAGGGCATCGACGCCGAGTTCCTCGATGTGCAGATGACCAACAACGTCGTCACGCTGGTCATCAATACGTCGATCTACGACACGCTGTTCACTCGCGACAAGTCGCTGCAGCTCGTCCCCAACCTCGCGCTCGCGCACAAGAACGTCAGCGAGAAGGTGTGGGAGGTGAAGCTCCGCCAGGGCGTAAAGTTCCACAACGGCGAGCCGTTCGACGCGAGCGCCGTGAAGTTCTCGGTGGAGCGCATCCAGCGCGCGGACTTCAAATCGCCGCAGAAGGGCTGGTTCAGCACGATCGAGCGCGTCGAGATCGTCGATCCCTCGACCGTCCGGTTCCACACGAAGGTGCCCGATCCCGCCATGCCGGCGCGCATGACGCTGATGTACCAGATGGCGCCCAAGTACGTGACCCAGGTCGGAGACGTGCAGGCCAATCTGAAGCCGGTGGGCACGGGGCCATTCAAGTTCGTGGAGTGGCAGAAGAACGAGCGGATCGTCGTGGAGGCCAACGACGCGTACTGGGGCGGCAAGCCCGCGGTGCGGCGCGCGACGTGGCGCCCGATCCCAGAGCTCGGTGCTCGCATCGCCGCGCTGCAGACGGGACAGGCCGATCTGATCGTCAACGTGCCGCCCGATCAACTGCAGGCGTTGGCCGCCACCAAGAACGTGCGCGTGGAAAAGATCCCGAGCTGCCGCATCATCTACTTCGGCATCGCGCAGATCAAGGGCGGTCCGCTCGCTGACCGACGCGTGCGCCAGGCGATCAACTACGCCGTCGACGTCCAGGGCATCATCGACAGCGTGCTGCTCGGCAACGGCAAACGGATCAATTCGGGGATGCCGCCGAACGTCTGGGGCTACGATCCCGCCATCCCGCTCTACGAGTACAACCCGACGAAGGCCAAGGAGCTGCTGGCGGCTGCTGGCCAGACGAACTTGACGCTGACGCTGCAGGCGCCCAATGGACGCTGGGCGATGGACAAGGACATCGCGCAGGCGGTGGCGGGACAGCTCACCGAGAACGGGATCAAGACGAACGTGAAGATCATCGGCGAGTGGGGCGCGTACGTGCGCACGGTCCTCGATCACAAGACGGAAGACATCTTCATGAACGGCTGGTGCCTACCGAGCCTGGAGCCCGACCACTGGGTGACCCCGAATCTGAAGTCCGGAGAGCCGGTATCGCAGTACGCCAATCCCGAGGTCGACAAGCTCATGGACCAGGCGCGCTCGGAGATGAACGTCGAGAAGCGCAAGCAGCTCTACGGCCAGCTCCTGCGCCTGATCCACGACGACGCCCCGTGGCTCTTCGGCTATCAACAGATGGACATCTACGGCGTGAACAACCGGCTGAAGTGGACGCCGCGGGGCGACGAGTCGATCCGGCTGACGGAAATCTCGTTCTAAGCGCGGAGCAGACGCGGTCGCGGTCATGCTCGGGTACGTCGCGCGGCGGCTGTTACAGAGCGTCGGCGTGCTGCTCGGCGTGTCCGTCATCGTGTTCGGACTGCTGCACCTCACCGGCGATCCGACGCGACTGTTGCTGCCACTCGAGGCGCGCGAGGAAGACGTGCGGCAGCTGCGCGCGCTCCTCGGCCTCGACGATCCGCTCTACCTGCAGTACCTGCGCTTCCTCGGCCGCGCCGTCGTCGGCGACTTCGGGCTGTCATTCAAGCACCAGCTCCCTGCGCTGACGCTGATCTTCCAGACCCTGCCCGCCACGCTCGAGCTCACCGCCGCCGGCCTCACGCTCGCCCTCGTCGTCGCGGTGCCCGCGGGGATCCTCGCCGCCCTGAAGCGCAACTCGGTCATCGACGCCGTGTGCTCGGTCGGCGTGTTGCTCGGCCAGGCCATGCCCGTCTACTGGCTCGGCCTGCTGTTGATCATGGTCTTCGCCGTCGGGCTCGGCTGGTTCCCCGCGGCCGGGCGCGAGAACGTGCTGTCGATCGTGCTGCCCGCCGCCGCGCTGGGCGCGTTTTCTATGGCGCGGATTGCGCGCATGGCGCGCTCCGGCATGCTCGAGGTACTGGCACAGGACTACGTGCGCACCGCGCGCGCGGCGGGCATTCGACCGTTCCTGGTGACGTACAAGTACGCGCTGAAGAACGCCGCGATTCCGCTGGTCACGATCGTCGGGCTCGAGTTCGGCATCCTGCTTGGCGGCGCGGTCATCACCGAGACGATCTTCGCCTGGCCGGGCGTCGGCCGCCTGGCCGTCGATGCGATCTTCAGCCGCGACTATCCGCTCGTGCAGGCGATCGTGGCCGTGCTCGCGACGACGTTCGTCGTCATCAACCTCGTCGTCGACCTCGTGTACACGTACCTCGACCCGCGCATCGTGTACGTGCGGAACCCGCGGTGATGCTCGCCGCGCGGAGCCCGCAATGAGCGTCGCGATCGAGGCGCTGGCGTCGGCCACCGCGCGGCCGCGACGTCGCCCGAGCTTCCGCGCCGTGTTCGGACTCGCCGTGCTGCTCGTGATGGGCGCCTCCGCGGTCCTGGCGCCGCGGATCGCGCCATGGGATCCCGCCCGCCAGGTGCTCATGAAGCGGCTGCGGCCGCCGATGTGGCAGGAGCGGGGCCTGCGCGAGCACCCGCTCGGCACGGATCACCTGGGGCGCGACATCCTGAGTCGAATTCTGTATGGCGGTCGCATATCGCTCGTCGTCGGCCTCACCGCGGTCAGCGTGTCGGCCCTGATCGGCGTGACGCTCGGCCTGCTCGCGGGGTTCTTCGGCGGCCGCATCGATGCGCTCATCATGCGCGTCGTGGACGTGTTCCTCGCCATTCCGTACATCCTGCTCGCGATGGGCGTGGTCTTCGCGCTCGGACCGAGCCTGCTCAATGTGATCCTCGTCATGGGGGCCACGCGCTGGGTCCAGTTCGCGCGCATCGTCCGCGCCGACGTGCTCTCGATTCGCGAGCGCGAGTTCGTGGCCGGCGCGCGCGCCCGCGGCAATCGCGCGGCGCGCCTGCTGCTGCGTCACGTGCTGCCGAACGCACTCACGCCGATCATCGTCGTGGCCACGCTCGAGCTCGCGTTCATGATCATCTACGAATCCGCGCTGTCGTTCCTCGGATTGGGCGTCCAACCGCCGACGCCGACATGGGGCTGGATGCTGTCGGACGGACGCAACTACGTGGCCACCGCGTGGTGGTTGGCGACCTTTCCGGGGCTGGCGATCATGCTCACGGTACTGGCCGTGAACCTGCTCGGCGACTGGCTGCGCGACACACTCGATCCACGCCTGCGCGTGTAGGCGTCTTGCCCGCCTTGTTCATGAACGACACCAGTCGGCGTCGGACGGGTCCTGACGCGGCGGGCAGCCCCATGAAGCTCGCCACCCCCGCCCGGTGTGGGGTCCCCCGGCTCGCTTCATGGGGCTCCCCGCCCGCCGCGCCACCCGTCCGACATCTCGCGCGTCGTTCATGACCAAGCCGCACAACCCGCTGCTCTCGGTCGAAGATTTGCGCACGCACTTCGTCACCCGCGCCGGGCTCGTGCGCGCGGTGGACGGCGTCACCTTCACGGTCGGGCGTGGCGAAGTGCTGGGGCTCGTCGGCGAATCCGGCTGCGGCAAGAGCGTGACGTCACTGTCGATCATACGGCTCGTGCCGGCTCCGGGCGTGATCGTCGGCGGTCGCATCCGCCTCGACGGTGAGGATCTGCTCGCCAAGGACGCGGAGGCGATGCGCGAGGTGCGTGGGGCGCGCATTGCGATGATCTTCCAGGAGCCGATGACGTCCCTGAATCCCGTGTTCACCATCGGCGATCAGATCGCGGCGGCGGTGCTGGCCCACGCCGGCGGCACTCGGCGCGAGGCGTGGACGCGCGCGGTCGAGATGCTCGAACGCGTGCAGATGCCGTCGCCGCGCGAGCGCGCGCGCGAGTATCCGCATCAGCTCTCCGGCGGTTTGCGCCAGCGCGCGATGATCGCGCTCGCCCTGGCGCCCGGACCACAGCTGCTCATCGCCGACGAACCGACGACCGCCCTCGACGTGACGATTCAGGCGCAGATCCTCGAGCTGCTGCGCCGGCTGCAAGCCGAGCGCGGCATGGCCGTCCTGCTCATCACCCACGACCTGGGCGTCGTGGCGGAGCTGTGTCATCGCGTAGCGATCATCTATGCCGGCCGCATCGTCGAGATGGCGCCCGTCGACACGATTTTCCGCGAGCCGCTCCATCCGTACACGCTCGGCCTGCTCCGCTGCCTACCGCATCCGAGTCGCTTCGGCCAGCCGCTGTCTTCCATCGAGGGCGCGCCGCCGGATCTCCGAGTGACCGGTCGCGGCTGCAGCTTTGCGCCGCGCTGCCCATCTGCGATCGCGAGCTGTCGCGTCGACGAGCCCGCGCTCGTGGAGCGCAAGCCCGGGCATCTGGTCGCGTGCCCCGTGGTGCCCGTGTGACGGCCGGACCACTGGTCGACGTGCGCGGGCTCGAGAAGCGATTCACCGTCGGCGGCGCGTGGCTTCGCGGACGCCAGCGCGTTGTCCGGGCCGTGGACGGCATCAGTTTCATGATCGAGCGCGGTGAGGTGCTCGGCCTCGTCGGCGAATCCGGTTGCGGCAAATCGACGACCGGCCGACTGATCTTGCGATTGATCGAGCCGTCGGCAGGCAGCGTGCACTTCGAGGGACACGACCTGATGGCGCTGTCGGCGTCACGCCTCTGGGCCACGCGCCAGCGGATGCAGATCGTGTTTCAGGATCCGTTCGCGTCGCTGAACCCGCGGATGCGCGTGGGACAGATCATCGGCGAGCCGCTCGCGATCTACGCGCGCGCCGACGCCGCCGAGCGGCGCCGTCAGGTCAGCGAGCTGCTCGACGTCGTCGGGCTCGCCGCTACAGTCGCCGAGCGCTATCCGCACGAGCTGTCGGGCGGCCAGCGCCAGCGCATCGGCATCGCGGCGGCGCTGGCGCTACGGCCGAGCCTGATCGTCGCCGATGAGCCCGTCTCGGCGCTGGACGTCTCCGTACAGGCGCAGGCACTGAACCTGCTCATGGACCTGCGGGCGCGTTTCGGCCTCACCTACCTGTTCATCTCGCACGATCTGCACGTGGTGCTGCACATGTCGGATCGGGTCGCCGTGATGTACCTGGGCGAGATCGTCGAGATCGGCCCGCGCGCGGCGCTGCACGAGCAGCCGCGCCATCCGTATACGCAGGTGCTGCTGTCCGCGGCGCCGGTCGCGGATCCGACGCTCCGACGCCAGCGCATCGTGCCCCGCGGCGAGGTGGCGAGCCCGCTCGCCGTGCCGAGCGGTTGTCGGTTTCACCCGCGATGCCCGTTCGCGTTCGAGCGGTGCCGCGTCGAGCGGCCGACGCTGCGCACGATCGGCGCTCGCCACGAAGCGGCATGCCATCTGAACGATGCGGGCTGAGACTCAGGAGGTGTTCTTCGACTCCATGCCGAAGCAGAGTCGATTGCCGTCGAGATCTCGGCGCGGAGGACGTCCCGGACGACGCCCACGCTCGCGGCCCCGATGAGTGAGACGGAATCCACCATGGCTTCCTCCTAGCTGGGGAGAAGCTACGCCACGCCGCGCTCGACGCGCCGGCCGGCCTGATAGACGTCGAGCACGTCCCATAGCGCGGTGATCTCGCGCGTGGGATCGCCGCGCACGACCAGCACGTCGGCGACGCGCCCGGGCAGCAAGCGCCCCGCCGCGGGTCCGACGCCGATCGACTCGGCGGCGCCTGCCGTACCGGCCACGATCGCATCGGAGTACGAGAGTCCGGCCTGCGCGAGCATGTGGATTTCGTGCACGAACTCGCCGGGCGCATACCAGCCCCACGGGGAATCGGACCCCGCCGTCATCCGTACGCCGGCTTCGCTCATCCGCCGCACCGCATCGACCTTGATGTCGAGCGCACGTCGCGCGGCGTCGAGCTGCGCGACCAGCTCGCCGGTGAGCCGCCCCTCTCTCGCTCGTGCCTCCTGCTGCCGCTCGATCCCGGCCTTCTGGACGTAGAGCGTCGGGTTCACCCATGCCTTCGCGCGCGCCAACCGCTCCACGAGATCGGGACGATATCGATACGTGCCATCGGGCTCGTTGAAGATACAGTGAATGATCATATCGACGTCGGCGTCGAGGCAGTTCTGAACCGACTGCGCCGACGTGCAGTGGGCGGCGGTCAGCTTGCCGTGCCGGTGCGCTTCGTCGGTCATCGCCGCGAGCTCGGCCACGGTGTACGACGCGCGATTGGGGTCCGACGTGCGCGTGGTGCCACCGCTGGCCACGATCTTGATGTAATCGGCGCCTTCTTTCAGGAGCTTGCGGACTTCCGCGCGCACCGGCGCCTCGCCGTCCGCCTCGGAGCCGAAGTAGCCCATGTGCCCACCGGTGATCGCGATCGGCCGGCCACAGATCACCATGCGCGGGCCGGGCGCGAGCTTGCGCCGCACGCCTTCGCGCAGCGAGAACGCCACCTTGCCCTTGGCGCCGTTCTCGCGCAGCGTCGTCACGCCCGAATGCAGTAGCGTCCGCGCGTTCTTCGCCGCTTGCAGCAGCAGGATGTCGTCATCCTCTTTCGCGATGTCGTCGCCCAGCGTGCCGTCGCCGGGCGCGACCAGATGGGTGTGCGCGTCGACGAGGCCCGGCATAATCGTCGCGGCGCCGTAACCACGTCGGTCGACCGACGCGCCCGCCGGAGCGTGGACGTCGGACGCGCGACCGAGCGCCGCAACGTGCTCGCCGTCGATCAGCATCGCACCCGCATCGATCGCGGCAGCGCCGCTGCCGTCGAGCAGACGCGACGCCGTGATCAGCGTGAAGCGCGCGGAGGGCTGGCTCATCGAGCCCGCCGAGGGTGGCCCGTCCGGTAGCGTACCGTCAACGCCGGCTCCGCGAACTCATCCTGGCTATAAAAATCAGCCACTTAAACTGCGGCGTCGTGCCCGAGCTTTGGTCCGACAGTTCGCGTCCACCGACGGCATCGGTTGTGATAGTCTCTCCGGCGCCCATTGGGGCGGCCGATTGGAGGCGGCCTCGAGGCGAGGAGGTAAGCTGCCTATGCAAGTCACGGCGTTCTCGACACCGAAGCGACCCGACTGGCGCTGGCGCATCGTGAATTACGCCGGCGAGACGCTCCACGAGTCGCGCGACACGTTTCCGACGATCGCCGCTGCCGTTGCGCGCGGTCAGCAGTACATGAGTCGCCTGCGGGCCGATCGGTCGAGTCCGGTCCGCGCGTGGCGCTCGACGTCGCATCTGCGCAGCAGCAGCAGCCGCTAGAACGACCGCCGCGCGCGGCAATCGCCGCTAACGCGCCTGCTTTCGCTGCGGCAGGTCGTACAGCCGGCACACGTTCTCGAACACGATCTTGCGGCGCACCCGAGGCGAGATCGCGGCCAGGTTCTTCTCGATCGTCGCGTGCGATTCCGGCCAGATGCAGTCCGGATGCGGGTAATCGGCGCCCCAGATAATGTTGTCCTCGCCGATGAGCGGAATGATCGGCTCCAGATACTGGTCCTGCTGGTACGTGACGAACCCCTGCCGCTTGAAGTAGTCGCTCGGCTTCATCGAAAAATTCAGCGCGCGCGCCCGGTCGTGATACTCCGTGTCGAGCCGATCGAACACGTACGGCAGCCACGTCACGCCTGATTCGCCGAGCACAAAATTGAAGTCGGGATACTTTTCGCACGCCCCCGAGGCGAGCAGCGAGACGAGCACCTCCATCGTGTCGAGCTGGAAGAGCGCGGATCGCACCAGCCGCCACTGCAGATTGAACTCCTTCTCCATTTCCGGATTGTCGGGTGCGCGCAGCCCCTTGAAGCCCGTCGAGTGGAACGAGATCGGGAACCGGCACTCCGCCGCCGCCTCCCACAGGGCGAACCATGCCGAGTGGTAGAGCGGCGGGCTCATGCGCTTGAACGCCAGGTCGCCGCCACGCAGGCCCATCTTGGCGCAGCGCCGAACTTCGGCCGCGGCATCGATCGGATCGGTGTTCGGAATGATCGCCAGCGGGAACACGCGCGTGGGGTCGGAGCGTTTCGCGAAATCCGCCGCCCAGTCGTTGTAGATCTTGTTCGCCCACGAGCGACGGTCGGCGGCATCGATGAGATCGTTGATCATCAGGCAGCCGTAGACCACCTCGGCCTCGACGCCAACGCGATCGAGATCGGCCAGACGTAGCTCGGCGGTGGTCGGCCGCGGACGCACGTCGCGCGTGTTGCCCCACTCGAAGCCGAGCTCCTTCATCTCGTCGATGTGGCCGAACATGCCCTTCGTGTACTTGAGAAACCCGGGACCGACGCCGTTCCACATCCCGCGATCCTGCGCGTCGACGAACCAGTGCAGGCCATCCTCGAGCTCCTCGACCCGCGGGGCCAGCAGCTTCCACTTCGCCGGCGCCTGCGAGGACCAGAGATCCGGCGGGCAGTAGGTGAGGTCGATGTGGTTGTCGCCGGAGATCAGACGGTCTTGCGACACGGCCATGGCATCGCTCCTGGCGTTGAAGGTGGCGTGATCGTAGCTCGGTTCGGCCACGAATGCCACCGGGCATCTTAGAATGGGCCGATGACCGCCGCGCAGCTGTCCGTCGCGTTCTTCCTCCAGATGGCGATCGTCCTCGCAACGTGCCGGCTCGTCGGCGTCATCGGCCGCCGGCTCGGGCAGCCGCAGGTCGTCGGCGAGATGGTGGCCGGCGTGTTGCTTGGTCCGTCCTTGTTCGGTTTCCTTCTGCCGGACATCCACGCGCGACTGTTCCCGCGCGAATCGCTCCAGGTTCTCTACGTCGGCGCCCAGCTCGGCGTGGGCCTTTACATGTTCCTGGTTGGTGTCGAGTTCAAGACGGAGCTCTTCCGACCACGCCTCCGCAGCGCACTCGGCGTCTCGCTGTCGGGCATGCTGGTGCCGTGTGCGCTGGGCTCCGGCCTGGCAGTCGTCTTCGTGCGCACCCCCGGACTGTTTGCCGAGCGCACGACGACGGCGGAGGCGATGCTGTTCCTCAGCGCGGCGATGTCGATCACCGCGTTCCCCGTGCTCGCGCGGATCATCCACGAGCGCGGCTTGAGGGGCACGACGCTCGGCACGCTGGCCCTGGCCGCCGGCTGCATCGACGACGCCGCGGCGTGGTGCGTCCTGGCGATCGTACTGGCGAGCTTCGGCGCCGGCGCCGTGCCAGCGACGGCCACGATCGCCGGCGGGGTCGGCTATGCGGTCATGATGCTCACGGTCGGGCGACGCGCGCTCGGCGGCCTCGAAACCCAGGCGCGGCGCGCGGGCGAGGTGACATCGACGATGCTCGCCGTCGTCCTGATCCTCTTCACCGTGGCGGGCTGGCTCACCGACGCGATCGGCCTGCACGCGGTGTTCGGCGGCTTCTTGCTCGGCGTGGCGATGCCGCGTGGCGTGCTCTCACGTGAGCTGACGCGCCAGCTCGAGCCGTTCGCCGTCGTGTTCCTCCTCCCGATGTTCTTCACGTACTCGGGTCTCAACACGCGGCTCGACCTCATCACCGAGCCCTCGCTGCTCGCCGTGGCCATCGCCGTGCTGGGCGCGGCGTGCCTCGGCAAGGGCGTGGCATGCTGGGCGGCGGCGCGCTGGCAAGGCGAGAGCCAGCGGACGGCGCTCGCCATCGGCACGCTGATGAACACACGCGGGATGATGGAGCTGATCGTCGTAAACATCGGACTGCAGCACGGCATCATCCGTCCGCCCTTGTTTTCCGTGCTCGTCCTGATGGCCGTCGTCACGACGCTGATGACTTCGCCGCTGTTCGCGTGGATCTACGGCCGCGACCCCGCCGGCGTCGCGGCGTCGGACACCGCGCGCTTTGAGGCGTGACGTCTCCGTCGCGAGATCCGGCTCAGCGGTTCGCGCGCTCGAGCACGGCGTGCAGCAACACGTTGACGCCGGGCAGCACGTCCTCCAGGCGCGTGGATTCGTTCTCGTTGTGCGAGATCCCGCGCTCGCACGGCGTGAAGATCATCGCCGTCGGCGCGACGCGCGAGACATAGTAGGCGTCGTGCCCGGCCTGGCTCGGCAGATCGAGCGACGCTGACCCGAGACGTTCGGCGGTGCGCCGGATCAGGCTGACAAGCTCGGGATCGAACCGCTCCGACCCGAACTGCCACGTCTCGACGATGCGCATGTCGACCTGGGCGCGCTGCGCGCAGTCGCGCATCGCGCGCGAGACGTCGGCGGCCATGCGCTCCACGGTCGAAGCATCCGGATGACGCACGTCGACGAAGACTTTCGCCCAGTCCGGCAGAATGCCGGTCAGGTTCGGCCAGACCTCGAGACGCGACGTCGTCGCCTTGCCGTCCGGCGCGGCGGCGAAGCCGATCTCGTTGACGGCGACGATGAGCATCGCGGCGCCGACGAGCGCGTTGCGCCGGGCCGCCATCGGCGTCGGGCCCGAATGTGCGGTCTCACCTGTCACCTCCACCGCCATCCCGCGGACGCCATACGTGCCGGACACGACGCCGACCGGAATGCCTTTGTCGTCGAGGAGCGGGCCCTGCTCGATGTGCAGCTCGAAGTAGGCATCGACGGTCCGGCCGCCGACCGGCGCGCTGCCTGCATACCCGATGCGCTCCAGCTCGGCGCCGACCGTGCAGCCGGCATCGTCGGTGCGCGCGTGCGCCCATTCGAGCGTCCGGACGCCGGCCCACACCGCCGAGCCCAGCATCGGCGGGGCGAATCGCGCGCCCTCCTCGTTGGTCCAGTTGACGATCTCGATTGGCCGTCGGGTGCGCACGCCGGCGTCGTTCAGCGTGCGGACGACCTCCAGTGCCGCGAGCACGCCGAGGACGCCGTCGTAACGACCGCCCGCGATCTGGGTATCGAGATGGCTACCGATGAGCACGGGCGGCAGCGCGTCGTCGATGCCGGCACGGCGTGCAAACATGTTCCCCATGCGATCGACGGTGACGGCGAGGCCGTCGTCGCGACACCAGCGCGCGAAGAGATCGCGCATCTCGCGGTCCGCGTCGGTCAACGCCAGGCGACGCAGGCCGTTCGGCGTTCGGCCGGGCCCGATCCGCGCGGACGCCATGATCGTGTCCCACAACCGCGATCCGTTGACGGCCCTCACAGCGCGCGCGCCACACGCGTGCCGTCGAGGATCGCGTCGTGAACCCGGCGCGGCGAGTAGGCGTCGCCGATCACCTTGAGCTCGCCGACCTTGCCTTCCAGCTCACGCACGAGGCCGTCGTTCGCCTTGCCGCCGAAGGCCAGGACGACCATGTCCGTCTCGATGACCGCCTCGGTGTCCGCGAACGTGTGCCGCGTCCGCACGGCATGCGGCAAGATCTCCACGACCCGAGTCATCGGCAACAGCGTCACCCCGCGCCCGAACAGGCGGGCGTACAGATCCGAGCGCGTGCCCTCGTCGATGTCCTCGCCGACCATGAAGTAGCGGCACACGATCGTCACCTGCGCGCCGCGGTCGGCGAGAAAGTCCGCCGTCGACGGCGCCGCGAAGTACCCCTCTTCGTCGACAATGACGATGCGGCGGCCGGGCGTGACGCTGCCCATCAGTACGTCGAGTGTGCTCGCGACATGCGGCAGCTTCGCGCCGGGAATGTCGGGCACCCGCTGGGTCGCGCCGGTCGCCACCACGACGGCGTCGGGCGCGAGCGCCAGCACCTCGCGCGCCGACGCAACAATGTTCAGCCGGATGTCGACGCCGGCTTTCTTCGCCTGGCTCGCCAGCCAGCCGGGGATGGCGGCGTAGTCCTCGCGTTTCGGCGCGCGCGCGATCGCGAGCACCTGGCCGCCCAGCGTGGGCCTCGCCTCGAACAGCGTCGTGCGGTGCCCGCGCAGCGCGGCAACACGCGCGGCCTCGAGGCCGGCGACGCCGCCGCCGACCACGACCACGCGCCGTGGCGTCACGGCCGGACGGATCTCCATCAGCTCGGCCTCGCGGCCGATCACCGGGTTCTGCACGCACGTGATCGCTTTGCCCTGGCGCAGGCGGCCGATGCAGCCCTCCGAGGCACCGACGCAGACGCGGACATCGTCGAGCCGTCCCTCGCGCACTTTACGCGGCATTTCTGGATCAGCGATCATCGCGCGAGTCATGCCGACCAGATCGCACACGCCGCCCGCCAGCGCGGCCTCCGCCTGCTCGGCGGTCACGACGCGCCCGGCCACGATGACGGGCACGCGCACGGCCGACTTCGTGAGCGCGGCGAGGTCGTTGAAGACGCCGTGCGGATGATAATGCGACGGCGTCACCGCGGCCTCGTAGCGCAGCGTCTCCGTGTTGGACCCGCTCACCATCCAGTAATCCGCGATGCCGAGCGCGTCGAGGCGCCGCGCGATCTCCAGCAGCTCCTCGCGCGTGAGGCCTCCGGGAACGAAGTGGTCGCCGCTGTGCCGGACGCCGATGATGAAGTCGCGCCCGACGCCCTCACGCAGCGCGCGCAGGACCTCGGTGGGCAGCCGCAGGCGGTTGTCCAGATTGCCGCCGTACTCATCGGTGCGCGTGTTGGCGAGGGGTGACAGAAAGTTTTCGAGCAGGTGGCCGCCGTAGAGCGGGATGTCGGCGCCGTCGTAGCCGCCTCGCTTGAGCCGCAGCGCGGCCGCCACCCACGCGTCGACGACTTCGCGAATCTCGGCCTTCGTCATCACGTGCGGCCACTCGCGGTGGCGCTCCTCGCGCGTGTCCGAGGGCGCCCACAGCGGCGTGCCCGAATACCAGGAATGGCCGCGGCGGCCGCGATGCGAGATCTGCGACAGGCACAGCGCGCCGTGGCGGTGAATCGCCTCGCTCATCTGGCGAAACTGTGGAATGACGCTGTCGTCCCAGTTGTTCACCTCGCCCCAGTCGTTGATCGAGCTCGGGTGGATGCTCGACGAGCCGAACATCATGACGACGCCGCACCCGCCCTTCGCCTTCTCTTCGTGGTAGCGGATGTAGCGTTCGGTGATGTTGCCGTTCTCGCCGAACGCCGCCCCGTGCGGCGTGGACACGATACGGTTCTTCGCGGTGGTGTGACCGATCGCGATCGGGCTGAAGAGACGCCGGAAGTCGGCCATCACTTCAGCCGCGCGTCGTAGAGGAACAGCATGTTGTCGATCCACGGCTTCCAGTCCAGGCGATTGCTGATGCCGAAGATGTGCGCTTGCTGGTAGGCCTTGATGATGGGCGCCTCCTCGAAGATGATCTCCTGCGCTTTGAAGTACAGCGCCCGGCGCTTCTCGGGATCGTTGGTGCCTTGCGCGTCCTCGAGGATCTTGTCGAGCGCTTCGTTCTTGTAGATCGCCAGCGCCGACTTGCTGTGCAACGAGCTGACCAGCAGGTCGCCGTCGAAGACGCCGGCGCCGCCCCACGCCGTCATGTAGGCCGGCAACAGCTCGCGCTTGCGCCACTTCGTCGTGTACACGCTCTGCTCCCACACCTGGACGTTGGCCTTGATGCCGACCTTCGCCAGCATGGCCGCCATGGCCTGCATGACCTCGATGTCGTTCATGTAGCGCCGATTCGGCGCATGCAGCGTCATCTCGAAGCCGTTGGCGTAGCCGGCCTCCCGCAGCAGCGCCTTCGCACGCTCGGGATCGTAGCCCCACCACTTCATGCTCGGATTGAACCCGAACGCCTCGCGCTCGAGCGGCACGCCGAGGGCCTGGCCGTGGCCCTCGAGCACGGTCTTGATGATGGTGTCCATGTCGATCGCGTAGTTGATGGCGCGACGCACGCGCACGTCCTGCCAGGGTCCCGGCATCAGGTAGTTCGTGATCTTCACCATGATCACGAACCCGCCCAGCGTGCTGACCTCGGTGCGCGCGACGCCACTAGCCTTGATCTTGGCGACTTGATCGGGCGGGATGTCGCTCACCAGATCGGCCTGACCCGACAGCAGCGCCGCCACGCGGGTGGTCAGCTCGGGGATCGGACGGAAGACGAGCCGCTCGATGGCCGGCGCGCCACGGTGGTAATCGCGGTTGGCCTCGAGCACGAGCCGCTCATCCTTCACCCACTCGACGAACTTGTACGGACCGGTACCGACCGGCTTGACGGCGAACCCCGCGTCGCCGACCTGCTCGAGGTACTTCTGCGGCACGATCGCAACGCTGCCGCAATGGCCCGGGCTCATGCGCACGGGCAGCAGCGGGAACGGCTTACTCGTGACGACGTTGACCGTCAGCGGGTCCACCACGTCGACGTGATCGATGGTCGCGATGCTCGCGCGCCCGGGCGCGCCCTGCTTGGGATTGAGCATGCGCTCGATACTGAACTTCACTGCGGCAGCGTCCAACGGCTCGCCGTTGTGGAACTTGATGCCGCGACGGAGCTTGAACTGCCACGTCGTGTCGTTGACGAGCCGCCACGACTCCGCAAGGTTGCCCTCGAGCTTCAGCGTCTTGAGATCGCGGCGCAGCAGAGTATCGAACATCTGGCGATCCGGCTCGTGCGCGTTCTTGTCACAGTGCATGTGCCAGTCGAGCGTGGCCGCCTCACCCGACTGGACGACGACGACGGGCTTGGGCTGCGCGTGGGCGAGCGACGCCAGCTGAACGAGCGCGGCCGCGATGCCGAGAGCGATGCGTCTCATGGTCTCCTCCTAGAAGCGGTCCACGCTTCCGCGGGTCTGCACATACGGGTCGAGCGCATCGCGCAGCGCGTCGCCGATCAGATTGATCGCCATCACCGTCGCGAAGAGCGCGACGCCCGGTGACAACGCGAGCCAGTAGCGCGTGTCGACGAACTGTCGTCCCTCGGCGAGCATGCCGCCCCACGAGGGAATCGAGAGCGGCACTCCGAGGCCCAGGAAGCTCAGCCCCGCCTCGGTGAGGATGGCGCCGGCCACGCCGAAGGTGGCGACTACGATCAGCGAGGCGCTAACGTTCGGCAGGATGTGGCGCACGACGATGCGCGGCACGGACATGCCGAGCGAGCGCGCGGCGTCCACGTACGCGCGCTCGCGCACCGCCAGCGTCTCCGCACGCACCACGCGCGCGTAGGTGGCCCAGCTGCTGAGCCCGACCACCAGGATGATGTTGCGGATGCTCGGCCCGAGCACGCCGATGATCGTGATCGCGAGCAGAATGAAGGGCAACGCGAACTGCATGTCGGCCATTCGCATGATGAGCTGATCGGCGACACCGCCGCGGATGCCGGCGAGCAGGCCCAGGCTCGTGCCCAGGGTGCCGGCCAGGAGCACCGCAGACATCCCGATCAGCACCGACGTGCGCGCGCCGTGGATGACGCGGCTGAGGATGTCGCGGCCGAGCTGGTCGGTCCCGAGCACGGCGACCGTGCCGTCCGGCGTGCGCGTCGTGGGCGGCGTGAAGCGCGCGAGCAGGCGCTGCTCGTTGGGGTCGACGGGCGCCAGGGCGCCAGGCAGCAACGCGCACAGGGCGATCACCGCCACCGCCGCCACACCGAGCCCGGCGCCGGGCGAGCCGAGCAGTCCTCGGATGCGCCGGCTCCTAGGCAAGCCGCACCCGCGGATCGAGCGCCATATAAAGGATGTCGATGAGCGCGTTCAGCAACAGTAGCGTCGCGGCCACGGTGACGACGACCGCCTGTAGCAGCGGGACGTCCTTGTTCACGACGGCCTCGACGGCCAGGCGGCCGACGCCCGGGTACGCGAAGACCGCCTCGGTGATGACGGCGCCGCCCAGCAGATTGCCAAGCTCGAGCCCGATCGCGGTCACGATCGGGATGGCGCTGTTGCGGAGCGCGTGGCGCACGACGACACCCCACTCGCTCACGCCCTTGGCTCGCGCCGTGCGCAGAAAGTCTTGAGGCAGCACCTCCAGCATGCTCGAGCGTGTAATCCGCGCCGTGCGCGCCATTGCCCACACGCCGAGGGTGACCGCCGGCAGCGCGAGCGCGGCCATCCCTTCGCCGCCGTAGACGGGCACCCAGCGCAGCTGCACCGCGAAGACAAGGATCAACAAAATTCCGAGCCAGAACGTCGGCATGCACTGGCCAGAGAGGGCGAACGTCATCGCGAGCGTGTCGAGCACCGAGTTGCGCCGCAGCGCGGACACGATGCCGAGCGGCAGCGCCAGCGCCACGGCGAGCGCCATCGCGACGAGCGCCAGCTCGAACGTCGCGGGCACGCGCGCGAGGACGAGCGGCAGCGTCGGCTGCTGGTGGCGTAGCGAGCGGCCGAAGTCGCCGTGCAGCGCGCGCACGAGGAAATGGCCATACTGCTCCGGCAACGGGCGGTCGAAGCCGAGCGCCGCGCGGACGATCTCGTAGTCTTTCTGAGTGCCCTCGGGTCCGACGTAGAGCGCCGCCGGATCACCCGAGAGGTGCACGACGAGGAACACGACGAGCGTGATGACGACGAGCAACAGCAGCGCCCACGCTAATCGCCGGGACAGGTAGCCGATCACCAGCGGAACGTACAGTACAAGGCGGCCTCAGACCAAGAGGGGATCGACAAGCGGCTCAGAGCAGCGGGATACGGACGTTCGGCGCCGGCCGGTAGCGCACGTCGGCGGCCAGCCGCCCCGGATCGACGCCGGCGGCGAGCAGCGCCTCGACGCCGGCGCACGCGATCGCCACCGCAACGGACTCGCCCGGGCACGCGTGCGGGCCGACGCCGAACGTGAACGCGCGTCGCTCGGCGCGAAATGGCTCGAATCGCTCGGGGCTCGGGTTCGCAGCCGCATCGTGGTTCGCGGCCGCGAGCACGACCAGAATCCCCTCGCCGCCTTTCATGGGCCGGCTCGCGACCATGCTGTCGTGTGCCAGAAAGCGTCGCGTGTTCTGCACCGGCGCGTCGAACCGCACGACCTCGCGCACCACCGCGGCGATGAGCTCCGCATCGCGCATCACGCGCGCGAAGACCTCGGGGTACCGCCCGAGCGCGACCAGCGTGTTGCCGATCAGCCCGGCCGTCGCGTCGTACGACTGGAACAGAAAGCCGACCCCGTTCGCGACGGCGACATCATCACCGTCACGGCCGCGGGCAGCCAGCAGCGCGCACAGCTCACGGGCGGCGAGCGCGCCGGCCGCCACGTGCGCCGAGGTGGGCCCCGGCGCAAAGCAGCGCGCGAGGTCGGCCGTCCAGCGCGTGGCATCCTCCAGCCGTTCGTCGGCGACGCCGAGCAAGCTGGCGAGCACGTACACGGGCAGGCGAACGATCAGGTGCCCGATGCCACCACGCTCCGCGAGTGCCCGCGCGTGCCGGCGCGCATGCTCGAGCACGAGCGTGCCGTCGAAGGCCGCGAGGACGGCGGAGACGCGGGGTTTGAGAATCGCGTGGGTGGTTCCGTCGTTCATGCGTACCAGTCGCGCGAAAAGCTCACCCGCCGCCGAGCCGACGAGTGCCGCCGGTACGGGTTCGCCCGCCGGACGCACGCGACACACCTCGCTGGTCAGAGCGGCCGTGACGGCGGCGGCGCTCGACACCACCCACAGTCCGAGGGCGTCGTCGCGATAGATCGGTGCGCGCGTCACGAGGTCGCGGTAGTACGGATACGGATCGGGATGCGTCACCGCGACGATCGGATCGCGGGGCCCGTCCACGCTACGCGAAGAGCTGTGCCGCCGACGCGACGCGCCGGCCGTGCCACGTCGGGCCCTCGCGCACGAATCGCCACTCGGGATTGCGCCCCACATCGCGCAGCGCTCGACACACTGCATGGAACGTCGGCACGTCGGCGTCGGCACACTCGAAGTAGGTGATGAAGTCGTAGGTGCCGTCGGGCGCGGGCTCGACGGGATGGCGGTAGGCCGCTCGCGCGCACAGATATGTTCCGACGCCTTGTTGCGTCCGGTCGAGGAATTGATTGCCTGGCGTGGTGATCACTCACCTCCCGGTCGCCCGCACGATAGGCCCGGGCCCGCGATGAGTCCACTGCATATCACGAGACGTGGTAGCGTAGCCGGCGTTCAGGAGGCCGAGCCCATGACACGACACGCGACGATCGTTCGCGTCCTACTGCTCATCACCGCCTTCGTGGTCGCGGCGGGTACGGCGTCGGCCGCCGAGCCCGCCGGCGAGGTCACCGTCTCGTTTCACGTGACCATCGCGCCGAGCTGGTTCGATCCGTCCACCGCACCGCCGCAGATCACGCCGTTCGGCGTGATGTACGCGATCCACGATGCGCTCGTGCGCCCGCTGCCCGGCCAGAAGATGGGCGCCAGCCTCGCGGAGTCGTGGAGCGAGAGCCGCGACGGCCTCACCTACGAGTTCAAGCTCAAGCGCGGCCTGAAGTTCCACAACGGTGACCCGATCAGCGCGGAGGACGTGAAGTTCTCGTTCGACCGCTACAACGGCGCCGGCGCGCGCGAGTTCCGCGCGCGCGTGCAGAAGCTGGACGTCGTCGATCCACTCACGGTGCGCTTCACGCTGAAAGAGCCGTGGCCGGATTTCATGACGTTCTACGGCACGACGGCGACCGCCGCGGGCATCGTCCTGCCCAAGAAATACTTCGAGTCCGTCGGACCCGATGGGTTCAAGCAGAAACCTGTCGGGGCCGGTCCGTACAAGTTCGCGAGCCAGCGGTCCGGCGTCGAGATCGTGCTCGAGGCAAATCCGGGATACTGGCGTCACGCGCCATACGTGAAAAAGCTGATCCTCAAGAGCGTGCCCGACAGCACCACGCGGCTCGCCATGCTGCGCAGCGGCGAGACCGACTACGCGCTGTTCCTCGACGGGCCGGAGGCGCAGACGCTCAAGGGCGACGCGCGCTACAAGCTCGTGGACACGCGCCACGCGTCGATCTTCTGGATCGAGTTCGCGGACCAGTGGGATCCGAAGTCGCCATGGGCCGACAAGAGGCTGCGCCAGGCCGTGAACTATGCCCTCGATCGCAAAGCGATCAACGAGGCGGCCTGCCTCGGCTTCTGTCCGCCCGCCGGCGTCATCGTCCCGCGCGTGATGGACTTCGCGCTGCAGGTGCCGCCGCATCCCTACGATCCGCAGAAAGCCAAGCAGCTCCTCGCCGAGGCCGGGTATCCCAACGGCCTCGACGCCGGCGAGTTCACGCCGATTCCGGGCTTTGCGACGGTGGCCGAGGGCGCGTTGAACAATCTGAACTCCGCGGGCATCCGCGTGCGCATGCGGCTGATGGAGCGTGCCGCGTTCTACGCCACGTGGCAGGAAAAGAAGCTGCACGGGCTCTTCATGACGGCGGTGGGCAACTCGGGCAACGCGGCCAGTCGCGTCGAATCGTTCATGTACAGCAAGGGGGCGTACGCGTACGGCGGCTATCCCGACATCGACGAGCTGTTCATGCAGCAGTCGCGCGAGCGCGACCACGTCAAGCGCGAGACGATTCTGCATCGCATCCAGCAGCTCACGATCGATCGCGTGATGTACGCACCCGTCATGGATCTGCGCGGCCTCATCGGCATCGGCCCGCGCGTCGCCGAGCACACGATGAACGCGATCCCGATGTATTCGTTCCCCGCGTACGAGGACATCCGACTCCGAGCCCAGTGAGTCTCTTGCGCCGGCCGATTCCGTCGAGCGGCGAGACGCTGCCCGTCGTGGGGCTCGGCACGTGGCAGGCCTTCGACGTCGAGGATCGTATCGCGCGCGGGCCGCAGCGTGAGGTGCTCGGCCGGTTCGTGGAGCTCGGCGGGCGCGTCGTCGACAGCTCGCCGATGTATGGCGCCGCCGAATCCGCGGTCGGCGACCTCGCGAAGGACCTCGCGGTGCGCGACTCGCTCTGGATCGCGACCAAGGTGTGGACGACGGGGCGCGCCGCCGGCGTGGCGCAGATGGACCGCTCGCTTCGGCGGCTCGGCGGCAAGCGGCTCGATCTGCTCCAGGTCCACAACCTGGTGGACTGGCAGACGCATCTGGCCACGCTGCGCGAGTGGAAAGCGGCGGGCCGCGTCCGGTATGTCGGCGTCACCCATTACAGCGCGGCCGGCCATGGAGCGCTCGAGCAGGTCATGCGCAGCGAGTCGCTCGACTTCGTCCAGCTGAACTACTCGGTGGCCGAGCGCGAGGCGGAGCAGCGGCTGCTGCCGCTGGCGCGAGACCGCGGCATCGCCGTGCTGGTGAACCGGCCCTTCGCGCAGGGCGCGCTACTCCGGCGGTTGCGCGATGATGCGCTGCCGGCGTGGGCTCGCGACCTTCAGTGCTCGTCCTGGGCGCAGCTGTTCTTGAAATGGATCGTGGCGCACCCGGCCGTCACGTGCGTCATCCCGGCGACGAGCCGACGGCTGCATGTGGAAGACAACATGGCGGCCGGCGTCGGGCCTCTGCCCGATAGGGCCACGCGCGAGCGCATCGCCTCGCTCAGCGGCTGACGGAGGCTACCCGCTCGTCTCGCCGCGAAGCTCGCGCAGTCGCTTCCGGAGAGTCGTCATACGGTCGTTCATTTGCTCTGACAGGCGGCTCGAGCGCGACGGCCGGCGGGAGGTCGGCCGCGAGGTTGCCGTGTTGGCGGCGCGGGCATTGGGGCGCGCATGGCAATACACGCAGCCGTGCTTCAGTCCGTGTTTGCACTCCTTCGGTGGCTCCATAGAGCCAGCGTATCGCATCCCTCAACGCGCCGTAGGCGTCTTCAAATGGTCGTCGCGGCGTGCCTGCAAGTCCGCGTCGGCATAGCGCATGAGATCCGGGGTGGCGCGACCGAGCATCACCTGCATGTACGCCGGCTCGAGGCCGACGTTGTGGAAGCCGTGGACGACGTTGGCCGGCGCCGACACGCAATCCCACTCGCCGAGCACCGCCTCCGCGCGCCGGCCGGCCGCGTCCTCGAAAAACACGAGCACCTTGCCGCGCAGGACGAAAAAGACTTCCTCGACCTCGTGCGTGTGGGCGGCGTTGCCCTGCCCCGGCGGGATGAACATGATGCTGAGCGTGAAGTGCTCGGCCGGGATCGCGTTCGGGTCGCTCTTGCCCGACGCGCCGGCGCCGATGAAGCGATGCTGCGCGCGGCGGAAGCCTTCGACGCGTGCATCCGCGAACGCGTCCCAGTCCGGTCGCCGGTCGACGAAGCGCGCTACCTGCCGTTTGAGCAGACTGTCCACGTCCATCCGCGTCTCCCTCCGCCGCCATGATAGTGCAGCGGCGGGAGCGCGGCGACGGCTCAGGCCGCGCGGCGTCGCCCCGGCCGCGTCGCCTTGGACACCGCGCGCCAGCCGCGGCGCCGGCGCCACGGTCGGCCGATCAGGGCGCTGAGCGCCGCCAGGACCGCGTCCATGACCGACGGCGCGGGCGCGTGATGCGGCAGCTGGTCCGCGCCGGCGCGAAGCTCCTTGACGGTCTCCG
>JBKOUQ010000068.1:0-13478 GCA_046723475.1 Candidatus Methylomirabilota bacterium
GCGCGGGCGTGCGGACCGGCGCCTCGGGCCGCGCCAGCGGCAGCTCGACGCGGAAGCGGGCGCCGTGGCCGAGGCCCGCCGACGCGACGCTGACGGTACCGCCGTGCATCTCGGTCAGCCGCCGGACGAGATTGAGCCCGATGCCGAGACCGCCGCGCCGCGTCGCGCGCTGTCCCTGGCGAAACGGCTCGAAGATGATCGGCAGGTCCGACGGGGCGATGCCTTCGCCGGTGTCGTTCACCTCGATCACCGCGCGCCGCTCGCGGGCCTCCAGACGCACGCCGATACGCCCGCCAGCCGCCGTGAACTTCAGCGCGTTGGCGATCAGATTGGCGACGATCTGGTGCACCCGCGCGCCGTCGCCCCACATCGCCAGAGGATCGTCGGGCAGCGTCGCCGCGAGGCGCACACGCTTCAGCGCGGCCGGCTCCTCGAACGCCTCCACCGCGGCGTGGACCTGCTCGCGCAGGTCGAACGTCTCGAAGCGCAGCATGAACTTGCCGTGCAAGATGCGCGAGAGATCGAGCAGGTCGTCGACCAGTCGGACCTGTTGACGAATGTTGCGGTGCACGACCTCCATCGCCCGCGTCGTGACATCGTCGAGCTTGCCATGGCGCCGGAGGACCTCCGTCCAGCCGAGGATCGGCTGCAGCGGCGTGCGCAGCTCGTGCGACAGCGCGGCGATGAAGTCGTCTTTGAGCTGGTTGGCCTCCTCGGCGGCCGCGCGCGCCGCATCGAGGTCCGCGAGCGCGCGCGTCTCCTCGGTGACGTCGCGCCACGTGACGACGGCGGCATAGATGGCGCCGTCGCGCCGCAACGGATGTGCGCGCACGCGCGCCCGCCGTCGCCTTCCGCTCGCGCCGGTGATGAGCACGTCGACAGGTGCGACGGTTTCGCCTTGCAGCGCGCGTGCTGACGGCAGCCGTTCGGGCGCAATCAGATCGCCATCGAGCTCGCTGATGCCGAGCCGTTTGATACGGTCGGCCGGACGCTCGCCCGGCGGCATGTCGCCGAGCAAGTCACGGCCCAGTCCGTTGGTGAAGAGGAGCGCACCGTCGGCCGCGATGATGAAGATGCCCTCGTGCACCAGATCGACGAGCGTTTGCAGCTGGCGCGCGTGCTCGGCCGCCTCACGCTCGAGCTGGCGCGCGCCGGTGACGTCGTGGAAGACGGAGACCGTGCCCGTGAAGCCACCGCGCTCGTCGCGCAGCGGAACGGTGTTGACGAGAAAGATCGCCGGCCGACCTTCGAGCTCGAGCGTGAGCTCCGCGCCGATGACCGCCTGGCCATGCGCGAGCGCGCGCACGATCGGATGCAGGGCGGGCGCGAGCGGCTCGCCGTCCGGCGTGCGCGCGGGATGCCGCTCGAGCAGCTCGCTCACGGGCCGTCCCAGATCCTGCGACGCATCCAGCGCCCGGGCGGCCGTCGCATTCGCAAATGTCAGCCGTCCCGTCGCATCGGTAACGAGGACCGGCTCTACGAGCGCATCGAGGACCGCACCGAGGATCGTTCGTGAATCAACCGACGTCATGCCGCGTTCCGCGGTTCGGAGGATAGCATGCGGGTCCACGTGTCGAACGCCAGCATGCCGAGCGCGCCCAGCAGGGCGATGAAGCGCCCGACGAGTCGTCCGGCGGCCGCGGCCGTCACGCGGTGAGGAGGGCCTCCAGCGCGGCCGTGAAGCAGCCGAGCGGCGCGCGCACGATGCCCGCACCGATCTGGCCGACACCCGCGCGGCGGCTCGCGATGCCGGTGTTGATGATCGGGGTGATCGAGGTTTCGACGACGAGGCGCGTATCGATGCCGACCGGGGCGCCGCCGTCGTCGAGCGCGGGGATCCGGAAGTGCGGATGCTCGCCGATCGAGATCTCGCGCATCTCCGCCGTCATCGCCGCGGCCTCGGCGGTGCCGCCGGCGCCGAGGAACCGCGCCACCGCGGGAGCGGCGACCATCGCGAACGCGCCCAGACCGATGGTTTCGACGATGGCGCTGTCCCCCATGTCGGGGTTGGCGTCACCGGCGTCGAACCCCGGGAAGTACAGGCCCTGCGGCGTGTTCACGGGCGCGGTGAACCATCGGTCGCCACACGCCGACACACGGATGCCGAAGTCGGTCCCGTTGCGCGCCATGACCGTCACCAACGTCGAATCGGCCACGCCGGCGGCGGGCTCGACGATCGACTTGCCCGCCGCCATCGCGATGTTGAGGAAGAACTGATCGTTGCCGGCGAGAAATTCCGCGAGCCGCGCCACGGCATGATGGCGGCCGCCGACACCCGCGATGCCGGGCATCATCGCCCGCGCCAGCAGCGCCGTGGCGGCGAGGTTTCGCTGGTGCATCTCGTCGCCCATGCGCAGCGCCTGCGCCATCAGCGCGCGCAGGTCGATGCCGCCGAGCGCGCGCAGACCGGCGCCGAGCAGCGGCCCGGCCTCCGTCGCGAGCCAGCGCAGGCGCGCGAGCACGCTCTCGTCGTTGCCGCCGTAGCGCAGCACCTTGCCGAGACCCTCGTTGATCGTCGCGTGGCCGCGCGTGCCGAACGCGCGGTTTTCGACGATGAACACGGGCATGGACGGCGTGACGACGCCGGCCATCGGCCCCGTCGCGCTGTGATGGTGACAGGGCTCGAGCTTCACCGTGCCTCGCTCGACGAGCCGGCGGGCGGCGTCGTCGTTCGCCGCCCAGCCCTCGTAGCGGATCGCGCCGAGAACGGCCGCTTGCACGGGCTGACTGATGCGCTCCCACGCGATCGGCGGGCCGGAATGAAGCACGGTGTGCTCAGGCAGCTCGAGCGCCTCGCGGGCGGGACGACAGTCCATCAGAAACGGCGCGCCCGACGTCAGTCGATCCAGCGCCACGGTGTTCGCGCGCTCGATCGCCTCGCGGCGCGCGTCCAGCCGGACCAGCAGCGCGGCGAGGTGCGGCTCGCCGCCCGCGGGCGGTCGCCAGTCGACGTGCACGGTCGGCACGTCTCGCGTCGCGAGCGTCGCGGCGAAGAGGTCGAGCCCGACGTTGATCACCCGCGGCGTCGTTCCGAGCAGCGACATCAGGCGGCTCGCCGAGCGATCATCGCGGCGAGCCGGGCCGCCTGGGCGTTGCTGTCCATGACGAGCACGCCCGCGCGCCGCAGCCGATCCACCTGGGCCGGCCGCGACTGCGGATCCGCGTCGGTGCCGCACACGCTTGCGACGACGACGACCGGCCGGCGCTCACGCAGCGCCACAATGGCGGGCAGCAGCTCGCCAGCGGGATCGGCGTGCGCCCCGTAGCCGAGGACGACGTCGAGCAGCAGCACGGCGGTCGCCGGGTCGCGACCGTCCTTGTCGATCCACTCCCGTCGCACCCGGCCGTCGATCATCGGGTGCGGACGGCCGAGCGTGAACACGTCCTCGCCGAGATCCACCACGCGATGGCCCGGGCCGGCCTCGGTGAGCGACTGCGCGACGTCCGCCAGCGCGCTCGCGAGCACGCCGACGGCTTCGTAGGCGAGCGTGCCGCCCGAATACACGCCGCGGACGAAGCGCGCGCCTCCCGGCAGCGCGTGCACGGCAGCACTCACCATGCGCTCGACATCCGCGGCGGGCAGCGTGAACGTCGTCGGAGTCGCGGCTGTGCCCCGCGCGAGTGCGACGGCGCCGCGCGCGGCGTCCTCGAGCGACGCGGCGACGTGAGGCACGATCACGTCCGCGCCCTTCCACGACGGGAAGCACGCGATACACGGTTTGCCGAGCTTCGTGACGGCATCGGCGAGACGGCGGGCGACTCGCGGCCCCGGCGGCTTGCCGACCACGCCCACGACCTCGGTCTCCGGATCGGCGCCGAGGATCTCCAGCGCGCGCAACATCATCGCCCCGCCGACGTCGTCGGTCAGGTCGCGCCCGCCGACGCCGATCGCCTGTGATACGCCCTCGCCCTCGCGCGCGATGACACACGTCACTTCCTGCAGCCCGGTGCCGGACGCCGCCGCGATTCCGATGCGGCCGCGCGGCACCGCGTTGGCGAAGCCCAGCGGCACGCCGTCGATGATCGCGGTGCCGCAGTCGGGGCCCATGCAGAGCAGGCCGCGCTCGAGTGCGACGCGCTTGCACTCGATCTCGGCGTCGACCGGCACGTTGTCGCTGAAAAGCATCACGTGCACGCCCGCGCGCAGCGCCTTCATCGCCTCCGCGGCCGCGTACGCGCCGGGCACCGAAATCAGCGCGAGGTTCGCGCCGGGCAGCAGCGTGAGCGCGGATCGCAGTGTTCGGGGCGCTGCGGCGTTCGCGGTAGAAACAAACGGCTTCGTCGTGTCGAGCACGCGCTCGGCCGCGGTCCGTGCGGTCTCTGCTGCGGCGGGCGAGTCGGCCGCCACGGCGATGATGAGATCCGCCGGCTGCGCTGCGGCTCCCTCGGACGCCAGAAGCCCCGCCTGCTCGAGGAGCGCGCGGTTGTGCGGCGTGCCCATCATCGCGGCCGCGGCCGCCACGCCGGCCACCATCTCCATGTCGCGCGAGAGCCGCATGAGCGTGACGGAGTCGCGATAGAACGAGCGTCGCACGAAGTTGAACACGGCCATCGCGCGCCGATCCTACCATCGGCGCCTCCCCGTCGCGTGCGCCACCGCGACGGGTCCTGTCCGGTTCCTGCCTCACGGTCCGTCCTCGCGCCGAGGCTTACGTTGCGCCCGGCGGCGTGTCGACTCGCGCACTGCAGGTCGCCTGATCGCATGCGCGGCGCGCGTCGCGGTGCCGCAGGCTCGGACGGACGCAGAGCAGTCACCGGCCACCGTCTCGGCGGCGTGGCGCGCGCGACGGGTCCTGTCCAGTTCCTGCCTCATGGTCCGTCCTTGCGCCGGAGCTGACGTTGCGGGGCGGCGCCGTATCGACGCGCACATTCCAGGTCTCCTGACCTGGGGCTCGGCGCGCGTCGCGGTGCCACAGGCTCGGACGGACGCAGAGGCAGTCAGCGGCCACCCGTCTCGGCGGCGTGGCGCACGCTATTGGGGAGGACGTCGACTCGTGATTATTTGGGCGGGGTGATGCCGTACGTCTTGATCTTGCGGTAGAGGTGCGAGCGCTCGATGCCCAGACGCTCCGCGGTCCGCGTCATGTTCCAGTCGTTGGCGCGGAGCTCCGCGAGGATGAACGCGCGCTCGAAGCCGTCACGCGCGTCTTTGAGCGACCGCCCGCCGTCGGCGGCGGGAGCGGTGTCCTTCGGCCGCAGCGGCGCCGGCAGGTCGTCCGGGCCTATGACGTCGCCGGTCGTCATGATCACGAGGCGCTCGACCATGTTGCGAAGCTCGCGGACGTTGCCGGGCCAGTCGTAGGCGATGAAGTACGCGAGCGCCTCGCCCGAGACGCTCTTGAGGCGCTTGCCGTTCTCGGCGGAGAAGATCGCGATGAAGTGCTCCACGAGCAGCGGAATGTCGTCGCGGCGCTCACGCAGCGGCGGCACCTCGATCGGAATCACGTTGAGGCGATAGTACAGGTCCTCGCGAAAGCCGCCCTGCGCGATGACCGCGGGCAGATCACGGTTCGAGGCCGCGATGACGCGCACATCGACCTTGATGGGCTCGCGGCCGCCCACCCGCTCGATCACCTGTTCCTCGAGCGCGCGCAGCACCTTGGCCTGGGTTTTGAGGCTCATGTCGCCGATCTCGTCGAGGAACAGCGTGCCGCCATCCGCCGTCTCGAACTTGCCGCGCCGCCGCGCCACCGCGCCGGTGAACGCGCCGCGCTCGTGTCCGAACAGCTCGGATTCGATCAAATCCTCCGGAATGGCCGCGCAGTTGACCTCGACGAACGGCCCCTCGCGACGTCCGGACAGCGCGTGGATCGCTCGGGCCACAAGCTCCTTGCCGCTGCCGTTTTCGCCGTGGATGAGGACGCGGCCGCTGCTCGGCGCCGCGGTCGCGATGGCGTCGCGCAGCGCATGCATCGGCGGGCTGTCGCCGATGATCTCGGTCCGTACGTCGAGACGCGCGCGTAGCGCCGCGTTCTCGCGCTCGAGGCGGCTGTGCTCGAGCGCGCGCGTGACGCTGACCAGCGTCTTTTCGAGCGACAGTGGCTTCTCGATGAAGTCGTACGCGCCGAGACGGGTCGCCTTGATCGCCGTCTCGATGGTCCCGTGACCGGAGATCATGATGACCGGTGCCTCGGGCCGCACCCGCTTGAGCTCGGCGAGCGTGTCGAGCCCGTCCATTCCGGGCATCCAGATGTCGAGGAACACGACATCGGGCGCCTCGTCGGTCACCTTCCGGACGGCTTCTTCGCCGGCGCCGGCCGTCGTCACCCGATACCCTTCGTCCTCGAGCACGGCGCGCAGCGTGCCCTGGATCGCCGGCTCGTCGTCGACCACGAGGATGTGCTCGCCAGCCACGCTCACGCCTCCACCGGCGCGGGGGCGCGAGTCACCGGGACCTCGATGATGAACCGCGTCCCCGCCGGCTGGTTGTCCTCGACGCGGATCGTGCCCCCGTGCTCGTTGACGATTTCGCTGACGATCGGCAGTCCGAGACCCATGCCGGCAACCTTCGTCGAGAAGTACGGCAGGAACAGCTTGTCGCGATCCTCGCTC
This sequence comes from Candidatus Methylomirabilota bacterium, assembly GCA_046723475.1. Taxonomy (GTDB): domain Bacteria; phylum Methylomirabilota; class Methylomirabilia; order Rokubacteriales; family CSP1-6; genus AR12. Next base: position 6,553 of record JBKOUQ010000068.1, read on the forward strand.
GGGATGCCGGGACCGGTGTCCGCCACGACCAGCCGGACGCGCGGAGGCTCGAGGAGATACTCGGTCTCCACCATGACCGTGCCGGTGGCGCCGACCGCTTCCACGGCGTTGTCGACCAGGTTCAGCACGGCTCGCTTGATGTGATCCGGATCCACGTCGAGCAGCGGCACATCGTCCGCGTGCCGCGTGACGATCCTGCACTGCGGGTGTGACTCGCGGTAGAGCGTCGCGACCGCGTCGACCAGCGGCCGCACGTCGGTGGGACGCGGCACGAACGCGGGCATGCGCGCGAAGCGCGAGAACTCGTCGACGAGCCGCTTGAGACCGTCCACCTCCTGAATGATCGTTTCCGTGCATTCGGTCACGAGTTGCGCGTCGTCGCCGGCCACGCGCGCCAGCCGCCGGCGAAGCCGCTGTGCGGAGAGCTGAATCGGCGTCAGCGGGTTCTTGATCTCGTGGGCGATGCGTTGCGCTACCTCGCGCCACGCGGCCAACCGCTGAGCCTTGATCAGCTCGGTGAGGTCGTCGAAGACGAGGACGGCGCCGTCGTAGGCGCCTTCCGGTCCTCGCAGCGCGGTCGCCGAGGTGAGCAGCGACATGTTGGCCCCCCCACGCCGCATGTGCAGCTGAATCGCGACAGTGCCGATCTTCGGCCGTCGTGTGCGCTGGACGAGGCCGATGACGTCCCGCGCTTCCGGCCCGGTGAAGACCTCCTCGAGCAGGCGGCCGATCGCCGATGCCTCGGACACGCCGAACATGCGCGCGGCGGCGCGGTTTAGCGTCGTGATACGGCCGAGCGCGTCGAGCGAGACGACGCCGGTGGTGATCGCCTCCAGCACGGTCTCGATGTAGCGACGCCGGTCCTCCAGCTCCGTGTGCTTGTCCTGCAGGTCGACGTAGGCCTCCTCGAGGCGATGCTTGGAGGTGGCGAGGTCGTCGGTCATGCGGTTGAACGAATCGACGAGCACGCCGATCTCGTCGTCGGCGCGGGCCTGGACTTTGTACGCGAGGTTCCCCGCGGCGACCTCCCGCGTGCCCTCGGCGAGCTGGGCGATCGGGTCAGTGATGCCCCGGGCGAGATAGAGCCCGAACCAGGTGAACCCGAACACCACGATGAGCGTCATCAGCAGGAACAGCAGAATAAAATTGATCTTGATCGGGTTCTTCAGGAGCTTGAGCTGCTTGTACTCGCGAAACGCCTGCGAGATGCCGCGCACCTTCGACTCCAGACGCTCGGTGACGTGCGTGCCCGCGATGACCGCCCCCACCAGCCGACGTTCGCCGCCGCGCCCGACCCAGATCGGTGTGACGGCTTCGATGAGGTCGCCCGAGGCGAGCTCGCGCACCGTCGTCAGCTCCTGCCCGCCGAGTCCGCGCTTGATCGGCGCCGCGTCGACATCCTGCATGGCGACGTCGCCGAGAAGCGGATCCTTGACGTGGACGAGCGGGCGGCCGCTCGCATCGAGAACCGTCAGCGTGCTGATCGAGAGCAGATCGAGCTGCTCGGCGACATAGGCGCGCAGCGCCTCGCGCCGGTCGTCGGCCAGAAGGCCTTCGCGCTCGATCGTCCGCGCGACGTGCTGCCCCTGACGGAGCGTCATGCGCTCCAGGTTGGCGTAGTACGTCTGCGCGACCGACAGCGCCTGGTCGAGCGGCCGCTCGACCTGCGGCTTGAACCAGCCCTCGATCGATTTGTTGATGAAGTTCGACGCGATGATGAAGATCAGCACGGCCGGTGCGACCGCGAGCGACAAGAACGCGAGGACGAGCTTGGCCTTGAACCGCGCCCCGATGACCTTCTGCCGCCGCTCGAAGCCGAGCTTTACGAGATTGCGGAACAGCAGCAGGAGGAGCAACAGGAAGACGATCAGGTTGAGGTTGAACAACGCGAAGATCACGATGTTCGAGGCGACGGGCAGGTCGGGCGCAAACGCGCCCAGGTCGAACACGGACAGGCCGCCGAGCAGCACGAGGAACGCGAGAATCACGAGCAGGTTGCGCTTGCGGCGGTTCGTGTCGGAAAGCAGCGGCATGAGCTACTGCATCCTCTGGATCGTGCGGTACTCCGACTGCCGCTGCGTCTGCTCGGCGGTGCCGGCCATCCGGGTTACGAACGTGTTCTCACCGTTGAGCGCCGCCTCGGCGTGCACACGGATGTAGAACACCTCGCTCGAGGTGAGCGCGGCCGCCGATCCGAGCTTGAGTGCGCGGACCTCCGAGAACATCCGCTGCGCATCGCGCAGATCCCGTGTCCCGTAGGCCGCATTCGGCTCGCCCTTCAACGCCGTGACTTTGTATTCCTTCGTCACGGTGTTGTAGGCGAGCTGTCGCTCGATGAAGACGCTGTGCACCAGCCGGTCGCGCCAGAGCCGGTTGTGCTGCCACAACTCGACGGTAAAGCGGAGGTGAGCAGGAATGCCGCTCTGCACGCCCTCGCGGAATGCCGCGGGGATCGCGTCCAGCAGGACGACACGGACGGTGAGGTCGTGGTCGTTGAGGTAGACATCGAGATTGCTGATGCGGAGGTCCGCGCGCGCCGGCGCCCCGCCCGCGAGCAGCAGGAGCGCCAGCGCCGCGGCGAACCCGGGCACTCGCACGGCGTTCGGAAGCCTCATACGGCGGACGGAACATTATAGCGTTACCCGGGGTGTGTCCCCCAGTTCGGCCGAATCAGCGGGGCCACCCTGGGCCCGCGATCGTCAGGAGATCGCCAGGCCGGGGGCGGGAACGAGCGTCTCGGCGGGCTCTGCGGCGACGACAGGCACCGTGCGGATGGCCGCGCGTCGCTCGAGGCCGAGCGCGTGCTGGATTGCGACGACGAGGTCGAAGTTGAGCGCGTGGCCGGCATTGCGCGCGATGACGTGGCCGGTGAGACGACGGCCGAGCAGCGCGAGATCCCCGATCAGATCCAGAATCTTGTGGCGCACGAACTCGTCGGGGTAGCGCAAGCCGTTGAGCGTGGCGCTCTTGCCGATGACGATCGTGTTGTCGAGCGAGCCGCCGAGCGCTCGTCCGCTCTTACGGAGGAAGCCCAGATCCTTCAGGAAGCCATAGGTGCGTGCGGGGGCGTAGTCCGCGACGAACGAGTCCTCGGTCGGCGTCCACGAGAGGACCTGCGTGCCGATCGCCGGATGATCGTTGTCGAGCGTGTACGAGATTTGGAACGTGTCGGCCGGCACGATCTGAATCCACCGTCCGCCGCCGCCCGCGCCGATCGGGTGCGGGATGCGCAGCGGTCGTTGACGCGCGGCTTGCGGTGTTCGTCCCGCGGCGAGGAGGACCTGCACGAACGGCTTGGCGCTGCCGTCCGCCGCGGGCAATTCAATGCCGTCGACGCGGACGTCGAGATTGTCGATGCCGAGTCCCGCCGCGGCCGCCATGAGGTGCTCGATCGTCTGGATGCGGACCCCGTTGCGCCCGATCGTGGTGGCGTAGTGCGAGTCGACGACGCTGTCGGGCGTCGCCGGGATCGGGTCACCGTCCTCACCTGCCCGGAACACGATGCCGGTGTCGGACGGGGCGGGAGCGAGCGTCACGCGAACCGTCTTGCCGCAATGAAGCCCCACACCTTCGAGGCTCACCGGCTTGCGGATCGTGTGCTGTCGCATGACCGGTGCGGGATAAGAGCAACGTGAGTGCCACGCCGAGTGAGACACCCAACTACACGACTTTATTTGGTCGCTGGATGCATCGACGAATCGATCGGTCGCGCCGGTGTCCCGTGGATGACACGGCGTCTGAGGGCCGGCGTCTCACTTTGGAGACATTACACATCGACGATGATCCGGACCTCATGGCGGTCGTCACGGCGGTCCACCGAGACGCCGTGAAGCGTCGCGCCCTTGACGACGGTGCCGAGGCGGTGTCGAGCGACGTCGAGCGGCTCGCCAAGCAAGGAGCCATGCACGACGGTGTCCGAGCACGCATTCACGTCGACGTGGGACACGACGAACGCCTCGATCTCGTGCACGTACAGACACTCGTCGATCCACGCGACGAGCAGCGTCTCGACGCTGTCGGCTTGCGCGCGCACCTCGCGGCGCTCGCGCGGCACGACGCTGGCGGGATCGGCGACGAGCGACAGAACACCGAGCGCGGCCTGGGCGAACGCTGCGGCGCGCGTCGGACCCCAGGCGCGGATGCCGACGTCCGCCTGGACCTCGAACTGCTCGTAGCCGACGCTGGTGTCAGTCATATTGGGGGACCCCTAACGGCTTCCCCCAAACCCCCTCATTCACGTGGCACCCGATCTTTGGCCTCGCCATCTGCCGTGGTCGTCCCGAGATCGCCCCAGCGTGATTGCAGCACGGCGATGATCGCGGGGCCGGCCGTTTCTGTTCGCAGCGTCCGTGCGCCGAGCCCGACGACGCGCCATCCCCGGGCACGGGCGGCGTCGACCTCGCCGCGCTCGAGGCCGCCCTCGGGCCCGACGAGCAGCGCAATGCGGCGTGGCGCGCGTGCTTGCGCGAGCGCGTCGTTCAGCGGGGCGGTCTCGCGCTCCCACAGGCACAACGCGAGATCGACGTCTGCTTCCTGTTCGAGCGCGCGTGCGAGCGTCGTGGGCGCGCCCACCTCGGGTACGACACGGCGGCCGCACTGCTTGGCGGCCTCGCGCGCCACTCGTTCCCACCGGGCGTGACGCGCCGGGATCTGGCGCTCGGCCAGTCGCACGACGGTGCGCGCGGTGATCGCGGGCACGATGCGGGCGACGCCGAGCTCGGTGGCCACACGCACGATCGCCTCGAGCTTGTCCCCTTTGGGGATACCTTGGATCAGCGTGATCGCCAGCGGTGATTCGGCGGCCTCGTCGACGACGGCGACGACGACACCGCTGGCACGGGGCCGGACGGCTTCGAGGCGGACGGTGTAGTCGCGCCCCGTGCCGTCGCTCGCCACGACCGTGTCGCCGGGACCAAGGCGCAGCACGCGCGCGAGGTGACGCGTCTCGACCGCATCGAACGTCACGCGGCCGTCGATGACGCGCTCAGGCGCGATCGCGAAGCGGCGCATGCTCGCACGCGAGCGCGGTCCACCCTTCAATGGAGCGCGCCGTCGTTCGTCGCAAACCGTGTGCGGCGAGGTCAGCACTCACCACCGCGGCTTCTCCGTCGAGACAGCCGCCGGCGACGAGCGTGCCGCCCGGCGCGACCAGGCTCGCATAGCGCGGCGCGAGGGCGCGGTGCGCCGCGGCGAGGAGGTTCGCGAGCACGAGCGGCGCGGGCGCCGCCGCGAGCGTCGTCGCATCCGCGATTTCGCATCGCACGCGCCCGGCGAGCCCGTTGCGCTCGACATTGGCGCGCGCGGCGCCGACCGCGTCGGGATCGCAGTCGATCGCCAGGACGTCGCGCACGCCGAGGCGCGCAGCCGCAATGGCGAGAATGCCGGAGCCGGTGCCGAGATCGACGGCGTGCGCGGGGTGCGCGTGCTCGACGACACGTTCGAGCAGCTCGAGACAGCCGGCGGTGGTGCCGTGCTGCCCGGTACCGAACGCGCGGCCTGGCTCGATCGTCAACACGAGCCGGCCATCGGCGGCCGGCGGCGATTCCCATGGCGGTGCGATGAGGAGCCGCGCGCCGACAGGCAAGGGCGCGAAGTGCGCACGCCAGGCGTCGGCCCAGTCGGTGTCGGCGACGATCGTGACGGCGGCCTCGCCCCCGCGCGGAAAACCGAGCGCCTGCAGCGCACCGAGGTAGCCGTCGACGTCACGGGCGATCGAGGCGCTGTCCGCGAGGTCCGGGAAGAACGCGCGCAGTCGCGCGGCGCCGTCTCCCGCTTCTTCCTCCACGACACCGAGCGCGCCGAGCTCCCACACGAAGTTGGTCAGCCCTTCGGACGCGTCCGGCGGCACCGCGACCGTGAGCTCCCAGTAACGGGAACCCATGGTTAGCCGAGCAGCTTCTTCATTCGCTCGATGAAGGCGGCGGCCAGGGGACCGCGCTGCTCCTTCGACGCGGCCTCGAACGCCTCCAGCGCTTCGCGTTGCTTCGTGGTCAGCTTGTGCGGTACCTCGAGCAGCAGCCGATAGCAGGCATCGCCCGATCCGCGCTCGCGCAGGCGCGGCATGCCTTTGCCGCGCAGTCGAATCACCTGATGCGGCTGGCTCCCGGCGGGGATCTTCAGCGTGTCCGTCCCGTTGAGGATCGGCACGTCGACCTCTGCCCCGAGTGCCAGTTGTGTGAACGAGACGGGCAGATCGACCAACAGATCAGTGCCGTGCCGGGTGAAGATCGCGTGGTCGCGAATGCGGACGAGCACATAGAGATCGCCGGAGGGGCCGCCGTTGACGCCGCTGCTGCCCTCGCCCGACAAGCGCAGCTGCATACCGTCGTCGATCCCCGGCGGGATCTTCACGTTCAGCACGTGATCGCCACGCTGGCGGCCCTCGCCGCGACAGTCGTGGCACGGGCTCTTGTTGATCTGGCCCTCGCCGGCACAGCGTGGGCACGGGCGCGCGACGGTCAGAAAGCCGTGGCTCATGCGGACCTCGCCGCGACCCTGACACGTCTCGCAGGTCGTCTTCTGCGTGCCGGGCTCGCTGCCCGCGCCCTTGCATCGCTCGCACCGAACCAGTCGCGGAATCTGGATCTTCGTCTCCAGACCTGCCGCGGCATCCTCGAGCGTGATCTTGAGCTCGTACTGAAGATCCTCGCCGCGCATGGCGCGCGTGCGGCCGCGCCGGCCGCCGCCGGCGCCCGAGAAGAAGTTCTCGAAGATGTCTTCGAACAGCGTGCCGAAGCCACCCTCGAAGCCGCCGCCGGGCCCGGCGCCCGGCGCGCTGCCGAAGCGGTCGTAGTGGGCGCGCTTGTCGGGATCGGACAGGACCGTATACGCCTCGGTGATCTCCTTGAAGCGCTCTTCGGCCCGCTTGTCCCCGGGGTTCTTGTCGGGGTGGTGGGCCCGCGCGAGGTTGCGGTAGGCCCTTTTCA
>JBKOUQ010000173.1:0-6056 GCA_046723475.1 Candidatus Methylomirabilota bacterium
CCCCCCCCACCACCCCCACCACCACCAGCCGATTGTCGTCGGCAGCGTCAGATGTGTATAAGAGACAGGTGCGCAGAGGGCCGCCGTACCCGAGCGCGGCGGGTGCGGCAATCAGCCAGGCCGCGAGCAGCGCGATCAGGATGTGCGCCCAGGCGGCGAGTGCGTCGGGCCTCACGCGGCGCGCTCCCGGTTGCCGGCGCCGCCGAGCGCGCGGAGCAGCGGCACGCCGCGGCTGGCCGCGCGCCGGGTGTGTTGGAGCGCCGCGAGCGTCTCGGCAAGCGCCGGGCCGATGAGATTCACGGAAATGACGGCGGACAGGAGGCACGGCGCGCACCATGCGCGCGCCATCAATGGCTGCAGCATCACGAGCGTGGTACTCGCCATGCCGAGCGCGACAACGGTGGCGCCGTACGTCAGTACGAGCCACGGATGTCGCCACCAGCGATCTTCGCCGCCCGCGACAGCGGTGATGGTCTCGACCAGATAGCCGAAGGCTCCGAGCGCGGCGTCGGGCACGGGCAGTGTCGCGGAGAGCGGCGAATGTAGAACGGCCGCGCTCGAGGCGGCGCCGAACACCGGATCCCAGATGTCACGCACCACGCCGAGCTGATAGAGCGTCAGATACACCGCGATGGCGAATCCCATCAACGCGGCCGCGACGACGACGCGGCGCTCGCGCCACGCCGACGGGTTGAAGCTCCAGTCCGGTGGCGTCACGCCGCGGTCTCGGTGACAACCTCGAGCGGCCCGTCCACGCGCAGCGTCTTCGCCGCCAGCATGCCGTCGGGGCCGCGCTCGAATCGCAGATCCGCCGAGGCGTCCCCGATGCGGAGGCGGTGGATCTCGAGCGTGCTCACGTAGTCGGGCAAGACCGGCCGCACGACCGACAACCGTCGCTCGAACGCGTCCGGGACGAGCCCCAGGCACGTCTCGAGCAAGTATGGGACCGCGCCGGCGGCCCACGCCTGCGGATGACACGCGACGGGATAGTGCACGGGCGCCTCGTACTCTTGCCGTGTGAAGCCCGCGAAAACCTCGGGCAGGCGCTGATGCTCGAAGTGCATCGCCGCGGCGAGGATACCGTCGAGCACGCGCAACGCCTCGGTGTCGAAGCCGTAGCGCCGAAACCCCGCCGCGATCAGCGCGTTGTCGTGAGGCCACACGGTCCCGACGTGGTAGCCGATGGGGTTGTAGCGCCGCTCGCGACTCGAGAGCGTGCGGACGCCCCATCCCGAAAACATGTCGTCCCGCATCAACCGCGCGACGACGCCCGCGGCCTTGGCCGGGTCCGCGATCCCGGTCCACAGCACCTGCCCGGCGTTGGATGCGACGACGGCGGCGGGTGCGCCGTCCTGCTGTAGTGCGAGCGCGTACGTCCCGATCGCGTCGACCCAGAACTCTCGGTTGAACCGCCCGCGTAGCTCGTCGGCCGCGTATCGCAGCGCGCTCGCACGCGTCTCGTCCCCCGCGCGCTCGTAGAGGTCGGCGATCGCGCGCTGCGCGAAGTACGCGTATCCCTGCACCTCGGCGAGCGCGATCGGCGGCCGCGCGAGCGTGCCGTCGCGGTTCACGACGCTGTCGCCCGAGTCTTTCCATCCCTGATTGGCGAGACCCTTGACCGTCGACCCCGTATACGCGATGTAGCCGCCGGCGCGCCGGTCAATGGCTTGATCCATCCAGTCGAGCGCCGCGTCGACGTGGGTACGCAGGTCGTGGAACACGCGGAGCGTGCCCGTCCAGGCGGCATGGCGCGCGAGCAGAATGAGAAACAGCGGGGTCGCGTCGATCGAGCCGTAGTACGGCGTTTGTGGGATCTCGCCGACCCGCGCCATCTCGCCGACGCGCAGCTCGTGCAGGATCTTGCCCGGCTGCTCCTCGCGCCAGGCATCGACCCGGCGGCCCTGGTACGTGGCGAGCAGTCGCAGCGTCTGCTCGGCGATCGAAGGGTCCCAGGCCAGCGTCTCGAGCGCCGCGATGATCGCGTCGCGCCCGAACAGTGCGACGTACCAGGGCACGCCCGCCGCGAAGAACGCGTGCCCACGCTGCTCGGTGCGTAGCGCGTGCAGGTCACGCAGCGAGCGCTGCACCAGCGTCTGCAACAGCACGCTCGGCGTGCGCAGCTCGGGATGGCCCGCGAGCCAGCGGGCGCACGCGTCGTCGAGCCCGTGGCCCACGTCCGCCGCGCTCGCCGCGCGGTCGCCGCGCGGCTCGTCGATGTCATCGCTTGCCGACTCGTGCAACGCGAGCGTCGTCACGATCTCCGCCGTCTGCCCCGCCTCGACGCTGACGTGGACCTCGGCCGTCGTCCCGTCCGTACGGGCCGGCGCAGGCGTCACGTGGACGTCCAGCGTGCGACGCACGCCATCGGCCCCGGCGTACGCGAACGCCAGCACACCCCGTGTCCAGGTCGGGCGCTCGAGCGTGCCACGCCGCTCGGCGACCATGCCGCGCACGGAGAACACGTCCTCGAAGCCGGCGTCCCAGGTGAGCGAGACGGGCAAGTCGATGTGATCGAGCCCGAAATTCTGAATGACGATGCGCTCGCGCAGCGCGAGCTTCGTGCCATCGACGGTGCGCTCGCATTTGAGTCCGATGTTTTCCTCGGGGATCCGGTCGCCGCCGATGCGGAGCTCCGGGTTCGTCAGCTCGATGATCGAGCGGAAGCCCTCGGTTCCGGTCGCGGCCAGCGGCGTCGCTCGACACCCGGCGAGCCGCAGCTCGTACCGGTTCAGGTAGCGGCAGTCGTGGTAGTAGAGGCCGAGGCCGTGGGCACCCGCAGGCACCTCGCCGTCGCGCGCGCTCAGAAAGAAGAGATCCCCGTCCTTGATGACGATCGCACGCGCGATGCTCGCCGTCGGCGAAAACGCGCCGTGCCGCCGCCCGCGCGCCGGGCCCTGAGGCACATGCCCTTCGACGGCCTGGGCGTTGCGCGTCATCCCCGTTGCGCGCCGGACAGCAGCCACGCGAAGCCGGCCAGGCCGAGGCCCGCCAGCGCGAGCCAGCCGCGATGCATGCTCAGCTGCAGCTGAACGCTGTGATCGGTGGCGCGCGCATCGAACGCGCCGTGCGCTCCGTAATCCTGCTCGGCATCGACGGGCTCCCAGAGATTGTCGCGGTAGTCCGGGCGGCGTGGACTGTCCGTCTGCTGCGAGTCGTAGCCCGTCCGGGCGAGATAGTGATCGCCGACGTTCGGCGCGACCTTGTTGCCCATGATCGCGACCGCGGTCGGCAAGCCGACGTACATCTCGCGGCGTTCGTGATGCGCGGCCCAGTGGATCGCGTCGGCGGCGACTTCCGGCTGGAAGATCGGCGGCACCGGCTGCGCCTTCCGCGGCAAGCGGCTCTTGACCCAGCCGAACTGCGGCGTGTTCAGGGCCGGCATCTGGACCATCGTCACCTGCACGCGGCTGCCGTCGTGCAGCAGCTCGGCCCGCAGCGAGTCCATGAAGCCCTGGATCGCATGTTTGGCGCCGCAGTAGGCGGCCTGCAGCGGGATACCGCGATACGCCAACGCCGAGCCGACCTGCACGATGTGACCGCGATCGCGCGGCAGCATCCGCCGCAGCGCGGCCAGCGTGCCGTACACCGTCCCCAGGTACGTGACCTCCGTGACGCGCTTGAATTCGTCGGGCGTCATCTCCTTCACCGGCGAGAACACGGACGCCATCGCGTTGTTGACCCACACGTCGATGGGTCCGAACGCGCGCTCGACCGCGTCAGCGGCCGCCTCGACCTGCGCATCATCCGCGACGTCCGTGGGCAGCACGAGCGCCTGCCCGCCCGCGCGCTCGACGTCGCGCCGCGCGCCTTCGAGCCCGGCACGACCGCGCGCAAGCAGACCGATGCGCGCACCGTCGCGCGCAAAGCGCTGCACCGTGGCGCGCCCCACGCCCGCCGATGCGCCGGTAATGACCACGACCTCTGGCGACGTGCGCGTCGATTCGCCGAGCGCTCCATGTGCATTCGTCTTCATGCCCCCCGGTAAACGCAAATCCGATGCCCACATGCCGCGCATCGACGCCTCGCCGCGCGGAGACCGTGCGCCGTGTGCGGTGCCCTGTGAGAGCCGGGGCGTTGTGATTCGTTCAGAAGTTTCTACATTCGCGGCCGTCGCGCGACGAGAACGGGCGCGCTGCGCGAGGTGCCACGCGACGCGGGCGCCCGCTGCGTATCGCATCACGGGCATGTGCGATGCACCGCTATTCGTGGTCTCGAATGAAGGAGTGAAGGCATGGGTCAAACTGCGGCGGACGTACTCATCGACACGATTCACGACTGGGGCGTCGACGTCGTCTTCGGTCTCCCCGGCGACGGTATCAATGGAATCATGGAAGCGCTGCGCACGCGGCGCGAGCGCGTGCGCTTCGTGCAGGTCCGCCACGAAGAAGCGGCGGCGTTCATGGCGTGCGGCTACGCGAAGTTCACGGGACGCCTCGGGTGCTGCCTCGCAACCTCGGGCCCCGGCGGCATTCATCTGCTGAACGGCCTGTACGATGCGAACCTCGACGGTCAGCCCGTGCTGGCGATCACCGGAATGGCGTACCACGACCTCATCGGGACGCACACGCAGCAGGACGTCGCGCTCGATCGTCTGTTCATGGACGTCGCCAAATACAACGAACGGATCATGGGGCCGACGCACGTGGAGGGCGTCGCCGACCTGGCGTGCCGCACCGCACTCGCCTACCGCGGCGTCGCGCACATCACGTTCCCGGTCGACGTGCAGGACATGGACGCCGGCCAGGGCCGCAGCAAGCGCAACATCGCGGGGCACACCTCGGACGTCGAGGCGCGGAGCGCGCGGCTGCCCGCCGACGACTCGTTGCGCCACGCGGCCGACGTGCTGAACGCCGGCACGCGCGTCGCCATCCTCGCGGGACGCGGCGCGCTGCAGGCGACCGACGAGCTCGAGCGCGTCGCCGAGGCTCTCGGCGCGCCGATCATCAAGGCGCTCCTCGGCAAGGCGTGCGTGCCCGACGACAGCCCGTACACGACGGGTCCGATCGGTCTGCTCGGCACGCGGCCGTCGCAGGACGCGATGGAGGAATGCGACACGCTGCTGATCGTCGGCAGCTCGTTCCCCTACATCGAGTTCCTGCCCAAGCCGGGTCAGGCCCGCGGCGTGCAGATCGAGCTCGATCCGATGCGGATCGGCCTCCGGTATCCCGTCGAGGTGGGGTTGGTCGGCGACAGCCGTCGCACGCTCGCGGCGCTACTGCCGCTCCTGCGGCGCCAGACCGATCGCGGCTTCCTCGAAAAGGCGCAGAAGGGCATGACGCATTGGCGCGAGCTCATGGACGAGCAAGGGATGCGGACCGATCGTCCGATGAAGCCCCAGGTCCTCGCCCGCGAGCTGGGCATCCGCCTGCGTGACGACGCCGTGGTCGCGTGCGACAGCGGCACCATCGCGACGTGGTGGGCGCGACACATTCCTGCGCGGCGCGGTCAGCTGCATTCGCTGTCCGGCAACCTGGCGACGATGGCGCCCGGGCTTCCGTATGCGATCGCCGCACAGATCGCGTATCCGAACCGGCAGTGCGTCGCGTTCGTCGGCGACGGCGGCTTTTCGATGCTCATGGCCGAGTTCGCGACGTGCGTGAAATACCAGCTGCCCGTCAAGGTCGTGATCGTCAAGAACAACACGCTTGGCCAGATCAAGTGGGAGCAGATGGTGTTCCTCGGCAACCCGGAATACGGGTGCGAGCTGCACCCCATCGACTTCGCCAAGTTCGCGGAGGCCTGCGGTGGACGCGGCTTCCGCATCGAGGATCCCGCCGAGTGCGGGCGCGTCCTCGACGAAGCGCTCGCCACGCCGGGCCCGGTGGTGATCGAGGGCGTGGTCGATCCGTTCGAGCCGCCGATGCCACCGAAGATTACGGTCAGCCAGGCCGCGCACTTCGCCAAATCACTCATGCGTGGCGAGCCGAACCGCGAGCGCATCGCGCTCACGGTGCTGTCCGACAAGGTGCGCGAGCTGGTGTAGCACGATGGCGGTTGTCCATGCCTCGACGGTGGGCGTTCCCATCGACACCGTCCAGGTCTCGGCGTACACGATT
>JBKOUQ010000105.1:0-20232 GCA_046723475.1 Candidatus Methylomirabilota bacterium
CTAGCGAGCCCTCAGTACGCGGCGCCGCCGGTCACGCGCGCAGCCGCGGGCAGCGCCCGTGCGGCGGGCCGACGGCACCGCGCCGGTTACTGGCGTTCGAGGACCATGAAGAACGACGGCGACAGGTCGATACGGCCGTAGAGCCGGTCGCCCACCCGCGTGAGCCGTACTGCCACCGCGGGTCCGTTCTCGAAGCGCGCGAGCAGCTGCCCCTTCGCGATGCGGAAGTTCATCGGCGTGCCGAGCGCGCCGAAATGCCGCACGATCTCCGGTACCCCTGTCGCCGCGGTCGTGTCGGCCAGCACCATCTGCGTCGTACCGGCGGCGCCGGACTGCTCGAAAATCATCTCGGCGTCGCTTTCGCGGCGCTCACCCCACGCGCCGTTCGCCACCCAACGACCACGCCAGCGGCCCGCCACATCGATCACTTCGGCCGGGGCGGAGATCGTCGCCGAACCCGAAGCCGACATGGCTGCCGAACCCGTCGGCACAGCGGAGTCGGTCGCCGCGGTCGATCGCGCGGCGATGACTGACGTCGAGGCCATTGGGGGGATCGAACCCGTCGAGGACGCATCCGCGACCATGATCGCGCCCGTGGCTGGCACCTCACGCCCCCACCAGTCCTCCCGTTCCGCGGCCGCCCGGTCGGCTTCCGTAACACTCGCCGCGGTACGGTGCGGCTTCAGCGAAAACGTCATGTGGTGCGCCGACGCGAAGTGCGCGGGGTGCTGTTCCCATTCACGGAACGCCGTCTGGCGCCACTCTCGCACGCTCGCGCACCCGGACATCGAGAACATCACCGCGGACAAGAGCAGCAGCCACCACTGCAGGCGTTCCATGAGGCCGTCCCCCTGAGCGAAGGGCCGGCCCGAAGCGGGCCGTGCTACGCCACGAGTGCAAGCGTAGGACCAGAGCGTGGCGTCGCGATATTGGCGGGCTTTGCGGCCCTGCCCCGACACTGCGTGCCGCTGTGCCCATCCCGGTATGGCGGCCGTGTCGATTCGGCGCGGATGCTACGCTCGCGTCATGGCTCGTTCTCTTGGGGCCCGACTGCCCGCGCCACTCCTGGACCGCCTGTCGCAGCGCGATCTGCGAGCACGGATCGGCGTGGCGCTGCCCTTCGTCACCGTCGATCGCGAAGGGCGTCCGCATGCCATGCTCCTCAGCTACCTGGAGGCGCGCGCGTACGATTCCGCGACAATCGGCGTGGTCATGCAGGCGTCCAGCAGCAGCGCGCGGAATCTCGCGGAGCGCGGCGCGGGGACATTGCTGATCATCGAGCCCGAGGCGGTCGTGTACGTGAAGACGCGCACGGTGGACGGCCCGCTCGACGTCCCGGGAGCCGATTCGCTTGGCTACTTCTTGCTCGGCGTCGAAGAGGTGACGGAGGACGTCGCCGCCGACTGGGAAGCGGGCGCCCGGATCACCGGCACGATCACGTATGCGCCGGTGCCGTCGCTCGACTCGCCCTGGGTACGCGCGACGCTCGCGGCCTTGGCGGCGCCGCGCGCCCGCGCCTGATCACTTCTCCTTCGGCGCGTCTTTCGGCGACTCCTTGGGTGCGTCTTTGTCGTGGGGCGACGGCGGGGCGTCCGGGTCGCGCAGCTCTCGTTCCTTGTAGAGGCCGATCGTGACCTCGACCTCGGTCTCGCGGCCCTCACGAAGCAGCACGAGACGTACGCGCTTGCCGACCGGCGTCGAAGAGACGACGCGCTGCAGATCGCGCGGGCTCTCCAGGCGCGTGCCGTCCACGGCAACGAGAACGTCGTCCGCCTTCACGCCGCCCAGCGCCGCCGGCTCGCCCGGCATGACGCCGCGCACGAGCACGCCGCGTGCTTCGCGGAGCTTCAGCCGTGGCACGTCCTCGTCGGTGACCTCGGCAATCGACACCCCGAGCCAGCCCCACTCGACCTTGCCTTTGTTCGCGAGCTGCGGAACGAGCAGCTTCACGAGGTTCGAGGGGATCGCGAAGCCGATCGAGCCGTTGCGCGCGGCCATGCTGTTGACGCCGATCACCTGCCCGGCCATGTTGACGAGCGGCCCGCCGGAGTTACCAGGG
This sequence comes from Candidatus Methylomirabilota bacterium, assembly GCA_046723475.1. Classification (GTDB taxonomy): domain Bacteria; phylum Methylomirabilota; class Methylomirabilia; order Rokubacteriales; family CSP1-6; genus AR12. The sequence goes on from JBKOUQ010000105.1 coordinate 2,060, forward strand.
TTGATCGCCGCGTCGGTCTGAATGAAATCGAAGCCGGGCGCGGCCACCGTCAGTGGCGCACCTTTGCGGCTCACGATGCCGAACGAGACCGACTGCTCGAGACCGAAGGGGTGGCCGAGCGCCAGCACGAACTCGCCCACGCGCATGCGGTTCGAGTCGCCGAGCGGCAAGACCGGCAATCCCGCGGCGTCGATGCGAACGAGCGCGAGATCCACGCGGCTGTCGAGCCCGACCGTGCGGCCGCTGAAGCGACGGCCGTCGGCGAGGCGGACCTGAATCCACTCGGCGTGCTCGACGACGTGGGCGTTCGTCACGATGAGCCCGTTGGGCTCGATGATGAATCCCGACCCCGTGGAGCGTCGCGGCTCGCCCGGCGCGTCCTCGTCCTTCGACATCGAAGCGCCGCGACGCACGCGCACGTGCACGAGCGCGGGCTTCAGCCGATCGGCGAGATCGGCGAGGAGATCGTTGAAGCGCGTGAGCTCGGGTGCGGCCGCGACGGTCGGCGCCTCACGCCACAGCTGTACGGACTCTCGACTCGTCGAGCGCGCGCAGCCGGCGGCCAGCGTGACGAGCGCGAGCAAGGCGACGAGCCGCAACCGCGCGGGCATAAAGCAGCGACCTCCTTGGTTGTGCGGACAGCAGTATAGCGCGGCTCGCTATCGACTCGCCTCGCGCAGCAGGTGTCCGAGCTCGGGAATCAGCAGTTTTTCCAGCGCAAGTCGGCATGCCTGGGGGGAGCCGGGTAGCGACACCACGATACGTCGCGCATGGAGCCCGAGCTGCGCACGACTCAGCATGGCCGCGGGGCCAATCTCCTGGAACGAGAGCATCCGGAACAGCTCCCCGAAGCCAGGGAGGCGCTTGTCGAGCAGCGCGTCCACCGCTTCGTACGTCGAGTCGCGTGACGTGATCCCGGTGCCGCCGGTCAGGACGACCGCATCCACGCCGTCGCGCGCGCACGCGTCGCGCACGATCCGAGCCACCTCGGCGGGCTCGTCGCGCACGACCCAGCTGTCGACGACGCGATGACCGGCGGCGGTCAACAGCTCGCGGATGAGCGCGCCGCTCGTGTCGCTCTCGGCGGTTTTGGTGTCCGAAACGGTCAGGACGAAACACCCGACCTGCTTTGGCGCGGTGGCGCGGTGCTCGCGCGGCGTGGCGTCGGGTGTGCTCACGCGGGCGCCCGATACGCGCGATCGAGAATTTCGACGAGGTGCAGTACCGGGACCGCCGAGCCGGCGTCGCGGAGGCCCTGCTGGATCTGCAGGATGCAGCCCGGGTTTGCCGTGATCACCGCCGAGGCGTCCGTTCCGAGCACGTGGCGGACCTTGCGCCGCTGCAGGCGCCCGGCCATCTCGGGTTCGGTGAGGTTGTACAGGCCGGCGGACCCGCAGCACCAGTCGGACTCGGGTAGCTCGACGACGCGCAGGGATGGGATCTGCGCGAGGAGCGTGAGCGGGGCGCTGCGTATCTTCTGTCCGTGCACGACGTGACACGGATGGTGATATGTCACCGTCATCGGCACCGGTGAGAGCGGCCCGCGAAGCGGCGCCTCGGCCAGAAGCTCGGCGATGTCGCGCACGGTCGCCGCGAAGCGGCGCGCCCGTTCGGCCCACGCAGGATCGCCGGCGAGCAAGGTGCCGTACGCCTTCATGTGCGCGCCGCACCCGGACGTGTTGACGACGACCGCATCGACCGGATCGGCCTCGAACGCTTCGATCGTGCGACGCGCCATGACGAGCGCGCGCGCGTGATCGCCGCCATGCGCGTTCAGCGCACCACAGCACCCCTGCCCGGACGGCACCACGACATCCCAGCCGTTTTTTGCGAGCACGTGCACCGTCGCCTGATTGTGAGCGCCGAACACGACTGACTGCACGCAGCCGGCGAGGATCGCGACGCGCCCGCGGCGCGCGCCCTCGGCCGGCGTGAACGGTGCAAGAGGCGCCGCCGGCGCCGTGAGTGGAGGCAGTAGCGCTTCCCACGCGGGTAGCGTTCCGGGCAGCACGCGCACGATGCCGCTTGCGCGCACGAGACGCTGCAGTCCGCTCGCCTGGTAGAGGCGCAGCATCGCGGCCGCGGCCGCGAGCAGCCGCGGATGACCGAGCAGCAGGCCGAAGTTCAGCCATCGGAACACACGTCGCGCCCAGCCGCCGGGTCGCTGCCGCTCGATCTCGGCCTTCGCGGCCTCGATGAGCCGCCCATACGGCACACCGGCCGGACACACCGTTTCGCAGGCGCGGCAGTCGAGACACAGTGAAAGATGTCGCACCGTGGGATCCGACAGTCCGATCCGGCCCTCGGCGAGCGACTTCACGAGCAAGATGCGGCCGCGCGGCGAGTCCATCTCGGTCCCGAGCTCGGAAAACGTCGGGCAATAGGCGAGGCAGAGGCCGCAGTGCACACACTGGTTCACGCCCTCGACGCTGAGCCCGTGCAGCGCCAAGGGTGCCGTCGTGTCGGTGGCCGCGTCCGCCATTCGTCAGATCCCCGCGACGAAGCGTCCGGGGTTGAGCACGTTCTGCGGATCGAGCTGCGCTTTGATCCGCTGCATGACACGACCGGCAGCTCCAGCGTCGTCCCACACCGGCAGCGCGGATTTCACCGGCAGCGGCGCCCACGCGACGCACGCATGCCCGCCGCCCGCGTGCGCGGCTTCGCGCCATTGCCGTAGCACCGTGACGACGGCGGTCGAATCGGGGCGGGCGCCTTCGGCGCGCAGCGCGGCGGTCACATAGCCCACGCCGGCATGGGCGCTCCACGCGCTGGTCAGTCCTTGTGCGCGCGCGACGTCTGTACCGTGCGCGATGGTTTCGGCAACCGCCATCGGCAGGACGCTCAGTGTCATGATCGCGGCGCGCTCGTCGAACGCGTCGCGCGCGGCCGACGCCAGGCGCTCCCACGTCGACGACGGCAGCATGGCTGGCTTGCCGCCGCCGCACGGCGCCACGAGGCTCGCGAGCTGCTGAACCTGCCAGTCCACTTGCTCGCCCAAGCCGTCGAACCCGACGACGAGCGTCACGACGGCCGACGACAGACCGGCCGCCGCGCCCGATGGCCGATCAACGAGATCGAGAGCATTGGGAATCAGCTCGCTGCCGAGCAGCGCTCGCACCGCCGCGCCCGCGTCCTCGAAACGCTCGAACGAAACCGAGACGAGTCGTTCCTCCTCGGGCACCGGCCGTAGCTTCACCGTCGCCTCGACGATCACGCCAAGCGTGCCGAACGAGCCGACGAAGAGCTTCGGCAGATCGTAGCCCGCGACGTTCTTGACGACCTTGCCGCCACCGTGCACCACGGCGCCGTCCGCGGTGACGACCGCCACACCGATCAGGACGTCACGCGCGGTGCCATAGAGATGACGTCGCGGTCCCGAGGCATTGCTCGCGAGCACGCCGCCGAGCGTCGCGCGCGCGACGTCCGGCGGATCGAGCGACAGCCATTGGCCGCGGCCGCGAAGCCGGGCTTGCAGGCCGGCGAACGTGATCCCCGCTTGTGCGGTCGCCGTCAGATCGCCCGGCTCGTGCTCGAGGAGCGCGGCCAGTCGGGTAAGCATGAGCACGATGCCCGCACGCAGGGGCGACACGCCGACGGCCATCGCGGTGCCGCCACCCCACGGCACCACCGGGACGCCCGCTTCCGCCGCCTGCGCGACGACCGCCGCGACCTCATCCACCGTTCCTGGGAACACGACGCCCTCGGGCGTGCAGCCTTCGATCACGTACGGGGATCGTTCCACGCCGGTCACCACGTGCGCCGGCCCGACGATGTCGCGGAGTCTGTCGAGCAGCGGCACGACGGGCCGGTCAGAAGCGCTGAGCCAGGCCCTGCGTCTCGATGGCGTGCGGATGGTACGCCACCGGGCCTGTCTCGATACACGACTTCCGGGTGGGGAAGAGCTTGCCGGGATTACACAGACCGCGCGGGTTGAACGCGTCCTTGAGACGCTGCATCAACGCGAGATCCGCGGCCGAGAAGATGAACGGCATGAAATCGGCTTTTTCGAGTCCGATGCCGTGCTCGCCCGAGATCGAGCCGCCGACCTCGGCGCAGACTTTCATGACTTCGGCGCCCGCCGCCACCACGCGCGCTTCTTCGCCGGGCTTGCGCGGATCGTAGAGGATGTTCGGATGCAGATTGCCGTCGCCGGCATGGAACACATTTCCGACGCGTAGTCCGTGGGCGGCGACGATTTCGTTCACGCGCGAGATCACGTACGGCAGCTTGGTGCGCGGAATCACGCCGTCCATCACCATGTACGCGGGTGAGACGCGGCCGTATGCGCCGAACGCCGACTTGCGGCCCTTCCACAGCAGCTGCCGCTCCGCCTCGTTGGCCGCGGTGCGCACGTCGCGTGCCCCCGACTCTCGACACGCCGCCACGATGCGCTCCGCCTGCGCGTCCATGCCTACCGCGAGCCCGTCGAGCTCGATCAGTAGCGCCGCCGCAGCGTCGCGCGGATAGCCACACTCGAACGCGTCCTCCACCGCCTGGATCGTCAGCTGGTCGATCATCTCGACGGCCGCGGGGACCAGGCCCCGCGCGATGATCGCGGACACCGCCACGGATGCCTGCTCGATGCGATCGAACACGGCGAGCACCGTCTTCACCGCAGGTGGCTTCCTGAGAATGCGTACGACAATCTTCGTGGCGATGCCGAACGTGCCCTCCGAGCCGACGAAGACGCCGGTGATGTCGTAGCCGAGCGCATCACGGGTGCGGCCGCCGAGCCACACGATCTCGCCATCGGGCAGGACCACCTCCAGCCCGAGGACGTGGTTTACGGTCACGCCGTACTTGAGCGTGTGCGGGCCACCGGAGTTCGTGGCGATGTTTCCGCCGATCGTGCACGCCTGCTGGCTCGACGGATCCGGCGCGTAGTAGAACCCGCGCGGTCCGACGGCCCATGACAGATGCAGATTCACCAGCCCCGGCTCGACCACCGCGATCTGATTGTCATAATCGACCTCGAGGACGCGATTCATCCGCATGAGCGAGATGACGATGCCGCCCTCGGCGGGCAGGCAGCCACCGGCCAGCCCCGTCCCCGCGCCACGAGCGACGAACGGAATCTCCTCGCGATTCGCGAGACGCACGACCGCAGCCACGTGCTCGGCGGACGTTGGAAAGACGACGAAGTCCGCGAGCGCGCGGAACAGCGTCAAGCCGTCCGACTCGTACACGAGCAGCTCGTCGGGCTCGGAAATGACCGCGCCCGCACCGACGACGCTTTCCAGCTCGCGCCGGAGCGCGACTTTCCGAGGCGCGGTCAGGCTCACCATGTCGGGCCTGAGTATACCGCCGCGTTTCAGGCGGCGCGGGCGGCCAGGACAGGCGGGATGTGTCGGAGATCCGCGACGAAACGCTCCATCTCCGCGTGCCGGCCTGCGTCGTCAGGGGCGCGCAGGATCGCGGAGGGATGAACCGTCGCCATCACCCGCGGCGCCCAGCGGGCGGACACCCATTCACCGCGCTGCTTCGTGACTCGGAACTTCGGCCCGAGCAGCGCCTGCGCCGCGGTCGCGCCGAGACAGGCGAGGACGGTGGGCTTCACGAGATCGAGCTCGGCTTCGAGCCACGGCAAGCACGCCGAGATCTCCGTCTGGTTCGGCTTCGCGTGGATGCGGCGCTTGCCCTTGGGCTCCCACTTGAAATGCTTGACGACGTTCGTGACGTACACGTCGCCGCGCGCGATCCCGGCCATCTCCAGCGCCCGATCCAGCACGCGGCCTGCGGGGCCCACGAACGGCTTGCCCGCGAGATCTTCGTCGTTGCCCGGCTGCTCTCCGACCAGCATCACCCGCGCGCGTCGCGGCCCCTCGCCGAACACCGTCTGCGTGCCGCGCGTCCACAGTTGGCACCCGCGGCAATGGGCCGCCGCCTCGCGCAGCGAGGGGAAGGTTCGTCGCCCCGGCATGAAGTCGGCGGCGGAGCCGGTCGCGGGCACGCGCGTCATCTGGTAGCCACCGGTCGACTCGATTCTTCGCCCCCCGGCCGGCAGCGGCACGTCAAGATGCCGTGACCGCCTCTCGGCGCCCGCGCCACCGCGGAGGATCGTATGAACCCGTCGGTCGGAGCAAGGCGGATGCCGGCGAGTCAGAGCGCGAGCAGCGTGCGTGCGCCGGCGACGATTGCGGCGGCGTCGATCCCATAATGGCGATACAGGTCGACCCGCGCGCCCGACTGCCCGAAGTCTTCGACGCCGAGGGCCTGCTGCGGGACGCCGAGCGCTCCGCCGATGAAGGCCAGCGCATGCGGATGGCCATCGAGCACGGACACCACGGGGACGTCTTCCTCATCGGCGCCAACGAGCGTCTCGAGCCACGGTCGCGGCGCGCGCAATCCGCGATTGAGCCGATCGGGGCTCGTCACGACGAACACGTTCGCGTGAATTCCGACCCCGGCCAAGGCGTCGGCCGCTTCGAGCGCCTCGGGCACGACCACACCGGCGCCGAAGACGTGCACGGCACGATCCGTGGCATAGCCTGCGTCATCGCGCGCGTCGCGCAGTCGATACGCGCCACGAAGCACAGCGTGCCGGTACGCCTCGGACGCCGGCGGCGCGAGGGCTTGGTCGATCGGTCGCGTCGACAATCGCAGGTAGAGGCTCTCGCCGGTACGCCCCGCGATCGCAGCGAGGCCGTCGAGCAGGATCCACTCGACCTCGCGGGCGAACGCGGGCTCGAAATACGCGATGCCCGGTAGCGCGACGCCGATCGACGGCGTGATGACGGACTGGTGGGCGCCACCCTCCGGTGCCAGCGTGATGCCCGACGGCGTGGCGGCGACGACGAAGCGGCCGCCCGCGTAGAGGGCGTGATACAGCGCATCCAGCCCGCGCGGGACGAACGGGTCGTAGAGCGTGCCGATCGGCAGCAGCGTCACGCCTGAGACCTCCGCCGTCAGCCCGAGCGCACCGAGCAGCAAAAACAGATTGTGCTCCGCGATCCCGAGCTCGATGTGGCGGCCCATCGGCGACTCTCGCCACGCCATCGCGCGAGGCACGTCGGCGAACGCGTCCGGCCGCGCGTCGAGAGCGTAGACGCCCTTGCGATTGATCCAGCCGGCGAGATGCGTCGTCACCGCAACGTCCGCCGACACGGTCACGATCGCGTCGCTTTCCGGCCGGCGCGCGAGCGCACCGAGCACGCGACCGAATGCTTCCTGAGTCGACATCGCGCCGGCATACGTTTCGTCGAGCGAGTCCGGCACAGCGGGCGGACGCCGCGCCGCCGGCGGCATCCAGAGTGGTGCGAGTCGACGAATGTACGCCGCCTCCTCACTGGCCTCGTCGAAGCCCGCCCATTCGCGGCCGGGTGTAATGCCGAGCGTTTCGCGCACCTCGGCGATCTGCGCAGGGCTCGTGATCATGGTGTGATTCAGCGGATCTCCCGCGAACGGCAGTCCCCAGCCCTTGATCGTGTGCGCGAGGATGACGGCGGGTTGGCTGCGCTCGTGTTCGGCCTCGTCGAAGGCTTCGAGAATGGAAGGAAGGTCGTGGCCGCCGACGTCGGCGACAAGCTTCGACACCGTGTCGTCGCCGACATCGGCGAGCACACGATCCAGGTCACCATCGAGTGCGCCGTCTCTCGTCGTCACGAGCGCCTTGCGCACCGCGCCCACCGGCAACCGCAGCAGCCGCAGGTAGTCGGGACTCGACATCGCCTCGAGACGCTGTTTCAGCCGATCGCCGCCCGGACGCGCGAAGAACGCGAGGAGACGTCGCCCCCAGCGCAGCTCGCGGACGCGCCAGCCGTGAGCGCGAAAGAGGTCGCCGAGCTGGCGGGTACGCGCATCGGGGACGACGCGGTCGAGACTCTGCCGGTTCACGTCGACGATCCAGAGCACGCTACCGAGGCGTGCAAGCGGTTCTTCCGCGAGCGCTTCCCAGACATTGCCCTCATCGAGCTCGGCGTCGCCGACCATCGCGATGAAGCGTTCGGGCGCACCGGCAGCGCCGTGGTCGACGACGTAACGCGTCGCGAGAGCACCGAACGTCGTCATCACCGCGCCGAGCCCCATCGACCCCGTTGAAAGATCGACGACGTCCGGATTCTTGCGACGGCTCGGATAGGCCTGCAGCCCTCCGAATTCCCTCAACGTCGCGAGACGTTCCCCGCTGAGCCGGCCGCGCAGGAACTGGATGGCGTAAAACGCCGGCGCCGCATGCGCCTTTGTCGCGACGACGTCACCGGAGCGGAGCGCTCCAAAGTAGAGCGCGGTGAGCAGAGTCACGACGGATGTCGAGGACGCCTGGTGACCGCCAACCTTGATCCCGTCGGGGTTTGGGCGGCTGTTCGCCTGATGGACCATCCAGGCGGAGAGCCATAGAACCCGGCGTTGGATGGATTCCAGGATTTCCAGGTCCGTCACGTCTTTCCGCTCCATCGGGGGCAAGTATAGACAGCTCGGGGACGGTATTCAGTGCGATTGGCCATTTTCTTGACAGGGTCGACTCAGCTAGAATCGCAGAGACGATGGACACGATCCTGGTGATCGACGACGAGCGGAACATCCGCACCCTCGTCTCGCGCGTCCTCGCCCAGGACGATGTCGAGGTGCACACGGCGGGTACCGGTAAAGAGGGCCTCGAGCTCGCTGAAGAGCTTTCTCCGGACGTCGCTCTCGTCGACCTTCGGCTGCCCGACATGGACGGGATCCAGGTCGTCCGCGAGCTGAAGGCCAAGCACCCCGACAGCGCGGTGATCATGATCACCGCGTTCGGTCACATCGAGAGCGCGGTGGCGGCCATCAAGAGCGGCGCGACCGACTATCTCGAAAAGCCCTTCCAACATCTCGAAAAACTGAGGATTTCCGTGAACCGCGCGCTCGACGAGGTGAAGGCGCGGCGCGAGATCACCCGGCTCACCAAGCGTGAGGAGGGTAAGTACAAGAGCGATCAGCTCATCGGAGAGTCGGAATCCACCCGTCGGTTACGCGAGATCATTGGACAGCTCGCCCGCAGCGAGGCGCACACGATCCTCATCCACGGGGAAAGCGGAACGGGCAAAGAGCTCGTTGCCAAAGGTCTCCATTACGAAAGCTCGCGGCGCAATTTCCCGTTCATGGAAGTCAACTGCGCCGCGATCACCGAAACCCTGTTCGAAAGCGAGCTTTTCGGCCACGAAAAGGGCGCATTCACCGACGCACGGGCGACCAAGAAAGGGCTGATGGAGCTCGCGGACAGGGGAACGCTGTTCCTCGACGAGGTCGGCGAGGTCTCGCCGAACAGCCAGGCCAAGCTCCTTCGCTGCCTTCAGGAGCGAATGTTCAAGCGTGTCGGCGGGACCCGCGACATCAAGGTCGACGTCCGCGTCATCGCCGCGACGAACCGCTCGCTCGAAACGATGGTGAAGGAAGGCAAATTCCGCGAAGACCTGTTCTACCGCCTGAACGTCATCCCGATCACGATTCCCCCGCTGCGCGAACGAAGCGAGGACATCCTTCCACTGGCCCGTCATTTCCTGGCCGAAGCCAACCGTACGTTTCACAAGGCGGTTCAGCGCTTCGCCCCGGAGACCGAGGTCCTGTTGCTCGGGTATGCATGGCCCGGTAACGTGCGTGAGCTGAAGAACCTCGTGGAGCGCATGGTCATCTTGTCGACCGGAGAGTCGATCGACCCGCACCACCTGCCGCCGCAGTTCTCGCAAATAACCGAGGGCCGATCGCCCGAGGAGTCGGCGCCTACCGCCCGAACGCTGGCTGCTATCGAGCGCTCGTACATTCTCAAGGTGATGCAGCAGACGAAGGGCAACAAGAGCGAGGCGGCGAAGATCCTCGGTATCACGCGACAAACACTACGGAAAAAGCTCAGCGAAGCGTAGTTCCCGGCCACGGCGATCTCGCCTGGTCAACGCCTGCCCAGCCCGCGTCTTGACAACCCGTCCTGCCGGTTAAGAATCACCCGGCGTCGGTCCGATCTCGGCAATGCGTCCCAGTATTTTGGCCTTTTAAATCATTGCTTTGAAAGTATCTCGTGGCTTTGGTACCCTGCTTGCTTGTTTCCCGCACTCGAGCAAATCCAGCACGAGGAGCGGGCGATGACACTGGCGGTCAAGAAGCTCGAAGTCGAGGATCTCGGACAGCTGCAGTCGCTCGTCATGGAGCATCTCGACGGTATCGAGCCCGGGCTCACCGTCCTCGATGCCCGGCTGCTGCTCGGCCGAGCCTCTGTCGACGTCGTGGCGCTCGACGCGCAGGGCGCGCTCGTCCTCGTGACCACCGGCTTTACCGCGGACGAGGAGATGCTGCTGAAGGCGGTGGAGTCGTACTCCTGGTGCCTGGAATATCCCGACGCCATCCAGCGCCTGTATCCGTCGGTCGAGCTCTCCAGCAGCCGCCCGCCACGCCTGGTGTTCGTCGTCGAGCGTGTCCCGGACGCCTTTCATCGCAAGATCAAGCAGCTCGGCTTCTGCGAGGTCGACTGCGTGGAGTTCCGCCATCTCGACGTGAGCGGCACGCCGGTCGCGTACTTCGAAACGATCGCGCGGCTGCGACGCGGCCCCGCGGTCACGCAGATGGAACTTGCGCCCGCCGTCCGCCGCGCGTCCGAGCCGAACCGCCGCGCGTCCGAGCCGAACCGACGCGCGCCCGAGCCGATCGCCCATGACCGCGCGATCGAGAGGCCTCACGATCACACCGATAAGGTCGTTCCGTTCGCCACCGCCCCGACGATCGCACGCATGAACGCCGCACGCGCCGCGAAGACGCTGCACGCCGCTGTGCCGAGCGCCGCGAGCACCGCGGCGCCGGTGATCGATATCCGTGCCGCGGCAACTCCGCCGCGGAGCGATCTGCAGTCGCCGCGGCCCGTGAGCGTTTCGAACGCCGAAGTCATCGAGGCCGCAACACCGGCGCCGCAGATCGAGATGCCGCGGATCGAGAGCGCGATGCCGACGCCCGGGATCGACGAGCCGGTCGAGCTCAGCGTGCCGTCTGTCGATGCGGCGACGCCGGCGGCCCCAGCGCCGGCACTGGCGCTCGAACCGCGCGTCGAGCTCGAGGCGCCTTCCGTGGCTGCGGACCTCGCCGGTGCCGTTGCGAACACGCCGACGCTCAATTCCGCAGCGTCCGCGCTCGAGGCGGCCATTCGCGAGATCGACGTGACGGTCGTCGAGCCGATTACGGAGATCTCGCTGCGTGACACGATGCCGATGGCGAGCGCGGCCGCGGTGGCGCCCGCGTCGCCGATGCCCGAGGCGCGCATGCTGTTCGCGCAGATCGCGAACGAATTGCTGGGCAACCGCGCCGCGAGCAACGCGGGCACGCCGAAGACCGAGCCCCCCGCGACGGCGCGCAAGAACGCGACGACGACGATCACACCGACCCCGGCCGCCTCGACGTCGAAGCTCGGTCTGCCGGCGACCAAGCCGTCGGCGCCCGCACCGAGAGCGGTGCCGGCCGCGACGCCGACGGCCCCCGGCGCGCAGCCCGCGCCAGCCGAAGCGGGCCAGACCGTGCCGCAGCAGTTCGAGGGCCTCAAGTTCCCGAACGACGGTGTGCTGACTCGACAGTGGATGGAATTCCTCAACCAGATGGCGTCGTCGAACAAGTGAGCGACGTACCGCACGCCATGAACGCCGCCTCCGCGCTTCGGGTACTTGCCGTCGACGACAACTCGTCGCTCCTGCGATTCCTCGTCTCGGCATTCACCGCGAGCGGATGCGCGGTCACGGCCGCGCCGACCGCCGAGGACGCGCTCGACCGGATCGAGACGAATACCTTCGACCTCGTCGTTTCCGACATCAAGATGCCCGGCCTCAGCGGTCTCGACCTGCTGCGCGCGGTGAAGACGAAGACGCCGGCGACGCCGGTGGTGCTCATCACGGGCGCGCCGTCGGTGAACTCGGCGGTGTTCGGCCTGCGCCACGGCGCATACGACTATCTGCCGAAGCCGTTCTCGGTCAAGGAAGTTCACGCGCTCGTCGAACGCGTCCGAGCCGATCGTGCCAAATGGAATGGTCGATCGCCGCTGCCGTCCGGGCTCGCCGAAGAGCTTCACCGTCGTGAGACCGGCGTCGACATGCTGCTGCGCATCGGTACGCTAGCGCTCCAGGGCCTCGAGCCGCAGGCGTTCCTCGATCAGACGCTCCAGCTCGCAACGGAAAGTCTCACGAACGACGGCGGCGTGTTGCTGCTGCGTGACGAGCACGGCCGCTTCACCTCGGCGCAAAGCGGCGCGCCTGCGGTCGTCAGCGACGTGCTCGCGCTGCTCCAGCTCGGGTTCGACCGAATCGTCGCCACCGGCGGTCACGAGACGGTGTCGCTCACGCGGCCGGGGCATCGCCTCGACGTTCTCGCCGTCGCGATCCCGGGTGTGGACCGATGCATGGGCGTCGTGTGCCTCGCACGCCTTGCGGCGAACGGCGCGTTCCTGCCCGACGAGCGCGAGCTCCTACTCGGATTCGCACAGACGACGTCGGTGGCGCTGCAGAAGCTCGTCCTGCGTGAAAACCTCGAGCGCTACCTGGTCGACACGATCACGGCGTTCGTAAACGCGATCGAGTCGAAGGACCCGTACCTGAAGGGACACTCGGCACGCGTGGCGCTCTACGCCGTCGAGATTGCTTCGGCGATGGGGCTCGACGATGAGACGATCCAGGTCGTGAGCCGCGGCGCCATGCTGCACGATTTGGGTAAACTCTCGATCATGGATACGATTTTGCGCAAGCCGGACCGGCTCACGCAGGACGAGTTCGCGCTGATCAAGGCGCACCCGGTCGTCGGCGAGCGAATTCTCAAGCCGTTGCGCTTCCTGCATCGCGAAGCGTGCTGCGTGCGCGCGCACCACGAACGCTTCGACGGCTCCGGCTATCCCGACGCGCTGAAAGGCGAAGACATTCCGCTGACGGCCAGGGTCGTCACCGTCGCCGACGTGTTCGATGCTGTGACCTCCAACCGCCCGTATCGCACCGCGCTGGCCGTCGAAGCCGCACGCGAGGAGATCGCACGCGGACGGGGCTCCCATTTCGACCCACAGGTGGTGGACGCCTTCGCGAGCATCCCGCTCGAGCGCCTGGTGGAGATCACCCGGCATTACGAGTTGCTCGTGAGCGCGCCCCTGCGGATCGGTGAGGGCGAGCTGGCGCGCGTAAGTTGACCGCACCGAGAACGCGAATCCTCATCGTCGACGACGCGGGCCCGGTCGTCGTGCTCTGTGTCAACGTGCTGCAAGCACTCGGCTATGCGGTGAAGGGCGCCAATCGAGGCGAGACCGCGATCGACGTTCTCGCCAAAGAACGATTCGATCTGATGGTGCTCGACTACAAGATGCCCGGCATGAGCGGCTTCGACGTATACCAGCAGGCCAAGGCGCTGTACCCTGATCTGGCGGTCGTCCTCGTGACGGGCCACGGCTCACCGGAGGTCGTCACCGAGGCGAACCGCCTGGGTTTCGACTCGATCCTGTTGAAACCGTTCACGTCCGATGAGCTGCGCGGAACGGTTGAGAAGGTGCTCGCGGACCGCAAACAGGGAGCACGCTGATGGCCGCGATCGGCGCGCAGACTCGAGGCCCGATCGCGGCGGAGGGCATCATGGGCGCGGTGGTGCGGGCGCTGCAGTGGAGCCTGGATCGGATGTTGTCCGTCGGCTACGGCGTCGTCTACGACACGATCTTCGACCGATTTCCGCCGTATCAAGATTTGCAAGCGCAGGTGCTCGAATTCGTCGAGAAGAGCGCCGGCGACGCGCCCCGACGTGACGTGCAGGTCCTCGACGTCGGTTGTGGCCCCGGCAACTTCACCTTCGTGCTCGCCGACGCCGGGTTCTCGACGATTGGCCTTGAACCGTATGGCGCCCTCGTCGAGCTCGCGCGCGAGAAGCGACGCGCCCGGCGCCTGGCGAACCTCGCATTCCGTCAGGGTGAGCTCGCCGCCGGCGCTGGTGGTGGCGACGCGTCGTTCGACGCGGTGGTCAGCATCCACGGCCTCTACGTTCACCCCGACCCGCTCGCGCTTCTGCGTGAGATGCACCGCGTGTTGAAACCGGGCGGGCACGCCGTCTTCGTCAACCCGACGCAGCACGTGAGCCACTTCTCGACGTTTCGCGAGATCGCGCGGCGTGACGGCATGCGCACGGCGTTCGCGAGCTTGGTCTGGCTCGTGCCGAACTCGATCTTCGAGGCGACACGCAAGCGCATCGGGCCACACTACTGGGAGGAAGCCGAGTTCTCGGCGACTCTCCGCAAAGCCGGCTTCACGGTGCTCGCCATGCGACGCACCTTCCTGCACGGCGCGAGCATCCTCGTGTGGGCGCGTCGGGAGCCGGAAGCGGCGTGATGGCCCGGTCACACCACGCGTTGACGCCGCAAGTGCTGGCGCCCCCCGGCGAACGGCGCAGTTCGATTCGCGCCGCGAGAGAGCGGATGATCGCGGTGGGCTACGGTCTCGCGTACGACGCGGTCGTCTCTGGCTTTCCACCGTACGAGCAGCTCCTCGACGAGATCACCACACTCGTCGTCCGTTCGGCGTCCGCCAGCGCGGGGTCCACAGTACTCGATGTGTCGTGCGGGACGGGGACGGTCGCCGCACGCATTGGCGCGCTGGGATATCGCGTCACCGGCATCGACGCCGTCGCACACCTCATCGACGTCGCGCGCGAGCGCTGGGCCGGCCGGAACCTCCCGCTGTCATTCGAGCACCGTGACCTGGCCTGGAATCCCATGCCCGCCGACGCGTTGTTCGACGTCATCGTCAGCATGCACACGCTGTACTGGCATCCGAACCCCGAAGCGCTGCTTGCGGCCTGCCGACGCGCCCTGAAACCCGGCGGCCATGCGATCTTCTTGACGTACGGCCGCCCGGCGCATGTCATGTCGACGCTGAGCGCCGTCCATGCGCGAGCCGGCGTCATCGAAGCCGTGCGCTCACTTCGCTGGCTCGTCCCGACCGCAGTCTTTGAGGGCCTCCGCCACGTGGACCACCGCTACCTGAGCGAAGGCGACTTCCGCGCTGCACTGCTGAGCGCCGGATTCGACGTTCTCCAGGTCCGAGAGACCTTCCTCGCCGGTATCAGCCGGCTCGCCTGGACCCGCGCCCTCCGCTAGTTCGCCGGTCAGTTTTCACCCTCGTGGTGCCACGCCGAAGGGTAGGTCCGAGCAGGAATCACTCACAGATCGACGCTCATTCGTCGGGAGTGGAGTGTTTTAGTTCGCTATTCCCAACACTTAAAGTCTGTCAGGGGGCCTGGTACTTTGATTGCTCATATCACGGCGTCCCCGTATAGTCGGGGACCCGCCCCCACCCGGGGGAACGACCTGGAGGCGGACGATGAGCACGTGGATTCGAGGGATGGGGACGCTGCTCGCGTTGGTGATCCTCGCGGCGGCGACTCCGGGCTATGCTGTGGTTGGACCGCCTGTGCCCAGTGCAGACGAGGCCCAGGCATGTCTTGCCGGTACCGGCCCATGCGCGTTTTTGTACGAAACGACGGAAAACATGAGCCTCAAGGCGTTGAAGAGCGGACGTCGACGTGCCACGTCGGCGCTGCTGGGATTCGCCGTTCGAGGCACGCCGCTGTGTCCGGAGGAGCTCGTCGCGCAGTCCAACGCTACGTACTGCGCGATCAACGCGACAGGATCGGACAACATCAGCCTGAAGACGGGCTTGGGACAGTTCGACGGCACGATGACGGTGGTCGTCCAGGAGCCGAACACGCCGGACAGTCCGGAATCGGTCATCGCGAAGGGGCACTTCACCGGGAAGATGGACTTCTCGCCGGCGATTCTCCAGCGAATTCCTTTCGGGACGGTCACAGGCACGATGAAGCTGGATGGTTTGACCAAGGAGGTGCCGTTCACGGGTGTCTTCCGGCTTCCCTTTGTCAATGCACAGCTCGGCAGTCTGCTGTGCGGAGCCGCCGACGCTCCGTTGTACCTGGTGGACCCGAGCAACTTCCTGAAGCCACCTACGTTCGGGGTCGCCTGCGTGGCCGACAACGAAATGGCGATCGGCTTTCCGACGGTGCGGTTCGAGATTTCGTTTCCTTGAGGCGTGCGTGATGGTCGGGGGGGCGCGCCCCTCCCTGCACGCCGTGCTGAGCGCGCGGCAACGCTGTTCCACGAACGGTGGTCGTCGATGCGGGAACGCTGGGGGAACGTGATCGCGCTGGAGGAGCGCCCCACCGAGGGGCCTGCCGAAGTCCCACATCGCGACGAGGGCGTCGTCATCTCCCGCGGGACGCGTGTCTACCTCCGCACGTTCGCCCGCCGCGACCTCACGTGGCTGACCGAGTGGGTCGAGGACCCGTACCTCGATCGCATGGTCGGCAGCGAGTTCCTTCACTCCTTCAAGCACGACTGGGACAAGGCGCCCGGCTTCCACGAGGCCGTGATGAACGACCCGACGCAGGTCGTGCTCATGGTCGAAGCGTACCGGGGCTGGACGAAGCCGATCGGCGTCGTGCGGCTGTTCAACATCCACCTGCTCGAGGGATATGCATTCCTGGAAACGATCATTGCCGACCACCGTGCGATCCGGCGCGGCTATGGCGTCGAGGCCGGAAAGCTGATCTCGTACTATGGTGTCGACGTGCTCGGCATCCGTCGCATCGAGGCCAAGGTCTACGCGTACAACGTGCTGAGCATGAACTCGCTTCGGCGCAACGGGTTCCACCAGGAGGGGGTCCTGCGGCAGGCGGGCTTCGATGGCACGCGGTACTGGGACGTCGTCGTCTTCGGCATCCTGAAGGATGAGATCGAGGCGGTGCGGAAGAGGGACAAAGTCTACCTTCCTCTCGACGAACCCGAGGGGAATGTGATTGAGCCCACATAGCCTTCTCCCGCTCGTAGCGTTCGTCCTCAACGTCACGCTCGCCGGGTTCGCGCTGATGCGAAACCCCGGCAGCCGGCTGAACCGCGTCTTCGCCTACTTCGCATCGGCCATGGCGTTGTGGAACATCGGCGCGTTCCTGCTGCGCACGAGTCCCGACGAGCGGACCGCGGTGCTGGCTGAGGTCGTCATTCACGCCGGCGTGCTCCTCGTGCCCGCGTTCTGGTACCACTTCGTGCTGATCTTCCTCGACGCGACCACGCGTCACCGGCCGTCACTCACGCTCGCGTACTCGATCTCGCTCGTCTACAGCGTGATCAACGTCACTCACTCGCCCTTGTTCATGAAGGGCGTGGTGTGGACCCAGTGGGGGTGGGCGCCCGCCACCGGCCCGCTGTACATCCCGTTCCTCGTGGCCTTCAACTGCTTCATGATCTACGGGCTGCGCCATCTCGTGCGCGCGAACCACGGGGTCGACTCCTCGTTCCGTCGCAACCGCGGCACCCTCATCCTGCTCGGGACGTTGATCAGCCTGGCCGGCGGCTTCATCGACTTCGCCCGGTTCGTGGTGGCCAAATACGTGCCCATCGCCGAGCAGGTCTATCCGATGGGCATCCCCGCGAACATGGTGTTCGCCCTGATGCTCGGCACGTCGATCGTCCGGTACCGGTTGTTCGCGGTCGACCTGGCGGTCAAGAAAGCCGCGGTCTATGGCGTGGTCGGCACGGCGACCACGGCCGTGCTCTACATCGTCACGCGCGCGATCGAGCGTGCGTTCAACCTGGCCGACATCGACACAATCTGGGTCGTCGTGCCCCTGGGCTTCGTGATCACCATTCTCTTGACCCCGTGGGGCCAGCATCTCGAAGACCGGATCCATCGGCTCATGTTCAGCAAGCGCCAGGGGTGCTACGAGACGCTGCTGTCGCTGAGCAAGCGCATGAGCGCGATCCTCAACTTCAACGAGCTCATGGACACGCTCGTCCACGGACTCGTGCGCGGCATCCCGGTGACGCACGCCACGCTGATGATCTACGACCCCGGCATGAACACGTTCGTCACGTACCGCGAGGAGACGACGCTCGAAGAGGGCACGGGCGTCGACGTCATCCGCGGCGAGAGTCCGATCGTCCAGTGGCTGACCAACACGGACGGCCTGCTCGTGAAGGAAGAGGTGAAGCTGAACCCGCGCATCGCGAAGTACTTCGAGACGGCGGAGGGCGAGCTCGAATCGATCAAAGCGTCGCTCATCGTGCCGCTCAAGATCGAGAACAAGCTCAACGGCATTCTCCTGCTGGGCGAGAAGCTCTCGGGCGAGATCTTCGACACGGAGGAGCTCGACGTGCTGTCGCTGCTCGCGGTTCAGGCGGCGATCTCGCTCGAAAACGCTCGGCTGTACGA
>JBKOUQ010000059.1:0-13045 GCA_046723475.1 Candidatus Methylomirabilota bacterium
GCAGCGTCAGATGTGTATAAGAGACAGGGGCTGCACCGCGGGCGGTGGCGCCAGCTGCACCTGCGCGACCGGGGCGGGCTGCGCCTGCGCGGTCTCGACGGCTGGCACCGGCTGGCCCTGCGCCGTGTCGACGGCCGGCGCCGGCTGGCTCTGCGCCGTCTCCACGGCTGCGACCGGCTGTTGCGCCTGGGCCAGCGGCGCGAGCGGTCCTGCGAACACGAACGATGCGATCACCAGCGACGACAGGAACCTCACGACCGATGTCCTGCGCATACACCGACCTCCATGTGTGGTGCCAACAGCCCGGCGGGTCCGGGGATTCCATTTTGCCGCCGATTCCCCGGCGCGCTGCACGGAAATCTGCGGCCAGCCGGGAGGCTTGCGGCAAAGGGCTATAATCCAGGCACATTTCGGTCCCGGGAGGCAGCCCCCATGAAGCTCGTCCGGTTCTCCACCAACGGCCAGTCGCCCCGTCTGGGCGCGCTGCAGGGCGATCGGATCGCCGACCTCACAGCGAGCGTGGCGGCCACGCTTGCCAGGCGCGGCGTCGTTCGCGCTCAGGAGATTGCGGCCGCGCTCGTCCCCTCGTCGGCCCGAGCGTTCATCGAGGGGGGCGCCGCCAGCGCCGAGGCGGTTGCCTCGATCCAGGAGTGGGTCACGGTTCCGGCGACCTCGGCACGGCTGCACGCGCCGATTACCGACCCCGGCAAGTTCATCTGTATCGGACTCAATTACCGCGACCACGCGCTCGAGGCCGGCCAACCCATCCCGAAGGAGCCGCCCATCTTCGCCAAGTGGAGCCCCTCGATCGTCGGCCCGGGCGATCCGGTGCTTCGCCCGCGCGGCAGCACCCAGCTCGACTGGGAGGTCGAACTCGGCGTGGTGATCGGCCGCACCGCGCGCTTCGTGCCTCGCGAATCCGCGCTCGACTACGTCTGGGGCTACACGATCGTGAACGACGTGAGCGCGCGAGATTTTCAGTTCATTACCAGCCAATGGATGGCCGGCAAGATTTTCGAGACGGCTGCCCCCGTGGGCCCGTACGTCGCGGACCACCAGGAAGTGGGCGACCCGCACTCGCTCGGGCTTCGGACGATCGTCAACGGAAAGCAGATGCAGAACGGCAACACGAAGACCTTCATCTTCGATGTGCGGTACCTCGTCTCGTACCTGTCCGGGCTGATGACGCTCTCGCCCGGTGATCTCATCGCGACGGGCACGCCGCCGGGCGTCGGGTTCGCGATGAAGCCGACGCCGGTGTTCCTGCAGCCCGGCGATGTCTGCCGCGTCGAGATCGACAAGCTCGGTTCGCTGGAGAACCCGATCAAGGACGCATAGCGGCCTCCGGTACACTGAGAGCGATGCTCGAGGTCATTCGCCCGCTCGTGGTGTCGAACACGACCAAGATCGTGCTGCTCTCCCTCGACGGCCTCGGAGGGCTGCCGCGCCCCGAGACCGGCCGGTCAGAGCTCGAGACCGCGCGCATCCCGCAGCTGAACGCGCTCGCCACCGAGGCCGCGTGTGGCCTGCTGCGGCACGTCGCGCCCGGTATTACGCCGGGCAGCGGGCCCGGACACCTCGGCTTGTTCGGCTACGATCCGCTCCGCTTCCAGGTCGGCCGCGGCGTGCTCGAGTCCCTCGGAATCGAATTCGACCTGCGCGCCGGTGACGTCGCGGCGCGGGGCAACTTCTGCACGGTCGACGCCGAAGGGCGCATCACCGATCGCCGTGCCGGGCGGATCACCACCGAGGTCTGCGTGCGCCTCACCGAGCGGCTGCGTGCGATCCGGCTCCCCGGCGTCGAGCTCTTCGTCGAGCCCGTCAAAGAACACCGCTTCGTACTCGTGCTGCGCGGGCCACGGCTGAGCGGTCGTCTGTCCGAGACCGATCCGCAGGTGCTCGGCAAGCCACCGCTTGCCGTCCACGCCCTCGAGCCAGCCGCCGCCACGACGGCAGACCTCGTCAACCGATTCGTGGCCGAGGCGGCGCGGCTCCTTCACGATGCGGCCCCCGCGAACATGGTGCTGCTCCGCGGCTTCGATCAGCTGCCCGAGCTGCCGCGGTTCCCCGAGGTCTACGGCATGCGCGCGGCGGCGATTGCCGCGTATCCGATGTACCGCGGGCTCGCGAAGCTCGTCGGCATGGACGTGCTGAAAACAGGCGGTACGTTCGAGAGCGAGATCGCGACGCTGAAGGAACACTGGGACGCGTACGACTTCTTCTTCGTCCATTACAAGGACACCGACAAGGCGGGCGAGGACGGGGATTTCGACGCCAAAGTCGCGGCCCTCGAGCGCTTCGACGGGCACGTGCCGGCGGTGCGCGCGCTCCGCCCCGACGTCCTGGTCGTCTCGGGCGACCACGCCACACCGTCCGTCCTCGCCGCGCACGGCTGGCAGCCCGTGCCGGCCGTGCTCTGGAGTCGCTACTGCGGCGCGGACCCGGTCACCGCGTTCACCGAGCGGGCGTGCGCGAGCGGCACGCTCGGCACGCTGCCTGCGCACCACCTGATGCCGCTCGTCATGGCCAACGCCCAGCGACTAACGAAGTTCGGGGCGTAGCCGGATGCGGTTTCTGGTCCGCCTGCTCGGCGGGATCTGGCTGGCGACGCTCATCGTCTCCGCCAGCTTCGCGTACCTCGAGGTGCGCGAGGAGCGCGAGCGACAGATGGACAGCCTCAAGCGCCGTGGCGCGCTCGTGGGCTATGCGGTCGCCGAGGCCTCCGAGCGGCTGGTCACGCGCGGCGCGCGCACCGGCTACGAGCGCGTGCTCGCACGCTTCGGAACCCCGGAGCGTGGCCTGGCGATCTACGACGCATTCGGCGGTGTACTCGGCGCGACGGGAGACGTGCGGCCGTTCCTCGGACCGCTCTCGCCCCTCGTCAGCGATGCGATCCGTCGCAACGAGCCCGTCTCGGGGTTCCACAACGTCGGCCGGCGACTCACCTGGGTACACGTGGTGCCGGTGCAGCAGGACGATCGCGCGGTTGGCGCCGCCGCCGTGCTGCTCGACGCGCAGTATCTCGACACAGGCGAGTGGGACCTCTGGCGGCGCACGGCGGTCCGCATGGGCGTGCTGATGCTCTTCGTGACGGGCATCACGTGGGCCCTGGTGCGCTGGTCGGTCACGCGTCCCATCGCTCGCATCGCGGAGTGGACGAAGCAGATGAAGGCCGGCCGCGCCGTGCCGCCGCCGCTCGAGGCGGACGAGAGCCTGTTCGGGCCGCTCGCGAGCGAGGTGACGGGACTGGCGCGCTCGCTGGCGCGCGCGCGGACCGCCGCCGAACAGGAGGCGCGGCTCCGGCTGGCCGGCGAGAGCTTGTGGACCGAAGAGCGTCTCAAGCAGTTCATCGAGCTGCGGTTCGGTGGTCAGCCGATGTTCGTCGTGTCCAATCGCGAGCCGGTGAGCCACGTGCGCGAGGGGCGCGTCATCCGCGAGCAGGAGCCGGCGAGCGGTCTCGTCACCGCGCTCGGACCGATCATGCAGGCGTGCGGCGGCATATGGGTCGCGCACGGCAGCGGCAACGCCGACCGCGAGGTCGGCGAACGCATCGGGCTGCCGTCGTCGGATCCCGCGTACACGCTGCGGCGCGTGTGGCTCTCCGACGAGGAAGAAGCTGGCTACTATTACGGCTTCGCGAACGAGGGCCTCTGGCCGTTGTGCCACATCGTGCACGAGCGCCCTCGGTTTCGCGGCGCGGACTGGGACCACTACCGCACCGTCAACGAGCGCTTCGCGCGCACGCTGCTATCGGAAATGGAATCGGTCGAAGAGCCGATCGTGCTCGTGCAGGACTACCACTTCGCGCTGCTGCCGCGGCTGGTGAAAGAAGCGCGGCCCGACGCGCGTGTGGCGCTGTTCTGGCACATTCCGTGGCCGAACTTCGAGGCGGTCGGCATCTGTCCCTGGCAGCAGGACATCCTGCTCGGCATGCTCGGGGCCGACCTCGTCGGCTTCCACACGCAGTTTTACTGCAACAACTTCCTGGAGACGGTCGAGCGCTCGATCGAAGGCCGGATCGAATGGGACCGCTTCACCGTCGTGCGCGGGCAGCACACCACGCACGTGCGGCCGTTTCCGATCAGCGTCGCGCCCGAGCTGTCCGCGCACGACAGGCCCGTCGATCGCGCGGGCGTGCTCGCCTCGCTCGGGGTGCCCGCAGAGTTCATCGGCGTGGGCGTCGAGCGAATCGACTACACGAAGGGGCTGCCCGAACGCATCCGCGCGCTCCGCCGCTTTTTCGAGCGCTGGCCGGAGTATCGCGGGCGCCTCACGTTCATCCAGATCGCCTCGCCCAGCCGGAGTCGGATCGCCCGCTACCAGGCCGTGCAAGAAGAAACACGCGAGATGGTGCGCGCGCTCAACGAAGATCTCGGCGAGCGCGGCTGGCAGCCGATCGTGTATCGCGAGCGGCACCACGACCACCGCGAGATCGACACGTTCTACCGCCTCGCGGACTTCTGCATGGTGACGTCGCTGCACGACGGGATGAACCTCGTGGCCAAGGAGTTCGTCGCCTCGCGCGACGACGACGAGGGCGTTTTGATCCTCAGCCGCTTCGCCGGCGCCTCGCACGAGCTGGGCGACGCGCTCCTCGTCAACCCGTACGACATCGAGGACATGGCGGCCGCAATCCACCGGGCGATCATGCTTCCTCAGGACGAGCGGCGGGACCGGATGCGCCGCATGCGTCGACACGTCCGCGAGCACAACATCTACGGCTGGGCCGCGCTGCTGCTGGACGAGCTGGCCCGCATCCCACGCGTCACCCCCCGCGCCGCCTGAGCGCGGCGTCCACCGCAGCGTTTTCGTAAAGGTTACGCGCGAGCCCCCGACCCGACAGGCCGTTCCGCCCCGAGCGTCACGCAATCACTTGAAAACACGACGATGCCGCGTGGCATCTCGCTTGCCTCACGTAACGCCGTTCGCCGGCGCGACCGCGGTCGGCCGGAATCCCAGACACACGGAGCGAGGGTCATGGAAGACGAGAAGCTGTCCGACATCTCGATGAAGGGCGTGCCGCCTTGCGGCCGGTGCCACATGCTCGTCGCCCGATATGCGCCGCAAGTCGTGGCGCCCACCGGGACGTATCATCGCGAGTGCTTCGAGGCCTGGTACTTCGGACGTCACGGGCGGCGGCCCGCGCTGCTGTCGGGCACCAACGGTGATCGGCATCGGTTCCGCGTCCGCGAGGTGAGCGAGAAAGCCGCCTAAATTCCGCTTGTTCGTCCGCCGCGAAGGATCATACTTTGCGGTGGATCATGCGCTGCATCCTCGTCTGTCCGGACGATTTCCTGTGGCGTCTGGTCGCGGACTCCGGTGAGCCCCGGCTCGACGCCCTCTATGTGGTCGAAACGACGCGGGCGCGCGCGCGTATTGCGCAGCGGGGCGGCGATGTGCTCGCGGGCGACCTCGAACGCGAGGCGCCGTATCGCCGGGCGTTTCGGACCGGCCACGAGCCGGTGCTCGTCGCCGTCGAGCGCGCTCGCCAGGCGCGGATCGTGACGGCAATCCGGCGCGTCGCGCCCGAGGCGCCGATCGTCGCGCTCGCCGAAGATCGCGTCCCTGGCGGCGAGCCCGATGGCGTGATCGCCCTCGACATGGCGAGCGTCTCCGAACGCTTCATCGCGCCGGCGCTCGAACGCGCCGTCACACGGGCGCGTGTCGAGCGGGTGCGCGCGCACTTCGCGCCCGCCGAACGCATTCTGATCATGATGCAGGACGATCCCGATCCCGACGCCATCGCCTCCGCCCTCGCCCTGCGTGCCGTGCTTGGACGCAACAAGACGGTGGCACCGATCGCCACGTTCGGCACGATCACGCGGCCCGAGAACCGCGCGATGACGCGCATCCTCGAGATCGACGTCGAGCAGATCAAACCGCGTGCGCTCGAGGACTTCGACATGATCGCGATGGTCGACGCCCAGCCGTCGTTTTTCGAGGAAACGTTCGAGCGGGTGGACTTCGTGGTCGATCACCACCCCGAGGAGACCGCGGTACGCGCCGCGCTCAAGGACGTGCGTCCCGGGTACGGCGCGACGGCGACGATCCTCACCGAATATCTACGCGCCATCGACGCCCGCGTCGCGCAGCGGCTTGCCACTGCGCTGCTCTACGGCATCAAGGCCGACACGCAGCATCTCGAGCGCGGCGCCACGCGCGCGGACCTCGAGGCCTTCGCGTTCGTGCACGCACTGGCGAACCACAGCGCGCTGCGCCGGATCGAACGGCCGGACCTGCCCAACGATGCGCTCGACGTGCTTGCGCGCGGCATCGCGGGCCGGCATGTGCAGCACGGCGTCGTCTATGCGCACCTGGGCGGCGTGGCCTATCCCGAGCTGGTTGCGCAGTTCGCCGATTTCTTCCTGCAGGTCGAGGGCGCCGAATGGTCGGTCGTCTCGGGCACCGTGCACGGTGAGCTGCACGTCTCCGTGCGCAACGTGGGCTGGGTGCGCGCCGCCGGCGACGTCGTGCGCCACGCGTTCGGCGATCTCGGCTCGGCGGGCGGGCACCGTTCGATGGCCAAGGCGGTGATCCGTCTGCGCGACTGGCGCACGCGAGAAGGAGATGCGTCGCCCGAGGCGCTGGCGCGCGTCATCGCTGCGCGGTTCGCCAAGGCGCTGCGCGCCTAGCCCGACGGCCTGCCGCTTGCTACGTATCCTACGCTTGGCAAGCGGGATGCGAGCGGTTAGAATGCGCACGAAATTCCAGGGGCACGCCCTTCGCAGGACCGGCCTCGAATGAACAACGCCGGGAGGGCTCGCGTGGACGTAGCGTTGGAGAAGAGGCAGGTCCAGCGGGCGTACGAGTTGTACGCCCCCGTGTACGATTTCGTCTTCGACTGGATCTTCGCACCGGGCCGATCATCCGCCATCAAGCAACTGGCCCTGGTATCGGGCGACAGCGTGCTCGAGGTCGGCATCGGCACGGGGCTCAACCTGCCGCTCTATCCGCCGTCGTGTCGTCTCACGGGCATCGATCTGTCCAGTGAGATGCTCGACAAGGCCGTCGAGCGCGTGCAGAACCTTGCGATGCCCGACGTGACGCTCAAGGTGATGGACGCCACGTCGATGGACTTCGGCGACAACGAGTTCGACAAGGCCGTGGCGACGTACACGATTTCCGCGGTTCCGGATCCGGTGGCCGTCCTGCGCGAGATGCGCCGCGTGGTGAAACCGGGCGGCACGCTCGTCATCCTCAATCACTTCCGCAGTGAGCGCCGTCTCACCGGGTGGCTCGAAGACGCGGTCGCGCCGCTGTGCACGCGCCTGGGGTGGAAATCGAATCTCGCGCTCAAGCCGCTGCTGCAGCAGGTCGGGCTCACGCCTGAGGTCATTTATCAAGTGAACATGTTCAACGGGTGGCGCCTCGTGAAGTGCGTCAACCGGAAGTAGCCCGCCGCCTCCCCGCCTTAGCACTCGCGCTCGTCCTCGCCGCTCCGGTCGCCCGCGATGTCGTCTCGCTCGCGCTGTCCGGGGCGTTTCTCATCGAGTTCCTGACCGGGGGGTCGGTCCGCATGCTCACCGCGGTCACGCCGGCTCCGGTGCGCGAACGGCTCGACGCGTCCGCCGATCGGTGGCGCGGTGTCGCGCTCGGCGCGCCACGCTCGTTGCTCCTGGTCCACGGCTACGCGCCGGCCGGGAAGAACGAGCCGCGCCTCGTGCGCGCCGCGGCGCTCCTCGCGCGCGCGGGGTTCGACGTCGTCGTGCCGACGCTGCCCGGCTTGGCGCAGGGACGTTTGCGCCCGGAAGACGCCGTGCCTGTGGTGCGGCTGCTTGCGTCGCGTCCCGGGCCGTGGGCGGTGGTGAGCGTCAGCATCGGCGCGGCGCCGGCGTTCCTCGCGGCGGCCGACGTGTCGGTTCGCGATCGCGTCCGCGTGCTGCTGGCGTTCGGACCGCACGGCTCGGCGTTCGAGACGCTACGATTCTGGCTCACCGGCCGCTTCGCGTTCGACGGTGTGGCCGGCTATCGCACGCACGATCCCGCGCTCGTGCGCGCATTCGTCGACGCCAACCGGGAGCTCGTCGACGACGCCACACGCGCCGCGTTGACGGCGGGAGACACCGCGGGCGTCGAGCACGCGCTGCAGGCCCTGTCACCCGAGGTCCGCGGGCTGCTCGATCGGCTCTCGCCGACCCGCGCGATTCGGGACGTTCGCGCGCGCGTGGTGCTCGTGCACGGCTACGACGATCCGGCGGTGCCGTACACCGAAAGCCTTCGCCTCGCGGCGGCACGGCCCGCGCGCACGCGCCTGGTGCTGTTGCACACGGTCGGTCACGTCGAGGCGGCACCCGGGCCGTTGTCGCGGGCAGTGCGCGACGGCATCCGCCTGCTGCTCGTGTTCCACGCGCTGCGCACCGCGTGAACGGCGGATGTCTGAAAGACGCGTCATCCCCGTCTGAAACGCGAATCATCCTTCGCAGCCGGAGTATCAGGTGCGCGCGCGGTGCACCGCGCCAAATAGCTGAATTCTCGGTGTCCGCGCTTGGCACCGGCCTTGCCGAAACAGTGTCGGGATGCGTATCTCGGCACGGCTCGTACGCGCAGGTCTCACCGCGCTGGGCGCGATGCTCCTCGCCGCGCCCGCCGCGGCGGACGACGCCGGCACGCGCGCCGGAATCGTGACCGCGGTCTACGGCACGGCAACCGTGAGCCGCGCGAGCCTCGTAACGCCGCGCGCGCTGAAGTTCCGCGACGACGTTCTCGTGCACGACCGGATCGCCACCGGTACGGAATCGCTCGCCCGCATCCTGCTGGGAGGAAAGGCCGTGGTCACGGTGCGCGAGCGCTCGGTCGTGACGATCACCGAATCGCCCAGCATGTCCACCGTAGACGTGCTATCCGGCAAAATCGCCCTCGCGGTCGCGAAGGAGCGCATGCGGCCCGGCGAGGCGATCAAGCTGCGCACGCCGAACGCCGTCGCCGGCATCCGCGGCACGGTGGTGATTGCGGAGGTCGCCGGTCGCGGCGCGGCCGCGTCGACGCGCTTCACGCTGTTGACGGGAACGATCGACGTGACGCGGCTGGACGCGGCGCGGCAGCCGATCGGCGCGGCGGCGACGCTGACACCGCTACAGACGATTACCATCGATCGCGCGCTCTCGCCGGTGCGCTCGATCACACCGGCGGAAGGCCAGACCGCGTCGAACGCCTTCCGCCTCCCGCTGAAGACGCGACTTCGTCGTGGCACCGAATGGGTCGCGCGCGAGCAGGTCGCCGAGGCGGTCGCGCTGATCGATCCCGACCGCCCCCATAGCGCGGAGTCGCGGCCCGACGTCAAACCCGACCGCGGCGGCCGCGGCGATTCGGACGACAAGCCGCCGAAGACGAAGCTGCCGGCCAGCGGCCCATCGACACCGATCGTGCCGGCGGACGCGCTGCAGACGCCGAAAGCCAAGGCCAAAGACCGCTAGGAATCTGTCCGAGTAACCCGGCAGCGGGTCCTGTCGCCGGCTTGGTGCCGGTCCGGCGGGCTTCGTCACCCACTCGACCCACACGCCATTCTCCGAATGGCGAGGGTACGACGGGGGCCCACTTCGCCCGCCTCCCGGCACCAGCACCGGCGCCACCCGCTGCCAGGTTACTCGGACCGACTTCTCGCGGGCGGCTCAAACGGACGCGCTGCGCCCTTCAGGACCGCCAGGGCGTTGCACGCCCCACGCGCTCAGCTTGGCGAGGACCGTGTTGCGGTGCACGCCGAGCAGGCGTGCGGCGCGGCTCACGTTCCACTGCACGCGCTCGAGCACGCGGAGCACATACTGTCGCTCGAACCGGTCGCACGCCTCGCGCAGCGGCAGCCCGTCGTCCTCGGTGAGCCGCGCGCCCGTCTCGGGCATCGCCACATCGAGCGGCACATCTTGTAGATGCAGCACGGGACCGGTGGCGAGCACGACGGCACGGTGGATCACGTTTTCGAGCTCGCGCACGTTGCCGGGCCAGTCGTAGCGCGTCAGCACTTCGAGCGCGCCTGCCGACACGCCGCGCACGTCGCGGCGGCACTCGCGCGCCGCCTTGCGCACGAAATGCTCGACGAGATGCGGGATGTCCTCCCGGCGCTCGCGCAGCGGCGGCAGCTGCAGCGGCACGACGTTGAGGCGGTAGAACAGATCCTCGCGGAACGTCCGCTCGCGGACGGCGGCGCGCAGGTTCGTGTTGGTGGCCGCGAGCACGCGCACATCCACGGGCACGGGACGCTGCCCACCGACGCGCTCGATCTCGCGCTCCTGGAGCACGCGCAGCAGCTTCGCCTGCAGATCCAGACGCAGGTCGCCGATCTCGTCGAGGAACACCGTGCCGCCATGCGCCAGCTCGAAGCGCCCAAGCCGGCGGGCGTGCGCGCCGGTGAACGCGCCGCGCTCGTGGCCGAACAGCTCGGACTCGATCAGTGTCTCGGGAATGGCCGCGACGTTCACGGCCACGAACGGTGCGTTGCTTCGATCGCTGCGACGATGGATCGCGCGTGCGACCAGCTCCTTGCCCGTGCCGCTCTCGCCCGTGATGAGCACGGTCGTCGGCGTGGGGGCGATCTGCGTGACGAGCTGATACAGCCGCGCCATCTCGGGATGGCGCCCGACGAGGCCTTCGAAGCCGACCGCCTCCATGCTGCCGCCCGCGAGCGCGGAGCGCAGGGAGACGACCTCGCGCTCGAGCTCGCGCTTTTCGAGTACGCGGTCGGCGAGGCCGATGATGTCGTCGACTTCGAACGGCTTGATCAGATAGTCGTACGCGCCACGCTTGAGCGCCTCCACGGCCGTGCGGATGTCGCGCACCGCGGTCGCGATGACGACCACCACCGAGGGGTCGAGCGCCTTCACCCGCGGCAACACGTCGACGCCCGACTCGCCCGGCATGCGCTGGTCGAGCATGACCAGATCGACTTCGCGCTGGGCGAGGATCTCGAGCGCGGCGGCGCCGTGCTCGGCCTCGAGGATCTCGCACGTCTCCTCGAGGATGGCGCGGATCGAGGCGCGCACGCCCTCTTCGTCGTCGACGACGAGCACGGTGCCGCGCCGCCGCGTGGTGAGCGGCGGATCGTTGAGCGCGTTCACGGGCGGTCGGGCCCTCGCTGGAGCACGACGTACTGGTTGCCGCCACGATCGCCGGGGCGATGCACGTACACGAGCGCGGGTTCGTCCTCGACCGCGGATTTCAGCGCCTGCGCGAACGACTGCGCGTCGCTGACGGGCTGTCGCGCGACTTCGAGGATCACGTCGCCGCGGCGTACGCCCGCGCGATCGGCAGGCCCACCGGAAGCGACGTCGAGGACGAGCAGGCCACGGGCGACGGTCAGCCCCAAACGCTCGGCCGCGCCCGGTGTGAGCGGCTCGACCTGCAGCCCCAGTCCTTCGAAGCCCGACTCCGCCAGCCTGGTTGGCTCCTCCGCGGGCATCTCACCGATCAGCGCGGTCATCGGGGTCTGACGGGCGCCGTCGCGCACGACGACGACGCGCACGCGCTCACCGGGCGCCAGCGCCGCCACCCGACGCTGCAGGTCCGGGACCTCGCGGATCTTTGTGCCGCCCAGCTCGACGACGACGTCGCCCGGCTTGAGCCCGGCGACGTCGGCGGGCCCGCCCTTCATGACGTCGGCGATCAACACGCCCTCGCGCTCGCGGACCCCGAAGCTCGAAGCCAGCTCGTCGGTGACGTCTTGGATCACGATGCCGAGCCAGCCGCGGACGACCCGGCCGCGCGAGATGAGCTGCGCCATCACAGCCTTCGCCTCGTTGATCGGGATCGAAAACCCGATGCCCTGCCCCGCGGCGACAATCGCGGTGTTGATACCGATCACTTTGCCGTCGAGGTTCAGCAGCGGGCCGCCGGAGTTGCCGGGATTGATCGAGGCGTCCGTCTGGATGAAGTTTTCGTAGGTCGTCACCCCGACGCGGTTGCGCGCCGTGGCCGAGATGATCCCGACGGTGACGCTGCGATCGAGCCCGAACGGGCTGCCGATCGCGATCGCCCATTGCCCGACGCGCAGGCGGTCGGAGTCGGCGAGCTCGGCGGCCGGCAGCGGTGCGGGCGCGTCGACCTTGAGCACGGCGAGATCCGTCTTCGGATCACGGCCCACCAGCGTCGCCGAAAACTTCCGCGAGTCGGACAGTCGCACGGTGATCTCGCGAGCGTTCTCGATCACGTGGTTGTTCGTCAAGATGTATCCCTTCGGATCCACGATCACGCCCGAGGCGCTGGCGCGACCGTCCTCGCGCGGACGCCGACGGAAGTAGCGCTCGTAGAAGTCGTCGCCGAGCGAGTCGTCCTCGCCGCCCGACGACGCGCGCCCGCCAATGGTGCTGACGTTGACGACGGCGGGGGTGACGCGATCCGCCACCGCGCTGAACGCGTCTTCCATCGCGCGCAACACCGCGCGCGCGTCCGGCTTGACGGGCGACGCGGCCTCCGGCCGGGGCCGCGAGGGTCGCGACGGCGTCTGCGCCCACGCGGGCACCGCGCACACGCACACCGCGACGGCGAACAGCATCGCGAGACGCCACTTCATGGAGGGCGCATTTTACCGCCCGCGGCGCGTGTCATGCCAGAGCGAAGAGGCGCAGCTCGACGACCGACGCGGTGTGCCCGCTCACCGGCGCAGCCGCGCCACGACGGAGGCCCGCGACCCAGACGATGTCGCCGCCGATATCGACGAGCGGCACTCGATCCCGCTCCCACCGCGGCACCTTCGCGTCGATCAGGAACGACTTGAGTCGGCGATCGCCGCCACCGAACGGCCGGAAGCGGTCGCCGCGTCGCCGCCCCCGGATCACGAGACGAGCGGGCAGGCCGGCCGCGTCGAACGCCACGCGCGTGGGGTCACGCGGGACGGCGTACTGCGCGGCGGAAACGACAACGGCCTCCATCGCGCGACCGATTTCCGGGAGCTCCACGCGGCCCGGCACCCTGAGCTCGCGGGACGCCAGCGGTGCCGGCGGCGAGCCACCGACGCGCACCCGATCGCCGCTGACCTCGACCAGCACGCCGCCCAGTCGGAATGGCCGGCGCGGCGGCCGTTCCGCGACGATCCGCCGCAACCCGCGATGGCCCCACG
>JBKOUQ010000250.1:0-11991 GCA_046723475.1 Candidatus Methylomirabilota bacterium
CCGGTGGGCAGCGGAGCGCTGCGGTCAAAGACACCGATGTTATCCAGTCCAAGGAAGCCGCCTTCGAAGAGGTTTTTGCCAAGGCGGTCTTTGCGGTTCACCCACCAACTGAAGTTCAGCATCAGCTTCGCAAAAGACCGCTTGAGGAAGTCGAGGTCGCCGTCGCCGCGCAGCGCTTGCTCCGTTCGGTACAGAAAGATCGTCGCCCAGGAATGCACCGGTGGGTTCACGTCGCTGAAGTTCCACTCGTAGGCGGGGATCTGCCCGCTCGGGTGCAGATAGCGCTGCTCCAGCACGAGTAGGAGCTGCTCTTTCGCGAACTCCGGATCGACCATGTTGAGCGCGATCGTGTGGAAGGCGAGATCCCAGGCCGCGTACCACGGATACTCCCACTTGTCGGGCATCGAGATGATGTCGGCGTTGTTCATGTGCGACCACGCCGCGTTGCGCAGGCTCGTGTCGTGCGCGACGTACGGATCGACGCCGTGCTCCTGGAGCCACCGCGCGACGTCGTATTCGTAATACTGCTTGCTCCACAGCATCCCGGCCAGCGCCTGGCGCATCACGGCGGCGGCGTCGTCGCCGAGCGCGGGCGGGGTGAGCGCCTGGTAGAAGTCGTCGGCCTCGCGCCGCCGCTTGTCGACGAGGACATCGAACTCCGGCCCGAACGGCGGCCGACGCACCGCGCTCGGCGGCTCGGGCGTCAGGCGCAGTTGGACCTCGATCTGGCGGTGCGGACCGACGGCGAGCGGGTAGATCGGCGCCGCTTTGGTGCCGCGGCGGGCGGGGTTCACCGCCTCGCGCCGGCCGTGGATGACGTACTCGTGAAACGCGTCCTTGGTCCAGGGGCCGGCGTTCGGGGTGCCGAACAGCCGCGCCGTGTTCGTCTCGTTCTCGGTGAAGACGACCTCGGTCGGCCGCTCGCAATAGAGATATCGCTTGCCGAGCTCCGGGTGTGAGGCCGCGATGACGGCCGCATCCTCGGGCCCCTCGATGAGCTCGAGCTCCGGCTTCAGGCTGGCGCGACTCCAGACGTTGCGAAACCAGAGCGTGGGCAGCACGTGCAGCGCGGCCGGCTCCGGCCCCCGGTTGATGGCGCGGATGCGAATCAGCACGTCCTCGGGCGCCGCCTTGGCGTATTCGACGATCACGTCGAAATAGCGGTTGTCGTCGAACACGCGGGTATCGAGCAGCTCGTACTCCGCCTCGTACCGGCTGCGTCGGGCGTTGGTGTGAACGAGGTCGGTATAGGGGAAGGGTCGCTGCGGATACTTATAGAGGTACTTCATGTACGAGTGCGTGGGCGTGCTGTCGAGATAGAAGTAGTATTCCTTGACGTCCTCGCCGTGGTTGCCTTCGGCGTTGGTGAGGCCGAACAGGCGTTCCTTCAGAATCGGATCGGCGCCGTTCCACAGCGCGATCGCAAAACAGAGCTGCTGCTGATCGTCGGAGATGCCGGCCAGCCCGTCTTCTCCCCAGCGATACGCGCGGGAGCGTGCCTGCTCGTGGCTCAAGTAGTTCCACGTATCCCGACCATCTCCGTAGTCTTCGCGCACCGTCCCCCACTGCCGCTCCGCCAGGTACGGGCCCCATTTCTTCCAGGGTGCCTGGCCGGTACGTGCGGCTTCGAGACGGGAGTCTTCTTGGGTCATGGCGAGCTCTCCTGTGTCTCTCGCTGTGGTATGCGGTCATGCTCCGGGATTGTGACGGAACCCCACAGAGCCGAACGGTTGCCCCGCACCAGCCCGATGGCCCGGGTGGGGCGACTCGTACGCGAACTCAGCCGCCGTCGCCCCCGGGCACGCTCGCGTACGCACAGCATGATGCGCCGGCCTCCATGGGTGCGCCGCAGTGCGCGCACGAGAGCGGATATACGGTGCTGACGACGTCGCGCTGGCAGCTCGCACACGTCGTTCCGCGACGAAAGCCGGGGTCCGCAAGGAGTCGCCTGGTGATCAGCCGCATCTCGGTCAGGCTGACGCCGCAGGCGAGCGCGAGGCAGCCGTCACACAGCGCTTCGCCGGGCGCGTGCATCAGCAGACACCGCACGGTAGTCCCGGGACTCCTGGGCGCCTCCCGAACGCTGCTCACGCCGTCCTCGTCAGTGACGACTGCGCGGACACCCGTTCGATGCGTTTGCTCCACAGCGCGTCGGCCGGCGCGTAGGGCATGGTGAAGCGGACGGCGGCTTCGGCGCGACGCGTGACGCGCAGCTTGCCGAACGCGTGCGCCAGCCAGTTCTTGACCGTCTTTTCACTGACCGCGAGGTCCGACGCGATCTCGCGATTCGTCTTGCCCGCGGCCACCAGCCGCAGCACGCGGCACTCGGCGGCCGTGAGCGCCGCGCCGCCGTGCGCGACGTCCGGCGGATGCTGGCGCAGATGCCCGAGCAGCGTGCGCGTGACCTGGGGGTCGAAGGCGACCTCTCCGCTCGACACCTCGCGCACGACGCGCCGGACGTCGTCGGGGTGGGAGGATTCCGCGATGCACCCTTCGGCGCCTGCGCGCACGGCATGGATCACCGACGACGCCTCGATGGCGCCGATCAGAACGACCACGCGGGTGTGCGGCGCCCGCGTGCGCAGCGCCCGGCACAGCTCGACGAGGCCGCCGTCGGCGACCACGCCGTCGAGGATCACGACGTTCGGCCGCAGCCGCGCCGACTGCCGCACCGCTTCGTCGTTGCTCGCCATCTGTGCCATGACCCGCACATCGGGGTCGATCCTGAGCGCCGTCCGCAACCCGGCGCGTGTGAATTCATCTCGGGCGACGATGATGACCTCGATCCGATTCCTGTCGCTCATGACGCGGACCTCCGTGTCCCGAGGCCGCCGTAGCCCTTGATGAACAACACTGCGGCCTGGGCGCGTCGACACACGTTCAGCTTCTCGAAGGCGTTGGACAGGTAGTTCTTCACGGTCTTGGCGCTGAGCCCGAGCGCGCTCCCGATTTCCTTGTTCGTTTTCCCGTGCGCCACCAGCTCGAGCACCCGGCGCTCCTGCGCGGTCAGCGCGAGCACGTCGCGCGAAACGCCGTTGCGGTGCGCGGGCAGCAGCGCCGATGTCTCGCCGGCCGCCGGCTGGCCGCCGGTGGCGAGCTCGCGCAGCGCTCGGCACAGGCTCTGCGCGCCCTGCTGACGAGAGAGGCAGCCCACGGCGCCCGCCCGCGTCAGCGTGGCGGGGGTCTCGGCGTGATCGCCGACGATGACGATGCGCGTGTCGGGCATGCGTGCCCGCAGCTCGCGCAGAGCGTCGATGTCGCCGGTGTCGGGCCGCCCCGCGAACACGATGAGCGTCGGCCGATGCGCCCAGGCGGTGCCGGCGGCTTCGCCGACCGTCCCGACGTCGCCGACCACGTCGAACCAGCGGTTCGTCTCCAACAACGACCGCAGGCCGAGCCGCGCGAGCTGCGGTCCACCGACGAGCAGCACGCGAATGGGCCCGTCGCCCCGAGGGACGATCTGGATGCTCATGGCTGCTGCCGCAGGCGCGCGGTGGCGTTGCCGACTTTGCCGCCCGCCATCTGCACCAGCAGCGTGCGCTGTCCGCCGGTCGAGTACAGGGTCGCCGTCCCGGTCGCGCCGTCGCTGCCCTCGATGACGAGCCGGCCGTCACGGACTTGCACGCGGCCGCGCCGGTCCATCACTCCCACCGTGCGCGCCGACGTGGCCTCGTAACTTCCATCGTCGTGCAGCGTCACTTCGATGTACTGATCATCGAAGCGGTGCCCCGGCAGATCGCTGAGGCCAGCCCAGTGCCCCACCACGCTGCTGAGATCGGTGACCTGAATCGGCGTGCCGCGGTCCGCGCTGTCCGCGGTGGCCGACGCACAGCCACCGTGCGCAAGCAGCACGAGCAGGACGATGCTCGACATACGACCCATCGGATGCTCCCTCCTTCGAGGAGCAGGCCCGGTCGCGCGCAGGGCGCGGGACCGAGCCTGCAGTTCGTTGGCTACTTCGTCGCCGCGTTGATCGAGATGCGCTGGCCTTGCTCGAGCTGCATGGCGGTCGTGCTCGGAAAGCGCACGATGATATCGTTGCCGGCGTCCGTCTTGACGGTCACGTCACCGCTCGTGATGTTCACCGCGGTGACCTGTCCGCTCAGCGCCAGCGGCCGCGCGGTGACCGGGCTCGCCGCGGGAATCGTACTGGTCGGCGCGGTGCTGGTCGTGGGCGCCGAACTCGCCGCCGGTGGCGTGCTGGGCGGCGCCGTCGTCACCGTCGTCGGCGTCGACCCCGACGCCGCCGTCGCCGGCTCGGCCGCCTTGGCCGTGCGTTGGTCCTTGGGAACGACGAGGATCTCGTTGTTGACGCCTCGCACACCCGCCACGCGGAGCGCGATGCGCTCGGCTTCGGTCTTCTGATCCGGCGTCTGCACGGTCCCGGTGAGCCGGACGACGCCGAACTGCGTGCCCACCCCGGTCGAGATCAGATTCAGTGCGCGATCGGTGGTCAGCTTCGCCTTCACCTGACTCGAGATCAGCTTGTCGTCGATCTGCTGGCCCAGCGACCGCCCGGTTGTCCCCCGGCAGCCGACGAACGCCAGCGTACAAACTACAATCACTGCCACGAGTCCGACCGTCATCTGTACGCGCCTCATGGATGCCTCCTTGCGACGTCCCACAGAACGTTGAGAGCCGTGCGATGGCCCGTCCCACGCATCGCATCGACAGACTAGAGGCGCGCGTACGTCTCGGCTACCGGATCAACGTCACCCGAAATGCGACCAACGTCTCAAGATGACGCGACGGATTCCGCTTCGCGGGCGGCGCCGATCAAACGCTGGACGGTCTCGAACAGCTTGTCGTCGTCGACCGGCTTGGAGAGGACGGTCACCAGCGAGCCTGTGCCCACGCGTGTCGTCTCGGGGACCTCGCAGTCGCCCGTGATGAATAGCACGGGAACCCGCGCGCCCGCGGCTTTCAGCGCGTCGTGGACGGCCACGCCGCTCATCCCGGGCATGCGCACGTCGAGCACGAGACAGCTCGACGTGTGCGCGGCAGGTGAGTCGAGGAGCTCACGGCCGGAGGCGAACGTTTGTACGCGATATCCGACGGCGGAGAGCAGGCGGGCCACGGCGCGGCGCACGGAGGGATCGTCGTCGACGACGGCAATGAGGCTGGGGGTGCCCGCGCTGTCGCTTCGGACATTGGCGATGACATCGCCCGAGCGCCGACATGGCTCCCGCGAGGCCGTGATGAGATCTTCCGAGCGTTGAAATTCCCCGTGCAAGGCCCGGATCGCCTCGTCGCTCGCCGGCGCCGCTCGCCCGACGCCGACGAGCGTGACGAAGGCCAATACCTCGCGGCCGCATCGGGTGCAGCGCGTGCGGCGCGCGACACTCTGCTGCTCGACGAGCGCCGTCGTCGTCCGACGCATGTCCGCCAGACTCGTCCGGCACGCGACCGCCAGGCAGACGTTACAAAGCGGGTCACCGCCGGCATCGGCGAGCGCGCGGCGCACCACGTCCACCGGCATCCTCATGAGTCCGCCCCGGTCAGCGGCAGGGTGAGGTGGAACATCGCGCCCCCCGCCGGCTTGTTGACGGCCCAGATACGTCCTCCACTGGCGGTAACGATGGAGCGTGCGATCGACAGACCCATGCCCATGCCTTCCGCTTTGGTGGTGTAGAACGGCTCGAAGACCGTCGTCTCCGTGCCCGGCTCGAGCCCTGGCCCCATGTCCTCGACCGCCACGTGGACGGTCTCTTCGTCGTCGCGCGACGTGTGCACGACCACGATGCGTTCGGTCACGTGGAATCCGCTCACGGCCTCCATCGCGTTGACGACGAGGTTGAGGATGACCTGTTGCAGCTGCACCCGGTCGGCGTTGACGAGCGGCAGGTCGGGGTCGACATCGACCGTGATCGAGACATCGCGCATGATGGCGTCGCTGCTCAAGAGCTTGATGACGTCGCCGACGAGCACGTTGAGATCGAGGAGCACCGGGCGGACTTTGCCCTTGCGCAGAAGCTCTCTCAGACGTTTGATGACCTCGCTCGCACGATGGTTGTCGGCGACGACGTCGCTGAGGCAATCGCGGACCTCGGCTAGGTTCGGTGACGGTGCGGCCAGGAATCGCAGCGCGGCGCGCGCATTGGCGAGGATGCCGGTGAGCGGTTGATTGAGCTCATGGGCGAGCGAGGCGGTCAGCTCGCCGATCGTCGAGACTCGCGTGAAGTGGGCGAGCTCTTGACGCGTCTGCTGAGCCTCCAGCTCCATGCGGCGACGCTCCGTCACGTCGGTGAACGAGACGACGGCCCCGCCATCGGCGCCGTTGAGCGGGAGCACCGCCATCGCGAACCACCGTTCTCCGGCCGACGATGGACGCGGGTACTCCAGCGAGAATTCCGGCAGCTTTCCGTCGATGACGGCCTGGATGCCATGTCGGGCGTCGCCGGCGAACACCGTACCCGACGACAGCGCGTGGCGGCACAAGGCATCGACCGTTGCGCCGACACGGATCGCGGTGTCGGGAGCAGCCCGGTCGTCGTCGCTGAAGGCGCGCCAGGCGGCGTTGATCGCGATCAGGCGGCCGTCGCGGCTCACGACCGCCACGTTGGTATGCAACGACGCGAGGATCGCGCTGTTCATGATCTCGCTGGCCCGGAGCGCGGTTTCGGCCTTCGTGCGCGCGATGACGTTGGCAAACACTTCGGCCACGAGCCGGAGCTGCGAGACCGTCTCATTCGGCCACGGGCGACCGCTCGCGAGCGGCCCGAACCGCACCACACATGCGTCGGTCACGAGCGTCGGCACTTCCGTCAGCTCGTCCCAGGTGACGCTGAAGGACACCTCGGCCTTCACCGGCGTGATGCCACGGCTCCACGCGTGCGTCCGGATGAACGCGCCCTGCTCGTGCGAGAACTGATAGATGCTGATTTGATCGACCCGCAGATACTCGCCCAGCTCGCCGAGCTGCGCATTGATCGCACGGTCGATTTCGTGGATCGGCAAGTGCACGAAGGCCCGTGACAGTCCTGAGAGCATCTCCTCGAATCGAAGCCGATCGACGAGGGATCGTCGTGTGAGCTCTTGCTCCTCGATGAGCGCGGTGACACACATCAGCGGGATCGTGAACGCCGTCAAGGCGATCTGGAGCGAGAGGACGTTCGCGACGGCCGAGGTGCCGCCGAACCGACCGTCCGATCGCAGGCCCGCGGTGATGGCCGCGATCTCGATGACGAGCGCTGCGATGCTGGTCCCCGGCGGCCCGAGGCGCACGGCCGCCCATGTGGCGAACGGCAGGACGAGCGCCAGGACGATCATGGGCGAGGCGGTCACGTCGCTGAGGAGATGCACGGTGCTGAACAACACGCTGGTGCCGACGAGCGCCGCGCACAGCGCCACAGCTTCGCGCCACCGTCGTCGGAGCAGGCGGCGGGTCCAGGCGAGCTCCGGAGCGAACGCCATCATGAGCGGCGGTACCAGCGTCAGCTCGGTCAGGGTGTTGGCGAAGAAGCGAGTGCGCCACACTAGCGCGTACTGCTCGCCGCGCAGCAGTGTGACGGCCGCGGCGTCGAGGAACGACGA
This sequence comes from Candidatus Methylomirabilota bacterium, assembly GCA_046723475.1. Lineage (GTDB taxonomy): Bacteria > Methylomirabilota > Methylomirabilia > Rokubacteriales > CSP1-6 > AR12. The sequence goes on from JBKOUQ010000250.1 coordinate 7,534, forward strand.
GAAGAAGGGCGCGGCCAGCCCGACGCAGACGATGAACGTGCCCGCGGACCGCAGCGAATCGAAGCTGATGCGACGACGGGGGGCGACGACTCGGACGAGGACCGCGGCGATCAACGCCTCGCTGCAGTTCGTGCCGAAGACGACGAACATGAACGGCGTCACCCCGGTCAGCGGCCACAGGGCAGCCACGTGCGCGGGGAGGGCGGCGGCCAGGTAGAGCGGCCACTGGCGAGGCGAGCTGAGTAGGAGCGCCGTCGTGAGAATGGCATTCGGTGGCCAGACCACGGAGGGTGTGACGGGCGGGAATTTCAGCAGAAAGCCGACCTGGCAGCCGACGTAGTACGCCGTCGCGATCAGCAGCGCGATCGCCACGGTGCGAACCGGTGGTTCAGCGAGTCGTCGCTTCAAGAGTTACCGGGCACACGTCGCCGGCACGTCTCCGGTGTGGTCCCGTATCGGTCCTGTATAAGGAAGCACGGACACCGTCGAGGCGAACCTGGACTTTGGTCCTATTCCGCGGGCACGCGGACATGTGCGACGAGACCGACCAGAGTGGTCGGCGAGACCGGCTTGGTGAGCTGCATGTCGAAGGACGGTGAGGTGGCCCGTTGCCGGTGGCGCGGGGTGTCGCCGAGACCCACCAGGTACGTGTGTTGGCATTGGGGCAGCCGTTTCACGCGACGCGCGATCTCATGACTATCGAACCCGGGCGACTCGACATCGATCACCGCGATCTCCGGTTGGAAGAAGGCCGCCACCTCGACGGCCGCAGGATACCCCTCGGCGCTCGCCACCGAATGACCGGCTTCTTCCAGCGCCGTCCGGAACTCCTCGAGCTCGCCGGGGTCGTCGTTGACGACGAGCACGCGTCTGGCGCGGGAGGGGCCGAGGACCTCACGGCCATCGGGCCGCCCGAGCGGCAGGCGCACCACGAATTCGCTTCCCCGGCCGAGACCCTCGCTGCGCGCGCTGACGGTGCCGCCGTGGCGCTCGACGAGCGTGCGCACGAGCGCCAGGCCCAGTCCGAGCCCGCCCTGCGCGCGGTGACGCGAGCGCTCGACCTGCGTGAACAGGTTGAACACGTGCGGCAGCATGTCGGCCGCGATCCCGATGCCCCGATCGCGAACCGTCAGCATGGCATCACTCCGCGTTCGCTCGACGACCACGCGAATGGGCTCGCCGCGAGGCGTGTACTTCACGGCATTGTTCAGCAGATTGCCGACCACCTGCTCGAGGCGGATGGGATCCCCGTGGACGACGACCGGCTCGTCCGGCAGGGACAGGGCAACGTCGTGGCCTTCGGCGAGCGGCGTCAGCTGCAGTGCCTCGAAGCTGTGACGAGCGATCTCGCGGAGATCGACGGCCTGCATGGTGAGGATCAGCTTGTCGAATCGCAGGCGCGAGACGTCGAAGATGTCGTCGATCAGCGCGCGCAGATGTCGCGCCTGGTGCGACATGATCGTCTGCAGCCGCGTCACGTCGGGGGCGGCGGCCAGCCGGCCCAGGACCTGGACGGCGTTGACGAGCGGTGCGAGCGGGTTGCGCAGCTCGTGCGCGAGACGTGCCAGAAAATCGTCCTTTCGCCGGTTCGCGTCGCGTGTCTCCTGATACAGACGCGCGTTCTGCACCGCGGTGGCCGCGTGCGTCGCGAACATCTGTGCGATCACGACGTCCTCGGTGGTGAACGGCCGGCTGGCGCGCCGCGCCACGGCGAGGACACCGATGACTTTCCAGGCCGCCCGCAGCGTGAGCACCATGCCGACGCGGCCACGGCCGACCTTGGGAATCGTGACGGCGTCGCTCGTCCGGAGCGCATCGGCGAGGGCAGCCTTCGTGTCCGGGTTCGCGGTGCCGCCGAACAGCGCGTCCGCGTCCCCGAAGGCCCCGCGCATGACGAGACGGGCGTCGTCCAGGACGAGCGCGCCCGCGACATCGGCGTTGAGCACCTCGGCCGCCCGTTGCGCGATCCGCGGCAACAGGGCCTCGTCGCCGACCTCGGCGCGCGTCAGTTCCTGGCTGACGTCGAGGAGACGTTGCAGCCGCGCCTGCCGCTCTCGCGAATCTTCGAGCAGTCGCTCGTTCTGCCGCGCGATTCGGAGGAGCCGTGTCCGCTCGCTCTCCATCATGAGCGACTCCGGCGGGACCATCAGATGCACAGCACGCTCGCGACCGTGGAGCACGACCCGAGGCCGCGACGCCGACGACTCGTGGAATGCAAACTCATTGGCAATAAAAAAGCATGCCGCCGCCCGTGCGCGGAACTGGACCTTAGACCCGGCTCGGCATGCCGCCCCACGTCGCGATACGGAGGAGCACACCATGCCTGATGCCGCCCCCGTCGACAGCCGGGGCCTCGTATTCGTGATCGATGACGACGAATCGGTGAGGCGGGGCTTCGCGCGCCTGCTGCGCTCGGACGGTCTCGACGTCAGATGCTTCAGCTCGTCGAGCGCGTTCGTCGAGCGTCCGCTGCCCGACCAGGTCGCCTGCCTCTTGCTCGACCTGCGGCTGCCGGGTGCGAGCGGTCTCGACGTGCAGGCGATGCTCGCGCGTGCCGGCCACGACATTCCGATCATCTTCGTGAGCGGCTGCGCGGACGTCGAGTCGAGCGTGCGCGCGCTCAAAGCCGGCGCCGTCGATTTCTTGCAAAAGCCGGTGGACGACCAGGCCTTGCTCGACGCCGTGCACGAGACGCTCAACCGCGCGCGGGAAGCGCGCCGTCAGCGCGTGGATCGCGCGGCGCTCCGCGCGCGATTCGAGCGGCTCACCCGCCGCGAGCGCGACGTGCTGCGGCACATGCTCCGCGGGCTGCTCAACAAGCAGATCGCCCTGGAGCTCGGGATCAGCGAGAAAACCGTCAAGTTTCACCGCGGCCGGGTCATGGCGAAAACCGAGGTCGGCTCGCTGGCCGAGCTCGTCCGCGGCGCCACGAAGATTCAGCTCGAAGGCGCGTGACGCCGCTCAGGGCGCCATCAGCTCTTGCACGTCCTCATGGGTGTCCATGGCGAAGATCGCGAGGGCGGATGCGTCGAGTCGCATTTTCATCAGATCGACCATCCGCACGCGTCGATTGCCGTAGGTGTGAAAGTACAGACGCCCGCTGGCGATGTCGACGGCGCTCGTGCACGACGTGTGGTTGCACCCCACACCGTCATCCGGCCTCGGGCGGAGCCTGCCGCGTGGGATCTCGCAGTGGCCGAGGATGTGGAAGGCCTGCTGCACGGCTTCTTCTGCCGTGTCGACCGGAGCGGCGGTCTGCGTGAACGCGGCCGCCCGCACGAAGCGTGCGGGCGGAGTGAAGCCTCCGGGGATCGAGAGCGTCCCGCTGGCGGCCTTCTGGCTGAGGTGGTGCCGAAGATTGGCCAGGTGCCATTGGAAGTCGGGGGCGTTCGTCACGACGCCGACGGGGTTGTCGTGAATGGTCACCGCGCCATCGATGAATTCCACGACCGCGCACCGGCCGTGCGTGTCGTGCACGACGTAGTGCAGCGGAGGAACGATGCCGAGGGGCTCGAACACCGTCCGGCCGACCACCACGTCCTGCAGGCCCGTGACGGCGGCATCGACGCTGGCGAATCGCGTGAGGAGCCAGATGGGAACGTCCATCGGCGCCAGCGTGCGCGCGCCGTCACCCGCGCGAACGTACTGATAGGTGGCGTAGCCCGGATGGTACAGCGCGCCGACGGCGAGGCCTTTTTCGTTGAGCCCGTCGATGAGTATCGGCAGACCGTGGGTGTTGATCCCGACCGCGGCGTAGGTTGACGTCCAGATCATGCCGGGCTCGCCACACGGCGCGGCGCCCATCAACGCGTAGCGCCTTGGCACCACGATGACGTCGCAGGGCGTTTCGGCAGCGAAGTCGATCGTCCGTGCATACACGACGGCGCCGGACGTGGTCGTAAGCCGTATGGCCGTGCACATGGACTCCGCCACCCTCATGCAGCGCGTCGGGGTTGGTTCACTGCCTGTCCGTGATCAAGCCTCGGGCCGTCGACTCTCGGCAGGGCCGAACGGGCCGTCTGGCGCGCGTTCGGCTCTCGGCGCGCGCCGCGAGCGAACGGACGATTCGGTCGGTGGCGTGTCACGCACCCACATATGAGCGCCAAAGTGCTGCTGGTGGACGACGCGCAGGAACTCCTGGATGCGTACGTGCTGTTCGTGCAGGGCATGACCTCACACGACGTGCGCGGCGCAACGTCCGGGGGCGCCGCACTCGAGATCGCGCGACGCTGGCGACCCGACATCGTCGTGACCGACATCATGATGTCCGAGATGAACGGCCTCGAGCTCATCACCCGCATCCGCAGCGAGCTGCCGCCTCCACTTCCCGTGATCGTCGCGATGTCTGGCTTTCCCGACGTCGAGCGGGAGGCCCTCCGGCGCGGCGCTCAGGTGTTTCAGGCCAAGCCGCTCGATCCTGATGATCTCGTCGTCCTGATCGACGCGCTCCTCCAGCAC
>JBKOUQ010000088.1:0-17971 GCA_046723475.1 Candidatus Methylomirabilota bacterium
GTCCACGCCTTCACGATCAGCGCGTGCGCCTCCTCGAAGCGCTCACGGTTGTAGGCCGGGTTCACCCCGGCCGCGAGCTGCTCCTGGCCGCCGCCGCGCACGAAGCCGGACACGAGCCGGCCGCCCGAGATCATGTCGATCATCGCGAGCTCTTCGGCGAGGCGGACGGGATTGTCCGCCAGCGGCAGCGGATTGCCGAGGAGCACGAGCTTCACGCGCTTCGTCATGGCGGCCAGGATCGAGGCGAAGACGTTGCACTTGGCCTGCATGCAGAAGGGGGCGTTGTGGTGCTCGTTCAGCATGATGCCGTCGAAGCCGACCTCTTCGGCGAGCCGATAGTGCTCGAGGTACTGGTTGTAGAGACGGCTGCCCGCGACCGGGTCGAAATGACGGTTGCTGAACATCAGCGCGGTCGCGCCGAAGTCGCGGCCCTCCTGCTCGGTGTAGGCCGACATCGGCTGCTCGGTGAAGTACATGAGATGCATCGAGGTCTCCCGTCAGGCTTCGGTGACGAACCGCGCGACCAGGTCGGCCAGGGTGTCGGGTTGCTCCATGTCGACGAAATGGCCGGCGTCCACGACGTGCAGCCGCGCATTCGGCAGCGACTTCTGATAGCGCTCACCGCATTCGAGCGGGACGATTCGATCGTCGCGGCCCCAGACGATCAGCGCCGGCGTGCTCACGCCGCCCAGCAGATGCGGCAGCGTCGGGCTGTACATGTACGGCTTCCACGCGATCCGGAACGTCATCTCCCGGTTGAGATCCCACTGTTCGAGCCGGCTGGTCGACGGATCGGCGCCGAAGACCCGATCGAACGCGCGCTGATCGGCGAAGCCGCGGCGCACGTAGTCGATGTACGAGAGCAGCGCCTGGTCCGCGATCTCACCGCGCTCGGGCTTGATGCCCATGGCGCCGACGAGGACGAGGCGCTTGAACGCGCGCGGCGCCATCGTGGCCATCTCGGCCGCGATCCAGCCGCCGAAGCCGAGGCCGACGACGCTCAGGTCGCGTGTGATGTCGCGCGCGGCGAGCAGCCACTGATAGACGACGGCGACGTCGCGCACGCTGCGCATCCAATCCGGCCGCGAGGAGCGGTCGTAGCCCGGATGCGACGGCGCCAGAACGCGGAAGCGCCGCGCGAGTGCGTCGTCGAATGGCGACGATTCGGGGCGCCCGATGTCGTGGTGCAGCACGAGCACCGGCGCGCCATCGCCTGCGGTGGCGAGGTGCAGCGCGATTCCAGCGACGGGGACGGCCTCAGCGCGCCAGGAGATCGGGGTCATGGGGCTGGATTCTATCAGCCCCGTGAATCACGGCGAACCTCGGCCATGAGCGACGCGTAGCCGCGCTTGAGCATGGCCGCGTCGGAGGAGACGTTGATGATGGTGGCGCCGAGCGCGATCATCTCGCGCACGCCCTCGACGCTGTCGGTCAACATCGCAACGGCTTTACCGTGTTTTCGCGCCGCCTCCACGAGGCGGCGGCGGTGGCGGTCGAGCGTCTCGCGCTGTGCCGGGGTGCCGAGCACGCCGAGATCCTGCGCGAGGTCCGTCGGTCCGATGGTCAGCGCGTCGATGCCCGGCACCGCGGCGATCTCGTCCAGGCGCTCGAACGCGCGCCGCGTCTCGAGCATCGCCGTGACGTGCACGCGGGCGTTGGCGGCGGCCATGTGCTCGGCCGGGGCGAGCGTCTCGTACATGGTGTGCGGCCCGAAGCCGTACATGCCGCGCTCGCCCAGCGGCGCATAGCGGCAGCACGCGGCGACGGCGGCCGCTTGCTCGGGCGTGTCGACCTGCGGGACGTGCAGGTTCCACACGCCGGCGTCGAGCAGCCTCGTGATCCACTCGCGATTGCCCTCGGGCGGCCGCACCACGAGCGGAAAGTCGAGGGCGCGCGCCAATGCCGCCATGTCGGCGACCGTCTCCATCGAGAAGGGCGAGTGCTCCATGTCGACACGCGCGAAGTCGAGGCCGGCGGCCTTCAGCAGCGTCAGCACCGCAGGCGTCCGGATCATGGTCACCCACGTTCCGAGCTGCACGTCGCCGCGCTCGGCGCGGATGCGATAGGCGTTGTCATTCATCGAACGGACTCCTGAAGGCGGAGGTCAGACGCGCACGCGGCGCACGCGCGCACCGAGCGCCTGCAGCTTGGCGTCGATGTTCTCGTACCCGCGATCGATCTGGTCGACGCTGCGGATGATCGTGCGCCCCTCGGCTGCGAGGGCCGCGACCACGAGCGCGATGCCCGCCCGGATATCGGGGCTCGGGATGCCAGTCGGCTCGCCGCGCAGGCGCGCCGGCCCGTGGATCAGCGCGCGATGCGGGTCGCACAGGACTACCCGCGCGCCCATGCCGATGAGCTTGTCGACGAAGAACAGCCGGCTCTCGTACATCTTTTCGTGGAACAGCACGGCGCCTTCGGCCTGCGTCGCCGTGACGAGCGCCACGCTCATCAGATCGGCGGGGAAGGCGGGCCACGGCCCATCGTCGATCGTCGGAATCGCGTTGCCGAGGTCCGGCCGCACGGCCAGGTGTTGGCCCGCGGGCAGGATGAGATCGTCGCCGTCGGCGCGCGTGTGGACGCCGAGCCGGGCGAAAATCCCCAGCGACATCCGCAGGTGCTCGAGCCCGGCGTTCTTGATCGTGAGCTCACCGCCGGTGACCGCGCCGAGCGCGATGAAGCTGCCGACCTCCATGAAATCCGGGCCGAGCGTGAACTCCGCTCCGCGCAGGCGCGAGACGCCGTGGATGCGGAGCAGGTTGCTGCCAATGCCGTCGATGCGGGCACCCATGGCGGTGAGCAGCGCGCACGTCTCCTGGACGTGCGGCTCGCACGCCGCGTTCCTGAGGATCGTGGTTCCGTCGGCGAGCGCGGCCGCGAGGACGACGTTCTCGGTCGCCGTGACGCTCGCCTCGTCCAGGAGGATGTCGGCGCCGCGCAGCGGGCGCCCGCGGAGCACGAGGCCGGGCTCCGACTGGAGGCTCGCGCCGAGCGCCTGCAGCCCGAGCACGTGGGTGTCGATGCGCCGGCGGCCGATCTGATCGCCGCCCGAGTGCGCCACCCGGGCCTCACCCTCGCGGGCGAGCAACGGGCCCATGAGGACGAGGCCGCCGCGCACGCGCTTGAGCAACGCCGGATCCGGCGTCGTCGTGGTGATGCGCCGGGCGCGGAGCGTGACGGTGTGCGCGTCGTGGCGATCGACGTCGACGCCGAGCCCCTCGACGATGGCGAGCATGGTCCGGATGTCCGCGATGTCGGGCAGGTTGTGCAGGCGGACGGGCTCGTCGGTGAGCAGCGCGGCGGCGATCAGCGGGAAGGCGGCGTTCTTGTTGCCGCTCGGGGTGACCGTGCCTCGGAGGGGAACACCGCCCTCGATGACGAACTCATCCATCGCCACGGTGATGCTATGGTACGCCAGACCGAGGAGCCGGCGATATGAGAGATCGCGTTCGCTTCGTCCACATCACCGACACGCACATCATGGCGGGCGGTAAGTGGCTGATCCGCGGGACCAATACGGAGTTCGACACCGACGCGTCGCTGTGTCGGGTGGTGGAGACGGTTCGACGTCTCGACCCGGCGCCGGCGTTTGCGGTCCTGGGCGGCGATCTCGCCAGCCCCGACATCCTCCACCGCGACCGGTCGCTCACGCCCGCAGAGTACGCATCCTCTTATATACGGCTGCGGGAGATCCTCGCGGGCCTGCCGTGCCCCGCGTACTACCTGATGGGCAACCACGACAACCTCGAGGCGTTCAATGTGGCGTTGCGGCCGGGCGTCCCCAAGGACGCGCCTGGGTATTGGGCGCTCGACCATGACGGTCTGCATGTCGTCGCGCTGGACTCGCACGAGGTCGGCCATGCCGACGGCGTCCTCGATCCCGTGCAGCTCGACTGGCTCGAGCGGGACCTCGCGGCCCACAGGCCGGCGCCGACGGTCGTGTTCGTCCATCACCATCCGTGGCCGCTCGGCCACGCGTGGATGGACACCATGCAGCTGCGCAATGGCGCCGAGCTGATGTCGCTGCTGTCGCAGCACGGTCAGGTTAGGTGCCTGATCGGCGGCCACGTCCACACCGAGCAGGTGATTCAGCGCGACGGCCTGACGATGCTCACGACACCGTCGACGTGCATTCAGCTCTCGAAGGTCGGCAGCGACACTCATTTCGAGGCAGGGCCGCCGGGCTTCCGCGTGGTGGACGTCGAGGACGGGCGGCTGTCGACCTACGTCGTGTACGTGCGGTAAGCGGACCTCGCGCGGCCTTTTGATGCCTCGATCTCGCGATCGCGCGGCGGAGCGGTGGTGACCAGAGCATCGAGCAGCGTTCGTGCGGCGTGGGCGACGTCGTCCACCGCGCGGGCGAACGCGGCTTCGTTCGCTTTCGACGGTTTCGTGAACCCGCTCAGCTTGCGAACGAACTGCAGCGACGACGCCCGGATCTCGTCGTCGGTCGCGGGCGGCGTGAAGTTGTGCAGCGTCTTGATCGCTCGACACATGACCGCCCCTCCTACGCGACCCGCTGGGCGACGCCGTGCAGAAACTTCGTCACCTGCGGTAACACGAGCTTCGACTCGCGGAATACCGCCGAATGGTCCAGGCCGGCGAGCGTGAAGAACGTGGCGCCCGGAATACTGCGTACGCACTGCTGGACTTTCGGATAAATCGGATCGGCGTCACCGGCATAGAGGCAACACGGCATGGCCATCGCCGGCAGCATGTCCTCCAGGGAAGGACGGTCCTGTTGCGCCGCCGCGAGAGCTCGAAAGTCGTTGCTGAGCATCTCCTCGCGTATCGATGCCGGGATGGTCGCGGGATCGACGTTGAGCCGGCGCTGGAGCGCCGTGACAAATGCCTCCGGATCCGAGCCATCGAGGCGGCTGCCGGCCGGTAAGCGCGCTTCATATGGATGTGAGCCGCCGATGACGAGAGAGTGGACACGTTCGGCCGCATACCGCGCCATACCGAATCCGATCCAGCCGCCCATCGAATAGCCCCAATAGTGCGCCTTGGCGATCCCGAGCGCGTCGAGGACGGCTACGACGTCGCCGGCACGAAGCCGCAGGTCATACGCGGCCACGTCGTGAGGCTTGTCGCTTTCCCCGTGCCCGCGCGCGTCGATCATGATCAGTCGATAGCTCGATCGGAGGGCGTCCACGTACCCGAACAGCGACCACCGCCTCAGATTGCCGGTGAATCCGTGCTGGAGCACCAGGTCAGGCCCGTGGCCGTCGATCGCGTAGTGGATCCGAGTGCCTCTGTGGTCGGCGTATGGCATATGGTTCCCCTCGCAGTTGGCCCGAATCTATGGGCAGCCGAGCTGGTCGGCCAGGTGGAGGAAATCGCGCGCCTCGACGTCGAACCGGTACGGCGTCTCGTCATACGGAAGGTCGTAGCGGTTGACGTATGCGGCGCGATATCCCGACGCGCGCGCGCCCACCGCGTCGAAGCTGTGCGCCGACACCATCATCAGCTCGCAGGGCTCCGCCTTCAGCATGCGCGCCGCATACCGGTACACGGCGGGATGCGGCTTGAACACACCGACGTCTTCGACCGAGATCGCCCGGTCAAACTCGTGTCGGACACGATTCTTCAAGAGATGCGTCACGAAGTCGTTCTCGCCGTTCGAGAGGACGACGAGCTTGAACCGACCGCGGAGCCGCTGAAGCCCGGGCCCCGCGTCGGCGAACGGCGCCAGCTCGTGCCAGCCCTCCATGATCCGCGCGACATCCGCGTCATCGAACGGCAGCTTCGACGCACGCAGCGTGTAAAGCAGCGCCCGTCGCGACGAATCCAGATACCCGAAGTGCCCCGTGTAGAACTGGTTGTCTTGATACTGCTCGATGCGCTGGCGGTTACGCCATCGCGTCCACAGCTCCTCCGCGGTCACATCGCACCGCTTGGCGTTCACGAAGTCACGCAGCCGCGGGGCGTGGCTGCGGGCGAGGTCCAGAATCGTGCCGAAGAGATCGAACGTCAGCGTGTGGACGGCGCCGAGCGCATCCATGACGGCCTGCAGCGTGGCCGGCTTTCTACGCCCGCCGTCGCGTGGGTTGCAGCATGCTGACGCGGTTGCCCTCGGTGTCGGTGAACGCGACATATTTGCCGACGCCCGGAATGTCCATCGGCTCGCCGAGCACGGTCCCGCCCGCGTCTCGGACCTTCTTGATCGAGGCGGTGATATCGTCCACGGCGATGACGACCGACGGATGTTGCGCGGGCCAGTCCGGCTTCCTCTCGAAAAATCCGCCATTGATCGCGCCTGGGCGCGTCGGCCCTTCCGGGCCGGTCTCGGTCGTCGCGGCCAGGACGTAGTTGCCCATCTCCTCGCCGAGCATCTGCGTGTGCCAGCCGAACGTGGACTCGTAGAACTTCGCCATGCGCTGGCGATTGTCGTACGGCATTTCGAAATGGACGACTGGATTCATCGCGGTACCTCCACTCAGCGTTTCTTCAAACGGACTTCCTCCAGCGGCGCCGACCACGGATACGGGTCGATGAGCATCAGCGCCGGCTCCTCCACCCGTGGGCCGATGCCGCTGGGCCAGATGTAATCGAAGATGCCCGGGAAGCGGGCGCGGTCGTAGAGCATCTGCTGGATCTGATGCAGCATCGCCTCGCGCTTCTTGCGATCGAGCTCACGCGCCTGTTTCTGGTAGAGCGCCTCGATATCTGGGTACGCGCCGTACGAGTACGCGCCCTCCGCGGGCACGACTTGCGACAGCCGCGATGCGGCGTTGCCGTAGACGGCGTCGATGCACACACACACCCCGTGCAGCTTCTTCGTCCCGAGCGCCTGGTAGAACGCCGCGCGCTCCATGGTGCGCACGCGCGTTCGAATGCCGACGGCGTTCAGATAATTTGCCACGCCCTCGCCCATCGACGTGTACGGCGGCCAGGGATGCAGATCGCCCGCGTCGAACCCGTTGGGATACCCGGCCTCGCTCAGGAGCTGCTTGGCCTTGGCCGGATCGTAGGGATGGGGCTCGAGCGGCAGCGCGAAGTCGAACGTGCGCGGGACGAGATTGCCGTTGAGCCGTGAGGCGCCGAGGTTCTCGGCCTGGTTCAGCGCCTTGCGATCGATCGCGAGACTCGCCGCCAATCGCACACGCGTGTCGTGCCACGGCGATTTGGGATCCCACTGATCGAAGTAGTCGAGGTAGAAGGTCCCGATCGCCCCGGAGAACGCCAGCCGCAGCGCCGGGTCGCGCTTGACCTCCTCGGCGATCGGGCCGTCGAGCAGGTATGCGACATCGACCTCGCCCCGCTTGAGCATGGCCAGGCGCGTGGTCGCGTCCGGAACGCTGCGATACACGAGGCGCTTCACGGACGGCATCTTGCGCCAGTACGACTCGTTGGCCTCCAGCACCAGCTCGACCCCCGGCGTGTGGCTCACGAACTTGTACGGGCCGAGTCCCACCGGCGCCTTCTTGAAGGCTTCGACGCCGACCTGCTCCGTGTACTTCTTCGGCGCGATCCAGCCGGCGGACGTGGCGAGCGTCCCATAGAAGGTCAGGAAGTCCGGCCATGGCTCGTGCAGGACGAAGCGCACTCGGTAGGGGTCGACGACGACGACCTCGCGCACCTTATCGTGCAGAATCTTGGCGCCCTTGGCGCGCTGGAACGAGAACTTGACGTCGTCCGCGGTGAACGGATCGCCGTTGTGGAACTTGAGGCCGCGTCGCAGCTTGAACTCGTAGACGCTCTGATCCTTGCGAACCGTCCACGACTCCGCGAGGCTCGGGCTGAGGTGGTTGCCAGGCATTGGCTTCACGAGCGCGTCGTGCATCGCGTACATGATCCAGAACGGCGTCAGCACGCCCACGACTTCGGCGGGATCGAACCACGCCGGCGCGAGCGTGACGTAGACGGCGAAGCGCATCTCGCCCTCGGGCTTCGGCTGCGCCGAGGCGGTCCACGCGGCGGAGACGACGAGGGCGATGACGAAGGCGATCACGACGATACGGCGAGCGGACATGCGGCCTCCCATGAACACGCTGGGTCCTAGACGAACGCCGGCATGACTTCGCGGGCGAACGTCTCCATCGAGCGCAGCACGCGCGCGTGCTCGAGGTCGCCGAACCAGAAGGAGCAGTTGAAGTGCGTGATGCCGACGGCGGCCTCGATGCGCTGGATCTGCCGGATGCACGTGTCGGGCGTGCCGATGACCAGATAACGGTCGAGCAAGTCTTCGACGCTCGGCTCGCTTGGCGCGGGCACCGGTATCGCGCGCCCATCCTCGACGCGCTGATAGTTGTTGCGCAGGCTCAGCGTCACGCGCATGTTCCAGCGTGCCTGCTCGGCCGCGGCGCGCGCGTCGGCGTCGCTGTCGGCAACGTAGACGGCGCGTTGCACGCCGACTTGCAGCGGCTCGCGAGGCTTCGCCTCGGCCACCACACGATCGAACAGCTTCCGAAAGTCGGCCATGCGCTCGAGCGGCACGCCGAAGCCTCCGGTCAGCACGTTGAAGCTGCGCCGCACCGCCCCCTCGACCGAGTCGGGGCTTTGCGCGGTGATCCAGATCGGCGGCCGCGGCTGCTGGAGCGGTACGGGGAAGATCGTCGTCTCCGGAATCTTGAAGATCTTGCCGTCGTACGTGAACGGACGTCCCTCGAGCGCCTTGAGGATGATGTCGACCGATTCCTCCCAGCGCGCGCGGCCGGTCTCCAGCTCGAGGCCGAGACGCTCGAACTCGTAGTGCTGATAGCCGCGCCCGAGGCCGATGTCGACCCGGCCGCCCGCGAGCAGGTCGAGCGTGGCGATCTCCTCGGCCACCACCAGCGGATGATGCAGCGGGACGACGATGACCGCCGTTCCGACGCGCAGCCGCGTGGTTTTCGCCGCGATGTACGTCGCGAGCTGCGCCGGGCGTGACAGGTAGCCGTAGGTGGAGAAGTGGTGCTCCGCCAGCCAGATGCTGCGAAAGCCGAGCGATTCCGCCGCTTGCGCGACCTCGACGCCGCGCGTGTAGATCTCCTGCGAGGAGCGCGCCGACGGCGATTGCATCAAGAGGAACGTACCGAACTTCATCATGACCCCTTGCGGATGCGGTACCACGGATGCGGTTGGCCCGGCGTGGTCACGCGCAGCGTATAGACCGACGTGCGCGCCGTGAAGAACAACGTGCGGAGGTCGGCGCCGCCAAAGGCCACATTGGCCGGCACCTCGGGTGTGCGGATGATGCCGAGCTTCGTGCCGTCCGGTGCCCAGACCCACGTGCCGCCCGGACCCGTGCAGTAGATACGGCCCTCGACGTCGATCTTCATGCCGTCGGGTACGCCGTCCGTCTCGTCCGACGACATGTCGGCGAAGATTCGCCGGCGCAACATGCGGCCGTCGGCGTCGAGCTCGAAGGCGTGGATGTATTGCGTCCAGCGCGTGTTGGCGACATAGAGCGTGCGCTCGTCGGGCGAGAACGCGAGACCGTTCGGATACTCGCAGTCCGCGACGAGCGTGACGCCGCCATCCGTGCCGATGCGATAGACGCCGGCGTACGCGAGCTCGCGCTCGGCGAGCGGCACGCGCAATCCGGGATCGGTGAACCAGAGGCTGCCATCCGATTTGCACACGACGTCGTTGGGGCGATTCAGGCGCTTGCCCTCGTAGCGGTCGACGAGCACCTCGCTCCGACCGTCGGCGGACCAGCGCGTCACCCGGCGATTGCCGCCCTCGCAGATGACGAGCCGCCCCTGCAGGTCGAACGTCGTCCCGTTACCCTCGCCGGTATTGTCACGGACGAGCTCCGCGGACTTGCCGGGCGTGATGCGGTGCAGGTGGCTCTTGCGGATGTCGACGAAGTAGTAGAAGCCGTCGGGATGCCACAGCGGGCCTTCGGTGAAGCCGAAGCCGGTGGCGAGGCGCTCGGGCGCAGCCGAGTCGATGAGCTTCGAGAGCGGATCAGCCATGATTCCTCCCGCCGAGCGGCCGTCCGGCGCCGGCCCGGGGCAAGGCGGAGTGTATCGCACCACGGTCCAGAGCCGACCGCTGGCCGGCCGCCGACCGGCCAGCGGTGATGCGCCGGCGCTGCGTCGCGCGAGTGCTACATGTGCTGACGGTGCATCGCTAGTTCGCCTTCGGAATGCCCGCGGCGAACCAGGCACGCAGCGCCGCGCTGCGGATCAGCAACACGGGGCGCGCACAGTCGGCCGGTGGCGCCGGCGAGAGAGCATCGTCGATTTCGAAGTCGCCGTTCGGCGCCAGTGCAACGCCGGCGAGGGTGGTGTTGCGCTCTGTGAACGGCGCCGCCGCCTCGCAGATCAGCGTGGCGAAGACGCTCTGGCCTGCGTTGGAGCCGATGCCATTGCCGCCCGCAAGCAGCAGGCCGCGGCCCTGGACCTTGATGCTGCCATCGGTCTTCACATCGGCCTTGAGATCCCCGATCACCCAGGGCTGCCCAGGCGGTGGAACGCCGCGCACGAAGTTCCGGTTGACGACGTCGGAGGTTGTTGCGCCGACGACGGGGACGCCGCTCGAGACTGGGATGACGCCGATGCCGCCTTTGAACTGCACGAGCATGTCGTCGGCGAGGGCGGACGAGGCGAGGAGCGCGGGCACGAGGATAAGAGCACGCGCGATGAGCTTCATGGCGAACCTCCCGGTTGGGCGTGGGCGAAACGCTCGTTGGCGAAAACGCCCGGTAAACGCGGGAGGCGCAGTTTCGGTTCCGAGTCTCGTTTATGTCATCAGCCGGTAAAATTTTCCGGCGTTCTCGCACGTGATCTTGCGGACGACGTCAGCCGGCAGGTGTCCGAACTGTTCCTCGATGTACTTCGACGACTCCGGCCACACGCCGTCGGTGTGCGGATAGTCCGAGGCCCACATCAACGTCTCGACGCCCATCTCGTCGATCATGCGCGTGCCGATCCGATCGAACTGGAAGGTCGCCTTGCACTGTCGGCGCCAGTAGTCGCTCGGCTTCATCTTCAACCCGATGTCGCGGAAGCGGTCCTCCCACTCGAAGTCCATCCGATCGAGCGCGTACGGGATCCAGCCGATGCCGCTCTCGCCGAACACGACGCGCAGCTTGGGGTACCGCTCCAGCACCGCCGCGCCGATGAGCGCCGCGAGGATGTTGATCAGGTTCATCTGGAACGCCGACACGCCGGTGAACAGCGCGGCGCGTCTCGCGAGCGGCGTGGGCGCCTTCTCGCGCACGCTCGCCGGGACGCTCGGGAACGTGTGGAAGTGCAGCGGCAGGTTCACGTCGTTGACGGCCTGCCACAGCGGCTCCCACACCGGATGCCACATCGGCTCCATGTCCCATGAGCACGAGAGCTCGAGACCGCGCAATCCCATCTTCGCGACACGATGAATCTCCTTCACCGCGGCATCGATGTCGCCGTAGGGAAGGCAGGCGAGCCCGATCTGACGATCGGGATAGGGGCGACAGAACTCGACGAGCCAGTCGTTGTAAATCCGGAACATCTCCTTGGCCGCCTCGTGGTCGTTCAGCCGCGTCGCCGCGCCGAGGATGCCGAAGATCACCTCGGCCTGCACGCCGTCCATCTCCATGTCCTTGAGCCGCAGATGAGGATCCGTCGGGCGGCGGACGCCCTTCTTGCCGTCCTCGTAGAGGCCGACGGCCGCCATCTTGTCGACGCGATAGTTCTGGCCGGGCACGAGCTTCTGCCCCGACGGACCGACGCCGCCGACGAGACCGAACGACGTTCCGTTCTTGCAGGTCCAGTAGGGACCATCGGGTCCGTCCGTGACGTACGGCATCCGCTCGCGCATTGCCTGCGAGGCGTTGGCCGTGAACAGGTCGGGCGGGATCCACGGCATGTCGATGTGGCAGTCGGCGGAGATCCGTGTGTAGGTCATGGCCGGGATGATACTCCCGCCCGGGGGCTATTGACTTGTGTCTGTCGCTCCGGCAATGTTCCCGCCACTCGACGCAGTGTCCGGCTCGTCTTCCCCTCGATCCACAGCGGTGTGAAGGAGGATGCGATGCTCGGTCCGCATGCGCGCCTGAACCGTCGTGATTTCGTCCGTCTCTCTGCAGCTGGAATCGGTGCGGCCGCGGTGCTGGGATCCGGCAAGCGCGCCGCCGCCGCCGCATCCCCCTATCCCGACTGGCTGCCCGCCAGCACGAAGCCCGCCAAGCGCGGGGGCACCATGACGCGCGCGTCCGCGTGGGATCCGCCCGTCATCGATCCGCGGCTGACTCAATCGGTGGGCACATTCCAGTTCGCCGGGCTCACCAGCAACCGCCTCGTACGCTACGCGTTCTCGGACGAAGCCGCGAACGCCGCCGATCTCTCGCTCAAGGGCGATCTCGCAGAATCGTGGCAGAGCAGCCCCGATTTCCGCGTGTGGACGTTCAAGGTGCGCCAGGGCGTGAAGTGGCAGAACGTGCCGCCGGTGAACGGCCGCGAGCTGAACGCCGCCGACATCAAGTACTGCTACGAGCAGTACGCGAAGGAAGGCGTGCAGACGTTCACCTTCCAAGAGATCGAGGCGATGGAGACGCCGGACAAACACACGCTGCGCGTGCACCTCAAGACGCCCAACGTGTTCTTCCCGCAGAATCTCGCCGAGCCCATCGCCATCATCTTCGCCAGAGAGGTGCTCGAGCAGGACGGCGATCTCAAGAAGCGCCTGATCGGCACGGGTCCGTACATCTTGAAGGAGCACACGCGCAAGGTGCGGATCGTGCTGCAGCGCAATCCCGACTACTGGGACAACGGTCGGCCGTACGTCGACGAGTACGTGATCCTCTCCACGCCGGACGGCGCCACGCGCCTCGCCGCGTTCCGCACGGGCCAGGCCGACTTCATCTGGGTCGCCAGCCCGTCCGAGGTCGACGTGGTGCGAAAGACCAATCCGCAGACGGTCGTGCAGGCGTACCACAACACGCTGGCCCCGTTCGGGCTGGCTCTCGCGCAGGACCGGCCGCCCTTCAACGACGTGCGCGTGCGCCGCGCGATCTCGATGGCCATCGACCGCCAGAAGATGGTGGACACCGTGTTCGAGGGGCACGGCATCCTGGGCTGGGGCGTGCCTTACATCTATTATCAGGATGCGCCGCTGACGGCGAAGGACTTCGGGCCGTGGTGGCAGTACAAGCCCGCCGAGGCGAAGAAGCTCTTGACCGAGGCCGGGCACCCGAACGGGTTTTCGACGACGCTGTTCTACTACGAGTACTTCCCGCAGATGACGTCCGAGGTCCAGCTCGTCCAGCAGGATCTCAAGAAGAACCTCAACATCGACGTGAAGATCACTAAGCTCGACTACACAACCTACTATGGCCGCTACGTGGACAACAAGTGGGACGGCATGTCGTGGGGATTCCAGTCCGGCCACGCCATTGGCGTGGACGAGCGGACCTATCAGTACATGCACAGCAAGTCGCCGAAGAACTTCTTCCGTGTCAACGATCCGGTGATCGACGAGCTGACGGCGAAGCTGCGACGCACGCCGGAGCGCGCCGAGCAGCGCGCCATCACGAAGAAGATCGTCGACCGCGAGTTCGATCAGGTGCTGCGGATGTGGATGCCGTACGACAACGGCTTCATGGTGTTCCAGCCGCACATGCGGAACGTGGCCTCCGGCGCCCTGCGGCGCACGGACGGCTACGGTTCGCCGACGCTCGTGCGGTCCTGGCTGGAGAAGTAGCGGAGCCGGCGTGCAGAAGTACGTGCTGCGGCGGGTGCTGTTCGCGGTCCCCGTGCTCGTGCTGTCTTCGCTGATCGTCTTCGGGCTCATGCGCGTCATGCCGGGCGACGCGCTGACGGTTCTGATGGGCGAGTCGGGCAACGTCGGCGAGCGCGAGCTCGCGAAGCTGCGGAAGGACCTCGGTCTCGATCGCCCATATCACGAGCAGTACGCGCTGTGGCTGTGGCAGATGGTGAGCCTCAACCCCGGCGACTCGATCTTCACCAACGAGCCGATCGTGGTGTCGCTCAGGAAAGCGATTCCTGTGACGCTCGAGCTCGCCGCGCTCGCCATGATCATCGGTCTGGTCGTCGCCGTGCCCATCGGCGTGCTGTCGGCCACGCGGCAGGACACGGCGTCCGACTACGCGGGGCGCGTCGTCGCCGTGTCCGGATTGTCGCTGCCCGACTTCTGGCTCGGTACGCTGGTCATCACGTTCGCGGCCATCTGGTTTCACTGGATCCCGCCCATCGGGTACGTGAGCCTCTGGGAGTCGCCGTGGCGAAACCTCCAGCAGTTCCTGCTGCCCGCGGCGGTGCTGGGCTTTCGGCTGTCGGCCGCCACGATGCGGATGACGCGCTCGACCGTGCTCGAAGTCCTGCGCGAAGACTACGTGCGCACGGCCTGGGCGAAGGGGCTGGAAGGCCGCATCGTCGTGTACAAGCACGCGCTCAAGAACGCGCTGATCCCCGTCGTCACGATCGTCGGCGGCCAGCTCGGCGTGCTGCTGGCGGGCACGGTCGTCGTCGAGACGATCTTCGCGCTGCCCGGCATGGGACGGCTCACCGTCGAGGCGATTTTGTATCGCGACTACCCGGTGGTGCAGACGAACGTCATGCTCGTCGCCGCGACGCTCGTGACGCTCAATCTCATGATCGACCTCACCTACGCGTGGCTCGATCCGCGTATCCGCTACCGGTGAGCTGATGGCCACGGTCCCCGTTCGGGTCGCGACGTTCGACGCTCCCGAGGTCGCGACCGTCAGTCGTACTCGGATGCTGCTGCTCGCGATGCGGCGCAAGCCGCTCGGCGCGGTCTCCGCGGCGTTGCTCGTCATGATCGTCTTCATGGCCGTCTTCGCGCCCGTGCTGGCGCCGTACGACCCGCTGGCGACGCAGCCGGAGATCCGACTGTCCGCGCCGAGTCGCGCGCACCCGTTCGGGACCGACGACATCGGGCGCGACGTGCTCAGCCGCATCATCTATGGCGCGCGCATCTCGCTCTGGGTTGGTCTCCTCGCCGTCGGCATCGGCACGGCGGCCGGCATGGTCATCGGTCTGCTGTGCGGCTACTGCGAGGGACGCGTCGATCTCGTCTTCCAGCGAGTGATGGACGCGATCCAGGCGATTCCCGCGCTGGTGCTCGCGCTGGCGATCGTATCGGTGCTGCGGCCGAACACGACCAACGCCATGCTCGCGATCGCCATGGTCATCATCCCGGGCAACTCGCGCATCGTGCGGGGCGCCGTTCTCTCGGCGAAGCAGAATCGCTACGTCGAAGCGGCGCAGGCCATCGGGTGCCGCCACCTGCGCATCATCCTCGGCCACATCCTGCCCAACGTCACCGCGCCGATCCTCGTCATCGCATCGATCTGGCTCGGCAACGCGATCCTCATCGAGGCCACGCTGTCGTTCCTCGGCGTGGGGACGCAGCCGCCCACGCCGTCGTGGGGATTGATGTTGTCGAGCACCGGGCGGGCGTTCATGGAGCAGGCGCCATGGCTCGCCATCTTCCCGGGACTTGCCATCAGCCTCGCCGTGTTCGGCTTCAACCTGTTCGGCGACACACTGCGCGACGCCTGGGACCCGAAGCTGCGCCGCAAATAGGCCTTCGCGCGGCGGGCTACAAGAGCCCGAACGCTTCGGCGAAGCGGCGATACGCCTCGAGGTGATCGCCGTATTTGCGGTGGCCGGCGCTGTGCTGCGCGCACGCCAGCAGCAGTCGCTCGCGATCGGCGGCCCGGCTCTTGAGATAGTCCTCGATCAGGCAGAGCCCGAGCTCCTGGTTGTGCGGATCGTTGCCGATCTTCGCGGCCGCGGTGGCCAGCGTCCGGACGAGCGGCGCGCGGTCCGCGCCCGACTTCAAATACGCGGCGGTGAGTCCGACCGCCTCGTGCGGACGCAGCGCGAGGAGCGCCGTCTCGAGCCGTTCGAGGAGCGCGCTGCCGCTCAGCGCGTCGGTGCCCGGCGGTGCGGTGATGGCGCGGCGGCCGTTGTCGGGAGTATTGGCCTGATGCTCGGCGGCGCGGTTGACGAATGAGGCGGCGACGAACAGCAGCTTCACACGGTGCGGGTGCTCGAACGTGTCGTAAAACCAGCCGAGCGTGTTGCAGTACTCGTACGCGTGCTGCGACATCGAGAAATTGTTCGGCGCGCCCGTGTCGAGGATCGCCTGTGCCGAAGCAACCTGCACCGCGTCGAGGATCCGCCGCGGGCTGCGGCCGGCTTTCAGCAGCGCGACGAGCGCGTCGATCATCGACCACTCGCGCCCGCGCGTGATCACGTCGACGAGCAGCGCCTCTTCGACCGGCGTCAGCGGCATGTCCTGGCGCCACAGCTCGGCGTCGCGCCCGTCGAGAACGTTCTGGACGACGTTGCAGCCCATCTCGTACGTGGAATACCAGCGCGGCCCGACCGCGATGTCGGGCACGCCCGCGTAGAGCACGTGGTGCGCCGACTCCCAGCCGAGCGCGTCGCCCAGCTCGATCGTCGCGCGCGCGCGGTACGCCTTGTGGCCGGTGGTGTAGGAGCGGTTGTTGAGCATGCGGTCCTGCACGTCGATGAGCCCGGCAAACGCGAGATGCGCGAGCACCTGGCGGCGGTGTGGCCGGTCCTGCATGAGGCCAAGGAAGACGCGGTACGCGTGCAGCACCTCACCGCGCTGCACGAGCGTGAGCCAGTGATTGAGCCGTTCGCCGATGGGGCCGTCCAGCGGCAGCGGCTCCTGATCGTGCCAGTGCGCCTCAGGCATCGGCGGCGCCTGATTCACCTTGATCTCGTAGAGACGCGTGTAGTGGCCCGGCGCCTTGCCGACCAGCTGATTCCATGGATCGAGCCCGCTCGGGATGTACCAGACGGATTGCGCGAGCGGCAGCATGGAGAGCTCGGGCGCCAGCATGCTCGTCAACGGCAACGCCACGCGCTCGCTGAGCAGGCAATGGTCGTTGTTGACGAACTTCACGACACCGTCGTCCAGCCGCTGGTGATACGGCACGTGCGTGTACGGCGCATGGATGCGCACGGTTTGGGACACGATCTCGTTCACCGGACGCTTGTCGCGAATCAGCTCGTAGAGCGCGGCGCTGGCGCCGACCTGATCGCGGGCGAGGATTCGCTCCTCCAGCCGCGCATAGCCGTTCGCGCTCGCCATGGCGGGGAGTATACGCCCCAACGCCGAATGGCGCGTGGCGGTGGGCGGCACCGCGGTTGCAGCGGTTCGCCCTGATCCCAAAACGCGCATCCCTCAAATGGACGCGCAAGAGGGGGACCAAGATGAACAAACGCTGTCTTTCGCTCGCAATGTTCGGTGTGCTCGCCGGGAGCATCGTTGGGGCCGGCCTCGCGCGCGGCGCTGACGTGATCGTGCAACCCGGGCAGGCGCCCGTCGTCGTGCAACCCAATCAGCCGTCGGTGACGGTGCAGCCGAGCCAGCCGTCGGTGACGGTGCAGCCGTCATCGCCGTCGGTCGTCGTGCCGCAGCCAGCACCCACCGTGGTGGTGCCGTCGACCCCGGCGACCGTGCAGGCCAGCGACATCGAGGCGCAGGAGGTGCGCGCGGAGACGATCTACGCGAACAAGATCGAGGCGCCGACGGTGCAGGGCAACATCCACCAATCCGATTCGGTCAAGATCAAGGACACGAAGGGCGACATCAAGGCGCCGACCGTCGCGGCCGGCGTGATCTACGCGGACAAGATCAAGGCGAGCCGCATCGTCGCCGACAACATCTACGTGCGGAAGGTCGACCGCGACTAGTCGAACCCGTTCTCAGTGACGCCGGCAGCGGGGTGGCGCCGGTGCTGGTGCCGGGAGGGGGGCGGCGTGGGACCCCTCGTACCCTCGCCGTTCGAAGAACGGCGTGTGGGTCGAGTGGGTGACGAAGCCCGCCGGACCGGCACCAAACCGGCGACAGGACCCCGCTCCCGGCGTCCCTGAGACGGATTCGGCTAGCGCGTCAGCCGAGGATCGAGCCCGTCGCGGATCGCGTCGCCGACGAAGTTGAGGCCCACGACGGTCACGAACAGCGCAGCGCCCGGGCCGAACACGATCCAGGGCGCTTGCTGTAAATAGCCACGCCCGGCGTTGATCATGCTGCCCCACGA
>JBKOUQ010000134.1:0-4827 GCA_046723475.1 Candidatus Methylomirabilota bacterium
GCGGCGAGGCGCGCGGCTTTCTCGTCGAGAAGGGGAGGCGGGGCGCCGTCCGCACGCGCGCGGCGACGCCCCGCCATGGCCGGTTACTGCTTGACGGGCGTGGCGGCGCGGAGCCCGAGGGTTTCCCGGATCTTCATCTCGAGGTCCAGGAGCACGGTCTGATTCTCCTGCAGCCACTTCTTCGCGTTCTCGCGTCCCTGGCCGATTCGCTCGTTCTTGAACGTGTACCAGGTGCCGGACTTCTCGATGATCCCCTGCTCGACGCCGGCGTCGAGGATCGTGCCCGACTTCGAGATGCCCTCGCCGTAGATCATGTCGAACTCGGCCTCGCGGAACGGTGGCGCGAGCTTGTTCTTCACGACCTTCACCTTCGTCCGCACGCCGATCGACTCAGTGCCCTGCTTGATCGCATCCTGCCGGCGGATGTCCAGACGCACGGAGGCGTAGAACTTCAGCGCGCGGCCTCCCGTCGTGGTTTCAGGGTTGCCAAACATGACGCCGATCTTTTCGCGAATCTGATTGATAAAGACCACGACGCAGCCGGAGCGAGCGATGGCGGCGGTGAGCTTGCGCAGCGCCTGCGACATGAGGCGCGCCTGCAGGCCGGGCAGCGAATCGCCCATGTCGCCGTCGAGCTCGGCGCGGGGCACCAGCGCCGCGACGGAGTCGATGACGATGACGTCGACCGCGTTCGAGCGCACGAGCGTCTCGGCAATCTCCAGCGCCTGCTCCCCCGTGTCGGGCTGAGAGATCAGCAGCTCGTCGATGTTGACGCCCAGCTTCCTGGCGTAGATCGGATCGAGCGCGTGCTCGGCGTCGATGAACGCCGCGATGCCGCCGAGGCGCTGGGCTTCCGCGACCACGTGGAGAGCCAGCGTGGTCTTGCCAGACGATTCCGGGCCGTAGATCTCGACGATGCGGCCGCGCGGCAGGCCGCCGACGCCGAGCGCGACATCCAGCGACAGTGCCCCGGTGGGGATGACCGCGATCTCCTCGAGCGGCCCGCCCGCTCCCAGCCGCATGACCGAGCCCTTGCCGAACTGCCGCTCGATGGTGGAGATCGCGAGCTCGAGGGCCTGCCGCCGATCGCTCTTTGCTTCTGCCATGCGCGCGCTCCTTATGATGGCCGGGAATCGTGCCGCCGATTGACTGGCGCCATTCTAGGAGGCCCAACATGCAGCGTCAATGACCGATCTCGGATACACCCCTTAGCGGCCGCCGGCGTCGGCGGCGGCTGGGGGATTTCAGTCTTCGGCGGGCTGGACGGTGTATCCCTTGGCTTCCATGCACCGGTTGACGACGTCCCAGTCGTACCGGTTGGACGGCCAGATCGCGAAGCGATCCGGCCGGAAGCCCTGGCGCCGGCAGGCCTGCAGGTCGTGGTCCGTCTGCGCGGGCGTCCCGTGCCGGCGCTCATAGACATAGCGGGGGGCGGCGCACGCCGCCACGGTGAGCGCCAGGCCGACGATTACGAGCCGCTTCATCGGCCGTACATCGCGTCCGCGCACGCAAGCCCGTCGGCCCGGCCGCGCTCGAGCGCCCGCGCGATGCCGTTGGGCTCGAAGTCGAGCGGACGCAGCATGAGCGGTCCCGACGGCGTCAACAGCTGAATGTCGACATCGGGATACCGCAGGCGCGCCAGCTCCACATCGCGGTGGATCGAGTGAATCATCACGAGCTCGAGCGACTCCTCGAGCGTGCGGCGCAGCGTCGTCGGCGCCTTTGCGTGCTCGTCGCGCGCGTAGCTCATCACGACGATGGCGCGATTGATGGGTCGGCCGAGTGCCAGCGCCTCGAGCACCGGCGCCCGGCCGGTGAGGCCGCCGTCCACGAGCGGCACGCCATCGACGCGCACCGGCGGAAATGCCCCCGGCACCGCCGAGGCCGCCATCAAGACGTCGACGGTGACCGTCTGATTGTTGAAGACGCGCTTGTCGTAGTGCGCGAGATCGGTGGCGACCACGAGCAGCTCGGTGGGTGACGCCCGGATGCGCTCGAAATCGATGGCGCTCGTCAGAAGCGCGCGCAGCGGCGCCGGATCGAGCAGCGAGCCCGCCCGATCGAGGGCGAGCAGCGTCAACACGCCCGGCAGCAGGCCGGAGAGGAGAATCGACGGGCGCAGCGCGTAGACCTGCTCGCGGGTCACCGTGCGCCACATTTGCTCCAGCCGTTCGATGCGCCCGTCGGCCACCATCACCGCATTCAGCGCACCGGCGCTCGAGCCGGCCACGAGCCGCACCGGCACGCCGCGCTCCAGCAGTGCTGCCGCGACGCCGGCCTCCCACGCGCCCTTCGCGCCGCCGCCCGAGAGGATCAGAGCGACGGGCGCATCCGCGGGGCCGCGCATCGGCTCGCACGCGGTGACCGGCGCAGCGAGCGCGAGCAGCACTCCCGCGACGATCAGCGCAAGCTGACCACGACCACGGTGGCAAGAACCAGGCCGAAGGCGGCCACCTCGTTCCAGCGCAGACGCTCGCCCAGCCACAGCCACGCGAATCCGGCGAACACGAGGAGCGTGATCACCTCCTGCGCGATCTTCAGCTGCGCGGCGGTATAACGCCCGTAGCCCCAGCGGTTGGCCGGTACCTGAAGGCAGTACTCGAAAAATGCGAGCGCCCATGAGAGCACGATCGCCTTCCACATCGGCGCCGTCTTGAAGCGCAGGTGGCCATACCACGCGGCGGTCATGAACACGTTGGACGCGAACAGCAGGCCAATCGTCTTCACCGGGTCGGGGTCTCCTCTCGAGAAACGCCGTCATCGCACGAGCCGCGCGACTTCGCTCACCAGGCGATCGATCTCGTCGTCGGTGTTGTAGTAATGCACCGAGGCGCGCACGACCTCGGACAGCCCCCGCGCGCGCATGTCGAGCAGCGTGCCGCGCGCCGGCGAGGTGTGCACGTTGATGCATGCGCGCCGGAGCTCTCGCTGCACGCGCGCCGCGTCGACGTCGCGGACCGTGAACGACACGATCCCGCCGCGCACAGCGCCGAGGTCGCGCACCGTCACGCCGGGCACCGCGGCCAGCCGCGTGCGCAGCGTCTCGGCCAGCATGCGCACGCGCGCCCAGATGCGCTCGAGCCCCAGCGCGCGCGCGTACTCGATGGCGGCGCCCAGCCCCAGCCGCGCGCCGACGTTCGATTCCCAGACCTCGAAGCGCTTGGCGTCGGGACGGATGACGTACCGGTCGGGCTCGACCCACTCGGCGGCG
The DNA here is from genome assembly GCA_046723475.1 of Candidatus Methylomirabilota bacterium. Taxonomy (GTDB): domain Bacteria; phylum Methylomirabilota; class Methylomirabilia; order Rokubacteriales; family CSP1-6; genus AR12. Next base: position 3,212 of record JBKOUQ010000134.1, read on the forward strand.
TGGCCTTCCATCAGCGGCGGCTCCAGGCGCTCGATCCACTCGCGTGCGACCCAGAGAAAGCCGACACCGCGCGGCCCGCGCAGGAACTTGCGCGACGTGCCGGCGAGCGCGTGGCAACCGATACGCCGCACGTCGAGCGGCATCTGTCCGACCGTCTGCGTGGCGTCGAGCAGAAAGAAGACCCCGGCCTCCCGCGCGACGTCGCCCACCGCCTCGGCGGGCTGGACGAGACCGCCGTTGGTCGGCATGTGCGTCATGGCGATCAGGCGCACGCGCGCGTGGAGCCGCTTGCGCAGGGCACCGACGTCCAGCTGGCCGGTGGCGTCGGGCGGCACCACCTCCACGCGCACGCCGTGGCGCGCGCGGTGCAGGTACGTGACGAACATCGAGTGGTACTCCGCCGTCGACGTCAGGATCACGTCGCCGGGCTCGAGCGGCAGCCCGTAGAGCGCCATGTCGAACGCGCGTGTCGCGTTCTCGAAGAACGCGACCTCGTCCGGCCCGCTGCCGCCGACGAGCGACGCGGTGGCCGCGTAAACGGCGTCGAGCCGCGCCTGCGCTTCCTCCTGCGCCTCGTAGCCGCCGATGAGCGCTTCACGACGGAGATGGGCCACGTAGGTATCGAGCACGGGCGCCGGCGGCAGGCTCGCGCCGGCGTTGTTGAAATGCGCCACCTCCGCGCATCCCGGTGTCTCGGCGCGGAGACGTCGGATCTCGTCGTCGGTGAAGCCGACGCTCACCCGGCTATTGTACGGCGAGCGGCACCGCGACGAGCTCGGAGTAACGGGCGCCGCGCGGAGACAGCTCGCTACGCATCAGCGAGACGCGCTCCACCCGCAGCGCGCCGAACTCCGCGGCGCGCGCGAGCGCGTCCGCGAGTCCCGGCTGGCGGTGCGGCTCGCGTACGCGGCCCAGCGTCACGTGCGCGGCGAACGAACGCGCCTCGCGCGGCACGCCGAAGCCGGCGCAGCAGTCCTCGACGCGCTCGGCAATCGCCACCAGCGAACCGCTCGCGTCCTCGACGCCCGCCCACAGCACGCGCGGCCGCGTGGCCGAGGGAAACGCGCCGAGGCCGCGCACCGTGGCGTCGAACGCGCGCGTTGTCCCCACCACGCGCGCCAGGGCGTCGGCCAGCGCGGGAACGCGATGCTCATCCAGGGGGCCGAGAAACTTCAGCGTCACGTGCAGGTTCGCGGCCGGGACCCACGCCACGTCGGTGGCGTGCGGGCGCAGACGCTCGACCGCCGCCGCGAGCTGCTGCCGGATCGGCTCCGGCAGCAGCACCGCGACGAAGAGACGAAGCTCGGCTATCGGGGCGTGTCCAGGCGTCGGATGAGATCGGCGAGCAGGGCGCGGCGGCCGGCATCGGGCTCGAGCGTCATCGCGGTCCTCAAATCCTGCATCGCGCCGGCGTGGTCGCCGTCGAGCTGCCGCGTGACAGCACGCGCCGCCAGCGCACGGGCGTCGAGCGTTTGCACGGAGGCGGACGGCTGCGGCCCCGCCGACGGCGGCGCCAACGTCAGCACCGGCGACGCCGCGGGCGGCACGGGCGGCGTGCCCACGACCGGCGACGGCTCCGACGGCAGTGGTACCCCGCCCGCCCGTGTGCCGGGAGC
>JBKOUQ010000040.1:0-6989 GCA_046723475.1 Candidatus Methylomirabilota bacterium
GCGCGAGCGTGTCGCCGCGGACGGCCGGGTGACGCTGCCGCTGGTCGCGCGTGCGCTCGACGCCGCGCTGAAGGCGCTGGCGCGCGCAAAGGTGGAAGCGGTCGCTGTCTGCTACCTGCACGCGTATCGCAACCCGCGCCACGAGCAGCTGACTGCTCGCACGGTGGCGCGACGACTGCCGAGCGTGTACGTCTCGCTGTCCTCCGTGGTGCTGCCACAGATCAAGGAATACGAGCGCATCTGGACGACGGTGGTGAATGCGTACGTCGGCCCGGCGCTCGCGCGCTATCTGACGGCCTTGCGTACGCGCCTGACCGCGCGGGGCTATCGCGGCGACGTGCTCATCATGCAATCGCATGGCGGGGTGGCGCCGATCCGTGAGTCCGCGCGTCTGGCGGCGGGCGCGGTCCTGTCGGGGCCCGCGGGCGGCATCGCGGCTGGCCGCTACGCCTCGCGGCTGCTCGACGAGCCAAACCTCATCACGTTCGACATGGGTGGTACGAGCACCGACATCGCACTGCTGCAATCCGGCGAGCCCTCGCTCACCGGAGAAAAGACGGTCGGCATTGCGAAAGTCGCGCTGCCGAGCCTGGACATCCACACACTCGGCGCGGGCGGTGGCTCCATTGCGCGTGTGGACGCCGGCGGCATTCTCCACGTCGGGCCCGGGAGCGCCGGCGCGGATCCCGGGCCCGCGTGTTATGGCAAGGGCGGCACGGGTGCGACCGTCACCGACGCCAACGTGGTCCTCGGCTTCCTCGATCCCGCGAACTTTCTCGGAGGCCGGATCGCGCTCGACCGACGCGCGGCGGAGTCCGCGGTCGATCGGGTCGCGGGCGCGCTGGGCACCGAGCGCCTCGCCGCGGCCGAGGGCATCACGAAGGTCGTCGACACCAACATGGCCGAGGGGATCAAGATCGTCTCGGTCCGCCGGGGCGTGGATCCGCGAAAGTTCACGCTGGTGGCATTCGGCGGCGCGGCGGGCTTGCACGTCACCGCAGTGGCGCGGCTGCTCGAGATTCGACGTGTCGTCGTCCCGAACGTGGCCGCGGTGCTGTCGGCGTGGGGTATGCTCGCCACGGATCTGCGGTACGAGCTCGTGCGCAGCCACGTCAGCGAAGTTTCTCGCCTGTCCCCAGCGACGTTGCGACGACTCTTCGCCGCGATGGAGGCGGACGGACGCAAACGGCTCGGCGCCTTCGACGGACCGATTCGCGTGCGACGCGCGCTGGACATGCGCTATGGCGAGCAGATCTTCGAGATTCCGGTGAGCCTGGACGGCATCGACTTCGCGCGCGCGGATCTGCTGGACGAGATCGTGACGCGATTCCACCGCCGTCACGAAGAGCTCTACGCTTACAGCGCGTCGGGGCAGGAAGTCGTCGTCGTGAATGCGCGCGTGGCCGTCATCGGTGAGCTGCCGCCGTTGACGACCGAGCGCGCGCAGCCGCCACGCGGGACGCCGACTCCGATGCGGCGTCGTGTCTGGCTCGGCGAGTGGATCGAGGTCCCGGTGTTTCGTTTCGACGACTTGCCCGCGGGGTGGGACGGCAAAGGCCCGGCGGTGTTCGAATCGCCGACGACGACGGTGCTCGCGCGCGCGGGCGAGCGCGTCAGCGTTACGCCGCACGGCTGGCTCGATATCCGGCGCGGCTGACCGCTCCTCGCTGGTCTGGCCCTTGCAGTTTCGGAGACGCCGGAGGAGGACCGAGCCATGAAGAAACTGCTTACACCTGTGCTCGCGGTATCCATGCTCGGCCTGGCGTTCACGGGCTGCGGCACCGCGACCGGGGCGGCCGTCGGTGCCGGCTCTGGCGCTGCGGTCGGCGCGGGTACGGGCTACGGTGCTGGCAAGGGTGCGCTGATCGGCGCCGGCGTCGGCGCCGCGGCCGGCGCAATCTACGACATCACCAAGAAATAGCGAGGCTGCCACATGAAGACGTTCACGCTTACCGCGGCCGTCGTGGCCGCTGCACTGATCGCCGGCGGGCCCGCGCTCGCCAAGGACAAAACGAAGGCGAGCTCGAACGGCAATGTGAACTGCCAGCCGGCGGCGTCGCCTCGCGGCGACACGACGGGACCGAAGCGGACCGCGCCCGAGAAAATCGAGGGTCAGGTCGTCGCCGTCAACCCGACCAGCGGCATGATTACCGTCCGCGGCAAGGACGGGACCACGCACGAGTTCAAGGGCGACGCCGACACGCTGAAGCAGTACAAGGCGGGTGACAACATCGAGATGACGCTGCGCGCGCAGCCCTGCTGATCGGCTCGCGCCGATCGAGCGAGCGAACGCCCCGGCCGACCGGGGCGTTCGACGTTTCAGTGGCGCGCGTGGCCGGCGCACCTCCCACGCGGCGGCCGGCATCTCAACCATCGAGTACAATTCGAGCCATGCCGGCCGCGCGCGAAACCTGGATCGGGAGCGTGGTGTCCATTCATGTGGCGCCCGAGGCGGGCGCGCCGATGATCGGCCTTCCCGAGGCACGGGCGCTGGCCGGACGTGGCCTGGAAGGCGATCGATACGCGCTCGGCCGCGGCTATTACTCGCCAAAGCCGTCGTCGGGCGGACGCGAGCTGACGCTCATCGAGAGCGAGACGCTCGACGCGCTCGGCGAGCTCGGCGTGAAGCTCACGGCCGCGGAGACGCGTCGCAACGTCGCGACGCGGGGCGTGCCGCTCAATCACCTGGTCGGCCGCGTATTTCGCGTCGGCGACGTGCGCGTGCGCGGCACGCGGTTGTGCGAGCCGTGCCGGTATCTCGAGACACTCACGCGCGAGGGCGTCATGTCCGCGCTGATTCATCGCGGTGGCCTCCGCGCGCAGGTGCTGGATGACGGCGTGATCCGCGTCGGCGACGCTGTGCGACCCGAGTAGCGCGAGCGACGAAACGCAGAGGAGGAGCGATGCCGCCGAAGGTGACGATTTACACGAACGTCGGCTGAGGGCCCTGCCACCGCGCGACAGAGTATCTGTCGCAAAAGGGCGTGCAGTTCACCGAGCGCAACGTCGGGCGCGACGCCGGCGCGCGCGAGGAGCTCATGGAGCTCGGCCTCACCTCGCTGCCTGTCATCCTGATCGGCGAGCGCCGGCTGAGCGGCTTCAACCCCGCGAAAATCGACGAAGCACTAAGCGCGAGCTGAAGCGGATTTCTTATTTGCCGTCGGAGCGCCTTCGCAGGGCTCCGGCGCTCGACGGTCGGCGAATCGCTGGCCGCAGGAGACATCGTATGGCCGAGCCGTCGAAAGCGAACGTCGACAAGATGTGGACGTACGCACGCAAGTACGCCGAGAAATCGGGGACGTCGCTGCATCCCGACGTTGGCGTCACCGAGGCCGTCGTCCAGGGCCTCGCGAAGCACATCGAGGAGGTCGGCCGCCCGCTCTGTCCCTGCAACTTCTATCCGGATCCCAAGGCGGAGGCCAAGCTGCGGCGCTGGATCTGCGCGTGCGACGAGATGCAGAAGTGGAAGTACTGTCACTGCCTGCTCTTCGTCACGCCCGAAGGGCTGCCGATCACCGAGTACCTGCCCGAAGATCACGAGGGGCGTCACGCGTATGGGGTCGTGAAAGATCCAACACCGGACAAGGGTCGCGCGACGGCGAAGGTGCTCGAGCGACAACAGGCGGAGGGGACATGACGCAGACGCACCGGCAGGAAATTCGCGTGCCCGGCATGCCGGAGCCGATCAGTCACTTCACTCACGTCGTGCGCGCGGACCGACTGGTCTTCGTGTCCGGTTGTGTCGCGACCGACGCGAACGGCAAGACCGTCGGGGGCAACGACATCGTCGCCCAGACGCGTCAGGTGCACGAGAACATCAAGCGCTGTCTTGCCGCCGCCGGCGCGACGTTCGCGGACGTGTGCAAGGTAACCGTCTTTCTGCGCAACGTCGCCGACCGGGAGAAGGTCAACAGCGTCCGCCAGGAGTACTTCGGCGCCCACCGGCCCGCGAGCACCCTCGTCGAGATCTCTCGACTCGTGCGCGAGGACTTGCTCATCGAGATCGAGTGCACGGCCGTCCTGCCCGACGAGCCGCGCTGATGCCGACCGTCCGGCTCCGCGACGCCTCCGAGTATCCCGAGCCGGCGCGTCGCCTGTTCGAGCTCTCACGGCAGTGGTTCGACTACGACTTCAAGGAACCGCCCGCCATGAGCCGCGTCATGGCGTGGGACCCGCACTTCGGCGGCCCACACGGTCGAGCGATGACGCGCGCGATGGCGCCCGGCGAGTTCACGCGCGGCGAAAAGGAGATGGTGGCGGCCGCGGTGAGCGGCGCCAACGCTTGCACGTATTGAGTCGAGGCGCACACTGCAGCCGGGAAGCTGCAGGGGATGACGGGCGATGACCGTTGGTACGAGGCCGCGTTCGTGGTCGGCATCACGAACGCGCTCAACGCGGTCGCCGACGGTCTCGGCGAGACGCTGCCGCCGCTGGACGACGCGTCCGCAGGCGCCGAGGCCGCGGCGGTGTTTGGCGACATACGGACGTTCTACGGGCTGCCGGCCGGCGTCGTCCCCATTCCGTTCGGCGTGGTTGCGCGCGATCCCGCCTATCTCGCCGACGTCTGGGGTGCGGTGAAGCGCGCCTTCACCGAGCGACGCTTGACGCGCCGCCACAAGGAGGCGCTGGCGTTTGCCGTGTCGCTCACGTCGCGCTCGGGGTTCGGCACGCGGTTTCATCTCGGGGAGCTCCGGCGCCTCGGCACGGGCGAGCGCGGCGTCATGGAGATCGTCGGCGTCGCGCAGATGTTTTCCTCGTATACGAAGATCGCCGACACGTTGCAGCTGTCGTCCGACATGGCGGACATCGCGCCCGTGGACTCTTCGGGCGTGCCCGACCCGGGGGCCGGCTGAGCGCTCGCCGATGAGCGAGAACGCGCGTGAGCGCGCGATCGAGCTCTGGCGGGAGGCGTACCGGCGTCAGATGGCGGGAGACCTCGACGGCGCCATCGAGGTCTACCGGCGCTCGATCGCCACGTGTCCGACCGCCGAGGCCCACACGTTCCTCGGCTGGACGTACTCGTTCCAGGGACGGCTCGACGAGGCGACGGCCGAGTGCCTGCGCGCAATCGAGGTCGACCCCGATTTCGGCAACCCGTACAACGACATCGGCGTGTATCTCATGCAGCAGGGCAAGCTCGACGAGGCGATCGTCTGGCTCGAGCGTGCCAAGCAGGCGCCACGCTACGAGCCACGCCAGTTTCCGTTCATGAACCTCGGCCACATCTATCTGAAGCAGGGACGCTGGTGGGACGCGCTGCGCGAGTTCGAAGCGGCCGCGCGGCTCGTCCCTTCCGATCGCGAGGCGGCCCGGGCGCTGCACTCACTGCGCGGTCGGCTGAACTAGACGTCGCGCGGCCGGTGGCGGTGCGTCGCTTGTCGCGCCGCTGGCATCTGACTTGTAGGTGCTTTCGCCATGACCCCCCGAAGTCGTGCGTCGCTCGTGCGCAGTCGACCTGGCCGGCCGTATCCCCTCGGAGCAATCTGGGACGGCTCGGGCGTCAACTTCGCGCTGTTTTCGGAAAACGCGACGGCGGTGGAGCTCTGCCTGTTCGACGAGCGCGGGCGCGAGACGAAAGTTGCGGTCGGCGAACACACCGACCAGGTGTGGCACATCTATCTGCCCGACGCGCGCCCGGGTACGCGCTACGGGTATCGCGTGCACGGTCCGTGGGATCCGGCCAACGGCCACCGGTTCAACCCCGCCAAGCTGCTCCTCGATCCGTACGCGCGCGCGATCGACGGCACGATCACCTGGGGCGATTCGCTGTTCGCGTACGCCGTCGGGAGCGGCGACGACGCCGATCTCAAGATGGACGCGCACGACAGCGCCGAACACATGCCCAAAGGCATCGTCGTGGACACCGCCTTCACGTGGGGCGGGGACACGCCGCCACGCACGCCGTGGAACGAGACGCTGATCTACGAACTGCACGTCAAGGGCTTCACCCAGCGGCATCCCGACGTGCCCGACGAGGTGCGGGGAACGTATGCGGGGCTCACGACGCCGGCCGCACTCGAGCACCTGCGCACGCTCGGCGTGACGGCCGTCGAGCTCATGCCGGTCCATCAGTTCGTGTCCGACCGCTACCTGAAAGACAAAGGCCTCACGAATTACTGGGGCTACAACTCCATCGGCTTCTTCGCGCCCGATTTTCGCTACGCGTCGGCCAACCAGCACGGCTCGCAGGTCAACGAGTTCAAGACGATGGTCAAGACGCTGCACGAGCACGGCATCGAGGTGATTCTCGATGTCGTCTACAACCACACGGCCGAGGGCAACCACCTGGGCCCGACGTTCTGCTTCCGCGGTATCGACAACGCCGCGTACTACCGGCTGTCGCCCGACGAGCGTCGTTACTACATGGACTACACCGGCTGCGGCAACACGCTGAACATGACGCACCCGCGCACCCTGCAGCTGATCATGGACAGCCTGCGCTACTGGATCGAGGAAATGCACGTGGACGGGTTCCGCTTCGACCTCGCATCCGCGCTGGCGCGCGAGCTGAACGATGTCGATCGGCTCGGCTCGTTCTTCGACATCATCCACCAGGACCCGGTGATCTCGCAGGTGAAGCTCATCGCGGAGCCGTGGGATCTCGGCGACGGCGGCTATCAGGTCGGCAACTTCCCGGTGCTGTGGGCCGAGTGGAACGGCATCTACCGCGACACGGTGCGCGCGTACTGGAAGGGCGACGAGGGGCAGGCGGGGCCGATGGGCCATCGGCTCACGGGCTCCAGTGATCTGTACGGCCGCGGCGGGCGTCGGCCGTACGCGTCGATCAACTTCGTCACGGCGCACGACGGATTTACGCTGCACGACCTCGTTTCGTACAACGACAAGCACAACGAGGCCAACGGCGAAGACAACCGCGACGGAGCCGACGACAACCGGTCATGGAACTGCGGAGTCGAGGGCCCCACCGACGATGCGGAGATCAACGCACTGCGCTCGCGCCAACAACGCAACGTGCTCACCAGCCTGTT
>JBKOUQ010000234.1:0-6744 GCA_046723475.1 Candidatus Methylomirabilota bacterium
CGAGCGGCTCGGCGGGCCCACGGAGAGCGCGCTGCTCGGCCGCGCGACGCGCGTGGCCGCCGCCAACGCCGTGCTCGCCAACGCCACGCTCGCCCACGGCCTCGATTTCGACGACACGCGGGAGGACGCCATCGTCCACACGGGCTGCGTGGCGGTCACGACGGCGCTGGCCGCCGGCGAGATGGCGGGTGCGTCCGGCCGCGCGATGCTCGAGGCGCTGATCGCCGGCGTCGAGGTGATGTGCCGCGTCGGCCTCGCCGTCCCCGGCGCGCTACACGCGCGTCATTTCCACCCGACGGCAATTGCGGGCGGCTTCGGCGCCGTCGCGGCGGCCGGGCGACTGGCCGGGCTCGACGAAGAACAGCTCACGCGCGCGTTCGGCATCGTCGGCAGCCAGGCGGCCGGCATCATCGAATATCTCGCCGACGGGTCGTGGACGAAGCGCATGCATCCGGGCTGGGCCGCGCACGCGGGCCTCGTCGCCACGCTGCTCTCGCGTGCGGGCTTCACCGGGCCCGCGAGCGTGCTGGAGGGTGAGCACGGGCTCTACGCCGCGTTCGCCGGCGGGCACGATACGAAGCGACTGGGCGGCCTGCTCGACACGCTCGGTCGCGACTGGGAGCTCGACGCGCTCACCCTCAAGCCGTATCCGTGCGGATCGATCGCGCAGCCGTACATGGACTGCGCGGCGCGGCTGCGCGCGCGTGACGGCATCACGCCCGACGCCGTCCGCGCCATCCGGTGCCGGACTTCCGCCGGACCCGTGCCGCGATTGTGGGAGCCGCTCGCCGCGAAGCACGTCCCGCCGAACGGCTATGCGGCGAAGTTCAGCCTGCCGTATCTCATCGCCGTGATTCTCGTCAAAGGACGCGCCGGCCTCGCCGAGTTCACCGACACGGCCGTGCGTGATCGCGAGGTGCTCGGGCTGGCGTCGCGCGTGACGTACGAGATCGACCCGACGATCGACTACCCGCGTCAGTTCGTCGGCGACGTCGAGCTGACGCTGGTCGATGGACGGCGCGTGCGCGAGCGCCAGGACCGCCCGCGCGGCGGACCCGACGCACCGCTCACGCGCGCCGAGATCGAGGCGAAGTTCCACGGCAACGCGGCGCTCGCGCTGCCGGCGCGCCAGGTCGACGCGGTCGTCGCGGCCGTCGATGCGCTGCCCGCCGCGCCGAGCCTCAAGGACCTGATCGCAGCTCTCACCCCGGAGACCCATCGATGAGCAGACGAACGACCGGCCTCGCCTTTGCCATCGTCATCGTGCTCGTCGCCGCCCTCGCCGGAGGCGGCGCCGCGCAGACCCCGCCGACGGCGAGCCCGCACCTCGAGGCCGCGAAGAAGGAAGGCAAGGTCGTCTGGTATACGTCGCTCGTGCTGCCGAGCGCCGAGAAAGTGGCCAAGCTGTTCGAAACGACGTATCCGGACATCAAGGTCGAGGTGCATCGCACGGGCTCGCAGCGCATCTTGCAGCGGGTAATGCAGGAGCTCTCGGCGAACATCAAGAACGTCGACGTCATCCACACCTCGGACGCCGGCCACTACGTGCTCCTGAAGGAGAAGAAGCTGCTCGCGAAGTACACGCCCGCCGGCGTGGAGAAATTCCCCGCGGGTTTCAAGGACAAGGACGGCTACTACTACGGCCTGCGCGCGACGGTGAACGCGATCTTCTACAACACCAAGGCCGTCACGGCCGCCGACGCGCCGAAGAGGTGGAAGGACCTGCTCGATCCGAAGTGGAAGGGCAAGATGGTGACCGCGCATCCAGGCTACAGCGGCGTCATCGCCACCCACGTGCTGGCGCTCGTGCACCTGCACGGCTGGGACTACTTCAAGGCGCTCGCGCAGAACAAGCTGATGATCGTGCAGTCGGCGAACGATCCGACCACGGTGGTGAGCTCCGGCGAGCGCGTGGTGGCCGTCGACGGCGGCGAATACAGCGCGTACCAGCTCAAGAAGAAAGGCAACCCGATCGAGATCGTCTATCCAAAGGAGGGCGTGCCGCTGGTGGTCTCGCCGACCGCGATCACGGCATTCGCGCCGCATCCGAACGCGGCACGCCTGTTCACCGACTTCATCTTCACCCGCGAGCTCCAGCAGGTCATGGCCGACAGCGAAGGCCTCTACACGGGCCACCCGGAGGTCACCTACCCGGCCGACAAGCCGAAGCTGAATGACCTGAAGCTGTTGACGGTGACGCCGGAGGAGCTCGAGAAGCGCAACGACGAGATCAAGAAGCACTTCGTCGAGTTCTTCGGAGCGTAGCGCGTGGACCGCTCGATCGCGGTCTGGGGCGGCGCGGCGCTCGCGCTGGTCGTCCTCATGGCGCTGCCGCTCGGCTGGCTGGCGTGGCTGAGCGTCAGCGGAGAGCACGGCGCGACGCTCGCCAACTATCGCGAGGCTTTCGGCGACCCGGCGCTTCAGAAGGCGCTCTGGAACACGCTCGTGCTCGCGTTCTGGGTCGGCCTCGTGTCGGTGGCGATCGGCGCACCGCTGGCGTGGCTGACCGCGCGGACGGACGTGCCGGCGCGCGGGCTCATCCGCGGGCTCGTCCTCGCGTCGTTCGTGACCCCGCCGTTCCTCGGCGCCTTCGCGTGGGTGATGCTGGCGGGACCCAATGCCGGCGTTCTGAACACGCTGTGGCGGTCGCTGACCAGTGCGGACGCGCCGCTGCTCAACATCTTCACGATGCCCGGACTCGTCTTCGTCGTCTCGATCTACACGTTTCCGTACGTGTACATCATGGTGGCGAACACGCTCGCGCTCATCGCCTCGGATTTGGAAGAGGCCGCGGCCATCCTGGGCGCGGGCCGCCTGGCGGTGGCGCGGACGATCACGCTGCCCATGGTGCTCCCGGCACTGGCCAGCGGCTTCATCCTCGCGGTGCTTCAGGCGCTGGCGCTGTTCGGCTCGCCGGCGATCCTCGCGCTGCCCGCCGGCTTTCACACGATCACCACGCAGATCTGGTCGTTGTTCCAGTTTCCGCCGAAGACCGAGCAGGCCGCGGCATTTTCGTTTCCGCTGCTGCTCGCGACAGCGCTGCTGCTGCAGATCCAGAAGCGCGTTCTCGGGCGCCGCGGTTTTGCCGCGGTCGGGGGCAAGGGCGGTCAGCGGCGCACGATTCCGCTCGGACCTTGGCGCTGGCCGGCGCTGCTGGCCTGCCTCGCGATCATGTCGACGGCGATCTTCCTGCCGTACGGTGTGCTCGCGAAGGCCGCATTCGCGCGTGCGTGGGCTCAGCCGCTGACGCGTGAGAACTTCACGCTGGGCAACTTCACGTTCACGTTCTTCGAGTACGGCTCGACACGCGACGCCATCGTGAACACGCTCGAGCTGGCCGTGCTGACCGCGTGCATCGGCGCGGCGATGGTGGCCCTGCTGTCGTATGTCGCGAACCGTCGGCTCGTCGTGGGCCACCAGCTCGTCGGCTTCCTGGCGCTGGCCCCCGTCGTCGTGCCGGGCGTCGTGCTGGCCGTCGGTCTCTTCATCGCCTACACGCGCCCGCCGTTCGTGCTCTACGGCACGCTGTGGATTTTGTTTCTCGCATATCTGACCAAGGAGATGCCGGTGGGGTATGCGCAGGCGGACTCGACGTTCCGCGCGATCCCCGCCGATCTCGAGGACGCCGGACGCGTCCTCGGCGCCGGGCGGCTGCGCATCCTCCGCGAGATCACGGCCCCACTCGCGAAGAGCGGCATCATCGCCGCCTGGTGCTTCATCTTCATCGGGGTGATTCGCGAGCTCTCGGCATCGATCTTGTTGTTCACGCCGCGCACGAAAGTGATGTCGGTCGTCATCTTCGATCTCAAGGAAGAGGGTCAGTTCGGCGCCATCAGCGTGCTCGGCCTCGTCATGCTGGTACTGACGTTCGGCGTCGTGGCCGTCGTGCAGGCCGCCCTCGGGCGCGACGTGCTCGGCGCACGCCGGTGACGGAGGCCTCATGCCCGGCGTGACGCTGAAGGCGCTGTCCAAGCGGTACGGCGACGTGGGGGCCGTGAACGGCTTGTCGCTGGACGTCAAGCCCGGCGAGTTGCTCGCGCTGCTCGGCCCCTCCGGCTGCGGCAAAACCACGACGCTCCGGCTCGTCGCCGGGTTTCTGGTCCCCGAAGCGGGCGAGATCTGGGTCGGCGACCGGTGCTTGTCGTCGCCGGCGACCGTCGTGCCACCGGAGCGGCGGCGCATGGCCATGATCTTTCAGAGCTACGCGCTGTGGCCGCACATGACCGTTGCGCAGAACGTCGCGTACGGTCTGCGGTTCAGAACCGGTGTGTCGCGCGCCGACCGGGACGCGCGGGTGCGCGAGATGCTGCGCGTCGTGCAGCTCGCCGGCTACGAGGCGCGCTACCCCGGCGAGCTGTCGGGCGGTCAGCAGCAGCGTGTCGCCGTCGCGCGCGCGCTCGTCGTCGAGCCCGAGATCTTGCTCCTCGACGAGCCGCTGTCCAATCTGGACGCGAACCTGCGCGAGGAGATGCGGTTCGAGATTCGGCGCCTGCACGAGACGTTTGGCAACACGACGCTCTATGTCACGCACGACCAGGCCGAAGCCATGGTCATCTCCGACCGCATCGCCGTGCTCAAGGACGGTCGGATTGCTCAGGCCGGAACGGCGGACGATCTGTATCACCGACCGCGGACGCGCTTTGTCGCCGAGTTCATCGGCCGCACGAACGTGGTGGAGGGCACCGCGGCGTCCACCGACACGCTCGTGCACGAGACGCTGCGCCTGCGTGTCGCGCCGCCGCGGCTAGAGCCCGGCGCCCGCGTCGCGCTCTCGATCCGTCCGCACCAGGTGCGTCTCGGGCCGCCCGGTGACGCGGGGGGCGCGGTGAACGTGTTCCGCGGCACGGTGCGGCGCGCAGCGTTTCTCGGCGACGCGATCGACTACGAGGTCGCGATTGCGGAAAGCAGCGTGGTGTTGCGCGCGGCGGCGGCGCCGAGCCCGCGTTTCGAGTTGGGCGCCGCGGTCGGCGTCACGATCGACCCGGGGGCATGTGTGCCGCTCGGCGAGGACTGATCGACGCATCGCCGAAACGCCGAGCGCCTCGGGAAGTCTCCCGAGGCGCTCGGTACTGCCGGGGCGAACCGACCGATTAGCGGTAGTAGCCGTGCCTGCTGTCCCATCTGCCCCACTTCGCGTGCCGGTACGGCGGACCATATACGACGACCGGATGCGGAGCCACGTACACCGGCCGCGGGGCGACGATCACCGGCGGCGGCGGCGTGTAGTACACGGGGGCCGGGGGCGCGACGTAGACCGGCGGAGGCGTATAGACGACGGGCGGCGGGGGCGGGGTCACGACCACCGGCGCCGGCGCGACGACCGCGGGATGGGCCGCGCCGAAGACGCCGACGCCGCCGAGGATCTGATTGAATACCGCGAAAGCGCCGAGGCCGAGGGCGGCATCGGTCGAGGAACTCGCGAACGCAACGCCGGGCAGCAGGACCACACTCATCAGGGCTGCGGCAGCTAGGTGTTTCATGGGTGGCCTCCTGTAATTTCTGTACTTTCGACGCCGGCGCGACGGCGGCTATTCGCCGCTGGACATATATAGGGAGGCGGTATCATCGGCTCGGCGATGCCCCTGCGCAGCGATGTCGTAGGCAGTCTGTTGCGCCCTCCGAGCTTGGCCGAGGCACGCGTCGCTTTCGAGGCGGGGCGCATCAGCGCCGCTGAGCTCAAGCGCATCGAGGACGGGGCCGTCGACGAGGCCGTTCGGCTTCAGGAAGCGGCCGGACTGGACGTCGTCACGGACGGTGAGATGCGACGCTACGCGTTCTTCGGCCATCTCGTCGACTCGCTCGCCGGCTTCGACAAGCACGGCGGCTGGGCCATTCCGTTCCGCGACGAGCAGGGTGAGCAGCTGATCTTCAAGCGGCCGGTCGTCGTCGAGAAGCTCGCGTGGCGGCGCAGCATGTGCGGCGAGGAGTTCACGTACCTGCGTGCCCGCGCGACGCGCGCAACGAAGGTGACGCTCATCAGCGCCCAGCAAGCGGCGGCGTACTACGATCCGAAGCAGTCGGCGAGCGCTTATCCGACGCGCGACGCCTACCTGGCCGACATCGTCGAGTTCAACCGTCGCGAGGTCGCCGAGCTCGTCCGCCTCGGCTGCACGTACATTCAGATCGACGCTCCGCAATACGCGGCGCTGCTCGACCCCGAGCTGCGCGCCGGCTACGCGCAGCGCGGCAGTGATCCCGATCGGCTCATCGACGCATGCATCGAGCTGGACAACGCTGTGATCGGACACCATCCGGGCGTGCTCTTCGGCCTGCACATCTGCCGTGGCAACAACCAGTCGAAGTTCTATGCCAGTGGCGGCTACGAGCCCATCAAGCGCGTGTTCGAGAAGAGCCGATTCGGGCGCTTTCTGCTCGAGTACGACGATGAGCGCTCGGGGGATTTCGAGCCGCTGCGCGCGGTACCCCGCGATCGCGAGGTCGTGCTCGGCCTCGTCACGACGAAGAAGCCCCGGCTCGAGACGGTCGACGAGCTGCGCCGGCGCATCGATGCCGCCGCCAAGTACGTCCCGCTCGAGCGACTCGCGCTGAGCCCGCAGTGCGGATTCGCCTCCACGATGGAGGGGAATCGGATCACCCCCGCCGACCAGCGCGCCAAGCTCGAGCGCGTGGGTGAAGTGGCGAGGCTCGTGTGGGGCGGCTGATGAACCCCGTAACGCATGGGCGGGGCGGCGAGTCATCCGTGTCGACCGCGCAAATCGACAGGGCGTTGGCGCCTGTCATCGT
>JBKOUQ010000007.1:0-21408 GCA_046723475.1 Candidatus Methylomirabilota bacterium
GCGCCACCCCCCGCGGTGCAGCCCATGCCCCCGGCGCAGCCCGCGGCGCCCGCCGTACGCGCGTCGCAGCCGGATCTCTTCCAAGAGACGCTGAAGGCGCAGCGAGGGTCGGACCGGTCGCAGAGCACGTACAGGGCCGAAGCAGCAGTGGCCAATGTGTTCCTCGTACCGGGTCGGGCCATCACGTGCGCGGCCGGTGTCATCGTGGGCGTCGGCGTGCTCGCGCTCTCGTTCGGCAGCGCGTATCGCATGGCCGGCGGTGCCTTCGACGAAGGCTGCGGCGGCAAGTGGATTGTCAGCGGCGACGACATGCGACCCGACACGCCGCCCTCGATGATCGTCACTGACCCCGGACGCTGACCGTCACACAAACCTGACCGGCGGAACAGGCCGGCGCGCTCGTGCGCGCCGGCCTGTTCTACCGGAGGTCGGGCCTGTCCGATCGCAGGTAGGGCGTGTCCGCCCGAAGGTCGGCCTCGTCGTCGTCCTGTTCGTCCTGCTCGTCGTCCTCTTCGCCGTCGGCCTGTGGGGCACCGTCGTACGTCCGCCCGCCTACGAAGTCCGCGGTGAGGTCGTGGAGCGCGCGGCTCCCGACCTGCTTCTGATTCGTCATCAGCCCGTCGGCGCACTCGGCATGGGAGCGATGGAGCTGATGGCGGTGCGCGGCGCCCCCGATGTTCTCGACGCCGCGCGGCTGACGCGAGGCGAGCGCGTGCGACTGGCCGTCCGCCCGCGCGGAGACGAGATCGTGCTCGTGTGGATCGAACACGAGCGCTGAGATCAGCGGCCGCCCCCCGACGCCGGCAGGGACGACAGCACGCGGACGTGCGCGACCAGCCGCGTGATATCGTCGTCGGACAGTTGTGCGCCAAACGCGGGCATCCCCGGTCGCCCGATGCTCGCTCCGCCGTTCTTGATCAAGTCGAACAGGTAACGCTCCGAGTAGCCGCGCACCCGCTGTGCGTCGGTCAGGTCCCCCGGCCGGATGAAGAACAGCGCCGCGCGCCACGAGCCGCGGCCGTCCGTGCCGTGGCATTGCACGCAGTACGCATAATAAAGGCGCGTCTCGCGAGCCGCGCCGGCGGGCGGTCTCGGATCCGTAAACAGCCAGGCGAGCATTGCCGCGAAGCCACCGACGATGAGGATCGCGATCACGAGGCCGACGGTCGCGCGGCGCATGCGGGAGATTCTACGATCGGCAGTGACAGGAAATACTACTTGACAGGTGTACACTCCCACGATAGAGAAAACCACTCTTTTCCGCTTGCTTACATGCCACCAGGCTGTGACGCCAAGGGAGGTCCCCGATGACCGATCGACCGCAGTCCACGCTCGATAGCGCGATTACCCGTCGCAGTCTCGTCAAGGGCACGGTGGCCGGAGTGACCGGCGGCGCGCTGCTCACGATGCTCAACGCGAAACAGGCGCCCGCGCAGATCAAGGGTACGAACCTCCGGTTGCTTCTCTGGAGCCATTACGTTCCCGCGTACGACGTGTGGTTCGACAAGTTCACCAAGGAGTGGGGCGACAAGACTGGCGTGAAGGTGCG
The DNA here is from genome assembly GCA_046723475.1 of Candidatus Methylomirabilota bacterium. Classification (GTDB taxonomy): domain Bacteria; phylum Methylomirabilota; class Methylomirabilia; order Rokubacteriales; family CSP1-6; genus AR12. Next base: position 1,550 of record JBKOUQ010000007.1, read on the forward strand.
TGTCGACCACATCCCGCACCTAGAGCTTCCCGCACGCTACGCGGCAGAGTTCGCCGCGGGCGCTGGCCACGACCTCATCTACTTCGCGGGCCAAATCCTCACTGGGCAGTACTACAAGAACCTCGTCGATGTTTCCGATCTCGCCGACGGGCTCGGCAAGAAGTATGGCGGATGGCTCGACGCCGCGAAGAGCGCCGCGCAGGTCGGTGGTGCCTGGTACGCGGTCCCGGATTACTTCATCTCGATTCCGGTGCTCTGGCGTAAGGACCTGTTCGCGTCCGTCGGCCTGGGCGAGCCGAAGACGTGGGACGACCTGCGTAAGGCGGCCGGCCAGCTGAAGGCCAAGGGCCATCCGACCGGCATGCAGTTCTCCCACTGCAACGACGCCAACCACAACTGGCGCGCGCTGGCGTACTGCTTTGGTGCGAAGGAGACGGACCCGACCGGTCAGAACGTCACGATCGACTCGAAGGAGATGCGCGAAGCGCTGAAGTTCGGTAAGGCGCTGTACGACGAGGGCATGACGCCGGAGGTTTTCTCGTGGGACGACGCCTCCGACAACCGGTTCCTTGCCTCCGGCGTGGCGAGCTGGATCCACGACGCGATCTCGGCGTACCATTCCACGCGCCTGACGAATCCGAAGGTCTTCGAGCAGACGTTCGTGGTGCCCGAAGTCGCCGGTCCTGGCGGCACCTACAACGTCGGTGAGCCGAACGTCTGGGCGATCTGGAAGTTTTCGAAGAACGTGCCGGCGGCGAAGGAGTTCATCCAGGCCATCGCGGACAGCCAGAAGGACGCGATGAATGCGAGTCTCGGCTACAACATGCCCTTCTTGCGCGGCCAGTACACCAAGCCGATGCCGTATCTCGGCAACGATCCGAAGCTGCAGAAGCTGCAAGAGCAGGAGAAGATCACCGCCTTCCTCGGATTCCCCGGCCCCATGACGCCGGCGGCTCAGGAAGTCGTGACGACCTTCATTATTCCCGACATGTTCACGCGCGTGGCGCGCGGCGGCGCGATCGAAGACACCATGAAGTGGGGCGTTGGCGAGATCCGCCGCATCTACGCCAAGCACAAAGCGTCCTGAGCGGATGACGCAGATGTCGCCGGGCGGGGGACCGACCCCGCCCGGCTCGCTCTCCGTCACCCTTCGACCGCGCGAGCGGACGATATCGTGGTGGCGGACACCGACCGCTCGCCGGTACGTCTTCGGCTACACCCTGCTGGCGCCCGCGGTGGTCTACGTCGCGCTGCTGGTCGGTGTGCCGTTCGTGTTCTCGCTCTATCTCGCGATGAGCGACGCGTCGGTGAGCGCGCCCATCGCGCGGTTCGTCGGTCTCGAGAACTTCAAATCGGCGCTCGAGAACGCCACCTTCTACACGGCGCTGCGCAACTCGATCGTCTTCACCGTCGGCGCCGGGATCATGAAGGGTATCCTCGGCACGTCGCTCGCGTTCCTGTTGCTCCAGCCCTTCAAGGGCCGCAAGGTCGTGCGCGCGCTCATCGTCGTTCCGTTCACGCTGCCCATCGCGGTCAGCGTGCTCGGCTGGAAATGGATGTTCGACTCGCAGTTCAGTGTGATCAACTGGGCGCTGAGCCGCCTGCATGTCATCGGCGCCTACGGGTCGCCCGACTGGCCGGTGTGGCTCGGGCAGCCGGGACTCGCGCTGCTGTCCGTCATGTTCGTCAACGTGTGGCGCGGGTTTCCGTTCAGCGCGATCGTGCTGCTGGCGGGGCTGACATCGGTGCCGCCGGAGATCCTCGAGGCGGCCAAGGTGGACGGGGCGTCGTTCATCACGCGCTTTCGCAAGGTCATCGTGCCGATGATCGCGCCCATCCTGTTCATCGGCAGCGCCTTCGACACGGTGTTCACGCTGTCCGATCTGTCGATCGTATATCTGCTCACCAACGGCGGGCCCGACGGCGCGACGGAAATCCTGCCGACGCTTGCCTATAACACCGGCATTCGCGGCGGCGCCCTCGGCCGCGGCGCCGCGATCTCGCTCTTCCTGTTTCCGCTGCTGCTGCCCGCGATCATCCTGTTGCTGCGCACGCTGCGGCGCCGCCAGTACTGATGGCCACCGTCGTCGCCCGTTTGCCGCGCACCCACCGCCAGAAAGAAGTCCGCCGGCACGCGCTCATCTATCTGGGCTTGACGCCGTTTCTCGTGATCGCAGTGTTTCCGATCTTCTGGATGCTCATCACCGCGATCAAGCAGGATGCAGACCTGTATCTGGTCGACGCCGTCCCTTTCTGGTTCCGTCAGGCTCCCACCTGGCACAACTTCGACTTCCTGTTCCACAACACCTCGTACGGTGCCTGGATCGTCAACACGATGCTCGTTTCCTTCTGGGTGTCGGTGATCACGATCCTGACCGCCGTGCCGGCCGGCTATGCGCTGGCGCGGCTGCGCCTGCCGTTCGCCGAGAACCTCGGCATCGGCATCTTCATGACGTACCTGGTGCCGGGGATCATCCTGTTCATCCCGCTGGCACGCGTCGTCGCGACGCTCGACCTGCAGGATTCCTGGTGGTCGCTCGTCGTCGTCTATCCGACGTTCACGATCCCGTTCTGCACGTGGCTGCTCATGGGCTTCTTCAAGACCGTGCCGTTCGAGATCGAAGAGGCGGCTATGGTGGACGGCTGCGGCCAGCTCAGCGCGCTGCTGCGAATAGTGCTGCCGGTGAGCTGGCCGGGGGTCATCACGGCCATCATCTTCTCGTTCACGCTGTCGATGCAGGACTTCCTCTACGCTCTGGCGTTCGTCTCGGTCTCGGAGGAGAAGCCGGTGCCGCTCGGCGTGGCCACCGAGCTGATCCGGGGCGATATCTACTTCTGGGGCTCACTGATGGCCGGCGCGCTGCTGGTCGGCGTGCCGGTTGCGATCATCTACAACCTGTTCCTCGACAAGTTCATCACGGGCATCACGGGAGCGGCCATCAAATGACGGCAGTGACCCTCACGTCAGGAGGTGCTTCATGAAGGGACTCGGCGTTGTGTCGGTTGTCGCCAGCTTTGCAATCGTCGCCTTCGCCGCGCCGGCTCGGGCACAGGCGCCGGCGCCCCCGCCGGAGGCGAAGGGCGTGACGGCGACGACCCTCGTCACCTCGCTCGGCCCGTTCAAGGAAGCCGTCAGCATTCCCGTCGTTCTCACCGGAGAGACCATCGAGCTTGCCCCCGGCGGTCAGACAGGGCGCCAGCGTCACAATGTCCCGACGTTCGTCTACGTCCTCGAGGGCACGCTCGTCACCACGAGCGAGGGCGGACGTGTGGGCGTGGCCGGGGCGCAGTATCACGCCGCTGGGCAGTCGTATTCGGATCCCGTCGGTGTTTGGCACAACTACTCGAACCCCGGAACCACGCCGGTGAAGTACCTGATCCTCTACCTGAGCACGCCGGGCGGTGAGATCACGCAGAAAGCCGGCGCCGACTAAGCGGCGGCTCGCGCTGTGGGGCGGTGGCGCGGTGCTGGCCGCCGCCCTCGTGCTGGCAGGCGCAGCCGCACCGCCGGCCTCGAGTCCGGTCGACGTCGAGGTGGTCGCGACCGGCGTGCCGCGGCCGCTTCAGCTCGCCCTCGACCGCCGCACGCTCGTCGTGCTGGGCCCGGGCGCGCGTGGCGATTCCGCGGGTGAGATCTATCGGATCGATCTCGATAGAGCATTGCCCGTGGATGTGTCGCAGCGCCCACGCGTGCGGGTGCCGTTCCTGGATGGTCGGCTCGCAACGCTCGGAAGCCTCGCGCTCGAGCCCGGGTCGCGCGATCTCTTCGTCGGCGAAGAAAACGGCTCCCGCGTCTATCGGCTGGACGGCGACGAACGGCTGACGCTCTACGTCGACGGCTTGCGCCGCTTGCCGGGCGGCAGCGCGCTCACGTTCGACGGCGCCGGGCGCCTGCTCCTCGTCGACTACGCCGATCCGATGATCTCTCCTCAGCTCGACCGTCCGCCGGCGGGCCTGGAGCAGTTCCGCGACGAAGATTACCGCGGTCCACTCCTGTTCAGGCTCGCGCTCGATCCGACGCTGCAACTGCCGCGGCGGGTCGATCGCATACCGCCGCTGTTTCCGCGCGCGTGGGGCGGACGCGCTGGCGGCGCGATGCTGCCGCGTCTGGTTGCTGCGGCCCCGGCCGGCGATGAGCTGATCCTGCTTTCCTCCGGTGGGACGCTGTACCGCCTGGCCAACGATGCGCTTGCGCCCCTGGCGACGCTGCCGCGCGGACAGTATCTCCGCGCGAACGTGGTGGCCGCGCCCGACGGAACGGTATTCATGAGCGGCGGCTTTGGCGTGCCGATGATCTTTCGCATCGGCCGCGATGCCTCCGTGGCGACGCTGGCGGGACCGCTCGGCGATCCACAGGGTCTCGTGCTCGGCGGCGACGGCTATCTCTATGTGGCGGAGTCATCGCTGCACCGCATCGTCCGCCTCCGCGTCCCGGACCAGTGACGGCCGCGCTACGCGCTAGACGAAGATCTAGCCGTGTGCCACACGGGTGACGTGGCGGGCGGGGAGCCCCATGAAGCGAGCCGGGGACCCCACACCGGGCGGGGTGGCGTGCTTCTTGGGGCTGCCCGCCGCGGCAGGCCCCGTGCGGCACATGGATCGACGTCGTGAATGAGGCGGGCTACGCGCCCTCGACCATCGCCGCCGTCAACCCGCGGACATAGCCGCGCGCGAACACCGCGCACAGCAGCACGACAGGAATCGCGGCCAGGTTCACGCCGGCGACCGCGACCAGCTCCTCCAGACTGACGTCCATGACCCCGAGCCCCGCGGCGACCGTCTGCTTCTCCGCATCCATCAAGAAGATCGACGCGAGCATGAAGTCCTGACCGACCGTGCCGAGTGTGAACAGGCCGGCGGCGACGAGCACGTTGCGGCTCATCGGCAGCATGACGCGCGTGAAGGCCGTCAGCCGCGAGGCGCCTTCCACCAGCGCCGAGTCTTCGATCTCGCGCGGCAGGTGGCGGTAGTACGCCGACAGCAGCCAGACGCAGAACGGCAGCGCCATCGTCGAGTAGACGAGCACGAGCGCCGACGGCGTGTCGTCGAGACCGAGCCGGAGCACGACCTGGTAGATCGGAATGAACAGAATGGTCTGCGGCACGATGTAGCTCGCGAACATCGCGCGCCGCCACCAACGCCAGGCCGGCGGCTGTAGCCGCCCGAGCGCGTAGGCGGCGGCCACGGCGCACACGAGCGTGAGCGCGAGCGTGGCTGCCGTCACGATCGCCGAGTTCGTGACCCACAACACGAACGGAACGCGCGGCACGATCGCGAAGCCACGCACGCGGATGTTCTCGGACTCGAACAGCTCGGTGTAGTTTTCGAAGGTCGGCGTCCTGAGCCACAGCGGATTACCGAAGACATCTTCCTGCGGTGTCTTCAGCGACTGTACGGTGATGAAGTAGATCGGGAACAGGCTGTAGAGCGCGACGACCAGCAGCAGCGCCCGATGGGTCCAGCGCGCCGCGCCTCGTCGCCTCACGCGGGCTGCTCGTCGGGCCTGTCGAACCAGCGGAACAGCACGACGAGGAGCAGGGCCAGCAGCGGCACGAGCGACAGCGACCACGCCGCGGCCTCGGCGAGCTGGCCATTGCGGATGCCGAGCCAGTACGCGTAGGTGCCGATCACCGGGAAGATCACGCGTCCCCCGGTCAGCATCCAGACATTCGCGAGGTCGCCGAAGGCGGTGGTTGCCGACAGAAAGATCGCGAGCGCCACGAACGGTCGCAGCAGGGGCAGCGTCACGTGGCGGAATCGCTGCCACGCCGAGCGCGTGTCGAGCGCCGAGTACTCGAAGAGCTCGCTCGGGATCGCGTTGATGCCGGCGAGGAGAAACACGCTGGTGAACGAGCCGCCGCGCCAGATGCTGAACAGCGCCACGCTGAGGAACGCATAGGCACCGCCGCCGAGGACGCCGTCGACGGCGTGCTTGAGCTGCCCGGCCAGCACGCTGTACGACGTGATCAGCGGCGGATTGAGCATCCAGTACCACGCGACCACCGTGACGCCTCCCGGATAGGCCCACGGCAGGAAGACGGCGAGGAAGACGACCGGTCGCAGCCGCGACGGCCGTCGCAGCAGCAGTGCCATGCCGAGGCCGAGTGCGAGCTTGCCGACGGTCGTGACGACGAAGTAGACGACGGTTGTAACGAGCGCGCGCCAGAAAAACGGGTCAGCGAGCATTCCACGGTAATTCGCGAGGCCGACGAAGCCGCGATCGTCGGAGCGACTGGAGAGGGCCGTGAGGCTGGTCCATGCCTCCCACGCGAGCGGGTAGGCGAGAACGCCGACGAGAAGGAGGGTCGCCGGCGCGAGGAGGAGGTAGGCGGCCACCACCTCGCGCCGGCGCTGCCCTCCGGCGGTCAGATCGCCTTCTCGCTCGTCGTGTCGAAGAAGTGCAGCTGCTCCGGGTCGACGGCCAGCCGGACGCCGTCGTGGACCTTGAGACGCACGGTGGGCTCGACGCGCGCGACCAGGCTGTTGGGCCCGGCCTTCACGTCCAGCAGGATCTCCGCACCGAGGGGCTCGACCACGTCGACGACGGCGTCGAAGATGTACGCACTCTGGTCCCCGCCGGCGGCGATGTGCAGATCTTCGGGGCGAATGCCGAGCGTCACGCGCTGGCCTTTATAGGGTTGGAGGCGGCCGGCGATGGCGGGCGGCACGCCGAGGCGGAATCCCGTGCCCTGCGCGCTGAGATTGCCGTCGCCCTGAATCGTCACGTCGACGAAGTTCATCGCCGGCGAGCCGATGAACCCGGCCACGAACCGGTTGGCGGGCCTCGTGTAGAGCTCCATCGGCTCGCCGACCTGCTGGATCCAACCGTCCTTCATGACGACGACGCGGTCGCCGAGCGTCATGGCCTCCACCTGGTCGTGCGTCACGTAGATGGCCGTCGTCTCGAGCCGGTCGTGCAGGCGCTTGAGCTCCACGCGCATCTGCACGCGCAGCTTGGCGTCGAGGTTGGACAGCGGCTCGTCGAACAGGAAGACTTGAGGATGGCGCACGATCGCGCGGCCCACCGCCACGCGCTGCCGCTGACCACCGGACAGCTGACGCGGCTTGCGCTTGAGCAGATCCTGGATGCCGAGGATTTCTGCGGCGTCCTGCACCCGCTTCTGGATCTCGTGCTTCGGGAACTTCCGCATCTTCAGACCGAACGCCATGTTGTCGTACACCGTCATGTGCGGGTACAGCGCGTAGTTCTGGAACACCATCGCGATGTCGCGGTCCTTCGGCGGCAGGTCGTTCACGACACGATCGCCGATCGCGATCTCGCCCGCGGTGATCTCCTCGAGCCCCGCCACCATGCGCAGCGTGGTCGACTTGCCGCAGCCGGACGGGCCGACGAGCACGACGAATTCCTTGTCGCGGATGTGGAGGTTCACGTCCTTGACGGCGTGCACCTCGTCGTACTTCTTGTTGAGGTCTTTCATCAGAACCTGAGCCATTCGTGGTCTCCCCTCAAATAGGTTCCCCGGAGTCGGGTGCTCCGGGCGCTTTGGGCCTCAGCCCTTCACGGAGCCGGTGAGCCCCGTGACGTAGTATTCGACGAAGAACGAGTAGACGAGCGCGACCGGAATGCTGCCCAGCAGCGCGCCCGCCATCAGCTGTCCCCAGAAGTAGATATCGCCGCGGATCATCTCCGAGACGACGCCCACGGGCACGGTCTTGCGCTCGGGCGAGGACAGGAACACGAGCGCGTAGATGAACTCGTTCCACGACAACGTGAACGCGAAGATGCCGGCCGACAGGATGCCGGGCACGGCGATCGGGAAAATGATGCGCGCCATGGCACCGAAGCGCGTGGCTCCGTCGATGCGCGCGCACTCCTCCAGCTCCTTGGGGATCGTCTTGAAGTACCCCATCAGCAGCCACGTACAGAACGGGATGAGGAATGTCGGATACGTCAGGATCAGTGCCCACGGCGTGTTGCCGAGCTGGAAGCTGCGAATGATGTCTGCGAGCGGGATGAACAGCAGGGTGGGCGGGACGAGATAGGTCACGAAGATGGACGTGCCGAGCGTGCCGGCCATCGGAAATTTCAAGCGCGCGAGCGCATAGCCCGCCAGCAGCCCACAGAACAGCGAGATCGCCGTCGAGACGACGGCGATGAAGAACGTGTTCCAGAGCCAGTACGGAAACGTCGTCTTCGCGAACAGGTCGCGGAAGTGCTCCAGGGTCGGATGCAGCGTCCAGAACGGCGCGTTGTTCACGGCGCGCCACGAACGATAGAGCTCGGCGTCCGGGCGGATGGCCGTGATGAGCATCCAGTAGAACGGAAAGAGCGTGCCGACCAGAAAGACGGTGAGCGGGATGTAGAAGTAGACCCACTTCTTCCAGGGCCGTTCGATGACCATTTACCGATGGCTCCAGATCGGGTAGAGCCGCAGGTAGGCTGCCCTAGATGCGCGTGGCACCGACACGCCCGACCATCCGTCGATGGTCGGCATCACGCCCCCTCCAGCCTGCGGAGATATCTGAGCTGGACCCAGACGACGATGAACAGGACCGGGAGCATGAACAGCGAAATGGCCGCGCCCTCGCCGAGAAGCCCGGACGCCACGCCGACCTGGTACGCGTATGTCGCGAGCAGATGCGTCGAGTTCGCAGGCCCGCCGCCCGTGAGCACGTAGATGAGCTGGAAGTCGGAGAACGTCTGGATGATCGAGAACACGACGACCACCAGGGTGACGGGCTTGAGCAGCGGCCACGTGACATGCCAGAAGCGCTTCCAGCCGTTGGCCCCGTCGAGCGACGCCGCCTCGTGCAGGTCGGGGTTGATCGTCTGCAGCCCCGCCAGCAGCGTGATCGCGAAGAACGGCATGCCGCGCCACGTGTTGACGACGATCGCGCACCACATGCCGTAGACACCGTCGGAGAGAAACGGGATCTTCGTGACGATGAACCCCGTGCGGTAGAGGAGCCAGTTCAGCACGCTGAACGTCGGGTCGAACATCCAGCGCCACGCAAACGTCGACAGCACGGTCGGAATGATGAACGGCAGCAGCATCGACGCGCGCACGAGCCGCTTGCCGCGGAACGAGCGGTTCAAGAGCAGCGCCAGCCACATGCCAAGGGCCAGCTTGAAGATCGTCGCCCAGAACGTGTAGAAGAACGTGTTGCCGAACGCCTGCTGGAAGATCGAGTCGTCCCACGCCTTGACGAAGTTGTGCAGCCCTACGAAGTGCCCGGGATTGCCGACGCTCGTATTGGACAGCGCCAGCCACACGCCCGACACGAACGGGTAGGCGATGAACATGCCGAGCAGGAGCACCGTCGGCGCCAACAGCAGCGCCGCCAGCATGCGCTCGCTCTCGAGGAAGCGCGCGAGACCGACGGTGCGCTGCTCGCGGGCGCGGGGCAGCGCCACCGCCACCGTGCCGTTCGTGCCGCCTGCAATCGGTTTCGTCTTCACCGCCATGCCTGCTTACCCGTCCATCTCTTGCGCTCGGCCGCCGATGTACTTGGTATACACCTCGGTCGTCCTCGTCACCGCGTCAGCTTTCGTAGATCTTCTTCAGCTCGCCCTCGGCCCATCGCACCGCGTCCTCGGCGGTCGCACCCTGCACGGCCTTGGCGAACATGTCGACGATGATGTACTTCGTGTACGCCTCGGTGGCCTTCGCGGAGGCCGGGCCCGGGTGACCGAGCATCAGTGACGCGCGAGCGGCCTGGCGGAAGACCTGCAACGGCTTGTCGATCCTTTCCCACATGGGGTCGTTTTCCCACATCTTCGTCGCGCCAACGCTGTACCCCTCGTTGACCTCGAACCACTTGGCGTAGTTCGTGTCCTGGTGCAGCCACTTCAAGAAGTCCTTGGCGAGCTTCTGGTTCTTGCTGTACTTCATGACCGCGTGCTGGAAGGGGACGTAGAGCGCGAACTGCCCCGCGGGGCCCTTCGGCATCAGCGCGGCGTGGTCGATGTCCTGCACCATCGGCTCGCCCTTGTTGTCCTTGATCTTGTCCTTCTGCCGCTTGGCCACGATGTAGATCGACGCGCCGTTGAGCGTGGCCGAGATCTCGCCCGCGTGGAACGCGCGGTTGTTGTTGGTGTCGTCCCACGCCAGGCCGCCCTCGTCGCAGCAGTCCTTCCAGAAGGCCTGAAGAAATTTCACGGCCTCGATCGAGCCCTTGCTGTTGAGCACGACCTTCTTGCCGTTCTTGTCGACCTCGGCGCCGCCGAAGTCCCAGAGGAACGGGTAGGCGAACGTGGGCGGGTCGCCGAAGCTGTGTCCCAGGGCCTGACCGATCGGCTTGCCCTTCGCCTTGAGCTTCTTGCCGACCTCGCGATATTCGTCCCACGTCTTCGGGAACTCCTTGGCGCCGACCTCGGCGAGCCAGGACTTGCGATACGCGACGGCATTGGCGCCGACGCCATGCGGCACGCCGAGCCATTTACCGCGCACCTTCGTGCTCGCCGTAAAGATGTCGTAGAAGCCGCCCTGGCCCTTGGCGATCGCGTCGGCCACGTCGGAGACGTCCACGAGCGCATTCGCGTAGAGGTGCGGCCAGTTCCACAGCATCTGGATGATGTCAGCCCCGCTGCCGGACTGAATGGCCGCGGTGATCCGCGGCTGCAGGTCGTTGGCGTTGATGAACTCCAACGTCACCTCGGCGCCGAGCGCTTTGCTGGCCTCTGGCGCCTGACGTTTGAGCTCGACGTCGGCTTCGGGGATGAAGTCGACCCAGCGCACGATGTGCAGCTTGGTCCCCTGCGCGAAGGCGGGGGCCCGATGGGCGGCCAGGATGCCGGCGATGCCCGTCAGCTTGAGAAAGGATCGGCGTTCCATCGGGCCCTCCTGCGTCGTGGACTGCGTTAGCCCTCGTAGATTCCCTTCAGCTGCGTCTCCGCCCACTTCACGGCTTCTTCGGCCGCCATGCCCTGCACGCCCTTGGCGTACATGTCGGTGATGATGTACTTCGTGAACGCCTCGGTGGCCTTGGCCGTCGACGGACCGGCGTAGCCGAACAGCCGCGTGTTGCGCGCGGCCGTGCGGAACATCTTCAGCGGCTCGTCGAGCTTGCCCCACATCGGATCGTTCTCCCACTTCTTGGTCGCGCCGACCGAGTAGCCTTCCTGCGAGGCGAACCACTTGCCGTAGTTGTCCGACTTGTGGACCCACGTCAGGAAGTCCTTCGCGAGCTTCTGATTCTTGGAGTACTTCATGACGGCGTCCGACTGGTTCAGGAACAACAGATACCCGCCCGCGGGGCCGGCCGGCAGCGGCGCGTGGTCGATGTCCTGGAACAGCGGCTCGCCCTTGTCGTCCTTGATCTTTTCCTTCTGCCGCTTGGCGACGATGTAGATGGAGGCGCCGTTGAGCGTGGCCGAGATCTCACCGGCATGGAACGCGCGGTTGTTGTTCGTGTCGTCCCACGCCAGCCCGCCCTCGTCGCAGCAGTCCTTCCAGAACGCCTGCATGAACTTGACGGCCTCGACCGCGCCCTTGCTGTTGATCACGACCTTTTTGCCCGACTTGTCGGTCTCCGCCGCACCAAACGCCCACGTCATCGGATACGTGAACGTCGGCGCGTCGCCGAAGGTGTGGCCGAGCGTCTGACCGTAGGGGTGCCCCTTCTTCTTCAGCGCGGCGAACAGCTTGCGCGCTTCGTCCCACGTCTTTGGATAGGCGCTCGCACCGGCTTCCTTCAGCCACGACTTGCGGTACGCCACCGCGTTGCCGACGATCGAGTGCGGCACCGACAGCCACTTGCCGTTGACCTCACACGACGGTGCCCAGACCTCGTAGAAGCCACCCTCGGCCTTCGACAGCGCGTTCGCGACGTCGCTGACGTCGACGACCGCGTTCTGGTAGAGGTGCGCCCAGTTGTACTGGAAGTTGAAGATGTCGGCGCCGGAGCCCGACTGCACGGCCGCGGTGATGCGCGGCTGCAGGTCGTTGGCGTTGATCGTCTCGAACTGGACCTTCGCTCCGAGCGCCTTCTCCGCCTCGGGCATCTGGCGCTTGAGCTCGACGTCCGACTCGGGGATGAAGTCCACCCAGCGCACCCAGTGAAGCGTGCTGCCCTGCGCGAACGCGGGCGCCTGACGCGCGGCGAGAATGCCCTCGATCCCGCCGGTGGCAACCGCCGCCGCGGCACCGGTGACCGTGATGAACTGCCGACGATTCATCGATTTCACATCCATTCGTGGATCCTCCTTGATCCGTTCAACCGACGAAGGCGCTGCGGTGGTTCCGTGGACAGTGAACCGGAAGGGTCGCCTGGCGTGGGCTAAACCTCCGGGAAATGTGCGAAAACGAACGAATTGATATCACCCCGCGGGGGCCTCGTCAATGGGCGACCGACATCTCCGCGAGGTGCAGGGTGCTGATAGGCGGGCGGCGGAACGTGAACGCAAGCAGCACCGCCATGGCCCCGACGGTGAACGAGCCGAGGAATAGCCATGTATAGGCGCCGAGACGATCGTAGATCAGCCCGCCGGCGAACGACCCGAGTCCCATGCCGAGCGTGGAGATCAGGAACACCGCGCCGTAGGCGCTGCCCATGACGCGCTCCCCGAAGTATTCGCGGGTGACGAGCGCGTAGAGCGGCATGACGCCGCCGTAGGCCACACCGAACACGAGCGCGAGGGCGGCGAACGTCACCACGTCACGCGCGAAGACGTAGCCGACGATCATCGCCGCCTGCAGCGCGAGACCGGCGACTAGCGTCGGCTTGGCGCCGAAGCGGTCGGCGAGCACACCGCCGCCGATACGGCCGGCGATCGACGCCAGGCCCGAGACGCCGAACACGGTGGCCGCCGCCATCGCCGGCACGCCGCGGTCGGTGGCATGCGTGACCATATGGAAGATCGGCCCCGAGTGCGCTGCGCAGCAGGCGAAGTGCGTCACCGCGATGGCCCAGAACTGCGGCGTGGCCAGCACGTCGCGCCTGGTGTAGCTGCGCGCCGCCGGCGCGCCCGGGGCGGCGGCAACGGCATCCGGCGCCGGCTCGCGCAGGAGCAGCGCGAGCGGCAGCACGACGAGCCACGCGACGTCGCCCAGGACCAGCATGGCGAGGCGCCAGTCCCCCGCGCTCGTCAGCGCGCGCGCCAGCGGGGCAATGATCAGAATGCCGAAGCCGATGCCCGCGGACACGAGCGCGACGGCCAGGCCACGGCGCGCCGTGAACCATTTCGTCGTCGTCGCCGTCAGCGGCGCGTAGAACGCGCCGACGGCGAAGCCGACGAGGAACCCGAACGTGACGTAGAACTGCCACAGCGCCTGTGCCTGGCTCGACAGCACGAGCCCGAGCCCGAGCAGCACGCCGCCGCCGAGGGCCACGCCCCGGCTGCCGATCCGGTCGGAGAGCGCGCCCCACGCGAACGAGCCGAGCCCCATCGCGATCCAGTTGACCAGCGCGACGCTCGAGATCGCGCCGCGGCTCCAGCCCATCGTGCGCTCGATGGGCCCGAGGAACACGCCGAGCGCGAACAGACAGCCCATCCCGACGCACACGATCGCGGCCGACGCGGCGACGACAATCCACCCGTAGAAGACGCGACGCATGGGATGTCACGTACGATAGCATGCACGCCATGTGGCCGACCCTGTTGTGGCCGGGCGTCGCGCTCGTCGTCGTTACGCTCGCTGCGCTGGTGTTCCGCCACGCGCTGTTCTCCGTCTTCCGCCGTTGGACCGGTCACCAGACGCACGACAGTCTGTTCTTGCAGGCGATCCAGCTGCCGTCGTTGTTGTGGTGCGTCGTCCTCGGCCTCTTCGTCGCGCTCGAAATGGCGGACCTGCCGGCGCGGCTTGCCGTGCAGATCCACGCCGTGCTCGAGGCGGCGATCATCCTGTCGGTCACGATCACGGTGGCCGGCGTCCTCGGCTCCGTCGTGGCGGCGGCGAGCGAGCGGCGGGCGCTCGCCGTCGGCGTGACCGGCCTGTTCCGGACGTCGGTGCGCCTCGCCGTGCTCGTCGTCGGCGGTCTCGTGCTGCTCAGCTCGCTCGGCATCGCGATCACGCCGATCCTCACCGCGCTCGGCGTCGGCGGCCTCGCCGTCGCGCTCGCGCTACAGGACACGCTGTCCAACCTGTTCGCGGGCGTGCACCTGCTGGCGGACAAGCCGATCCGCGTCGGTGATTACGTGCGGCTGTCGGCGGAAAACGTCGAGGGACACGTCGTCGACGTGGGCTGGCGCTCGACGCGGATCAGGATGCTGCAGAACAACGTCGTCGTCGTGCCCAACAAGCGCGTCGCCGAGTCGGTGATCACGAACTACGACCTCGGCGAGACGCGCATGGCCGTGTCCATCCGCGTCGGCGTCGACTACGACGCGGATCCCGACCACGTCGAGCGCGTCCTGGTGGATGAGGCCACACGCGCCGCCGGCGAGGTGCCTGGCTTGCTTGGTGACCCGGCGCCCATCGCGCGGCTGATCCCCGGGTTCGGAGACTACTCGCTCGACTTCACGCTCGTCTGCCAGGTCCAGCGCTTCGTGGACCAGTTCCTGGTGCAGCACGAGCTGCGCAAGCGGCTGCTCAAGCGCCTGCGAGCCGAAGGCATCGCGATGCCCTCGCCGCCGTTCGCGCGCCCCGCCGCGCCCATGCCCCGCTAGGCGCGCGCGTCAAAACCGCGAGCGTTCACGGACGAGCGCGAGCAGGCCGAGCCCGACGAGCATCACGAGCGCCAGGCCGATCCACGGGCCGCGATAGCCGCCCGCCGCGGTCACGCACCAGCCGAACACCGGCGGACCCACCGTCACACCGAGTGAGGAGATCGCCAGCCCGAGCCCGACGGCGGTGCCGGCCGCGCGCGGACCGGCGAGCTCCGCCATGAGCGTGTGCTGCACGCCGTTCCAGCCGATGCCGAAGAACCCGAACACCAGCGCGAGCGGTGTGAGCAGCGCGGGGCCGGCCGCGGGACCGGTGAACGCGATGACGAGCGAGCAGAGCGCGGAGCCGCAGCCGGCGATCGCGAGCGGCGTGCGCCGGCGTCCGCCGAACGTGCGGTCGGAGAGCACGCCGAACACGATGCGTCCCAGCACGCCGCCGGCCTGGGCGAGGGCCAGGTACCGACTCGCCGCCAGCAGCGCGAGCCCGATGACGGCCTGCAGATACAGCGCGAGAAAGGCCATCCACACCGTCTGCATCGCCGCGAACACCAGCGTGGCGCTCGCCACGAGCCAGAGATCGCGCGAGCGCAGCACTTCGGCGACCGCGCCGCGCTCGCCCGCCGCGCGTCGCACTGGCGCTTCGCCCGGCGGATCGCGATAGACGCTCACGGAGAGTGCGGCGCACACGACGATGAGGCACGCACCGACGACGATCGCCCAGCGCCAGCCGAGCCGCAGCGCGAGCGCCGGCAGCAGCGCGGCGCCGATCATGCCACCAAAGGGTAGCCCAACCTGCTTGAGGCCGACCACCGTTGCGCGCTGGCGCGGCGGGAACCACGACATCGCGGCCGTGGTCGAGGCGGGATTGAGCGTTCCGTAGCCGACGCCGGCCACGCCGAGAAAGGCGAGCAGCACGCCATAGGACCCGGCCCGGCTCGTGCCGAGCAGCCCGGCCGCAATCAAGACCTGACCGAGCACGAGTGTTTTCGCGGTGCCCCAGCGATCGGCGAGCATGCCGGCGAAGAACGACATCGTGACCGGGCCGACGTAGTAGGCGGAGAGGAACGAGCCTGCCTGCGTGAGCGACAGTCCGAGGTCGTCACGGATGAGCGCGGCGATCGCGGGAATGCCGAGCGGCCCGATGTTCGCGACGGTCTGGGCCAGCACGATCACCGCGAGGATCAGCCAGCGCTGGCTCGCGGGCGAGCCGCGACCCGCGGTCACCGGCGGCGCGCCGCGAGCAGCGGCTCGACGGCGCGCAGGTCGTCCTCCGTGTCCACGCCGATCGTCGGCTCGGTCGTCTCGACGACCGTGATCGGGATGCCGTTCTCGAGGAATCGCAGCTGCTCGAGGCGCTCCGTCTGCTCGAGCTCCGCCGGCGGCAGCCGGTGGAACGCCTCCAGCGCCGCGCGCCGATACGCGTAGAGCCCGATGTGCTTGTAGACGGGCGTGCCGATGCCGTCGCGATCGTAGGGAATCGGGAACTTCGAGAAGTACAGCGCATGACCGTCGGCGTCGACGACCACCTTGTTGACGCTTGGCAGCGGCTTCTCGGCGTCGGTCGCACGAATCTTGAGTGTGCTCACCTGCGTGTCGGGATGACTGATGAACGGCGCGATGAGCGCGGCGATGTGACCGGGCGTGACGAGCGGCTCGTCGCCCTGCACGTTGACGTAGACGTCGGCGGCGCGGCCCTGCGCGACCTCCCAGACGCGATCGGTTCCCGACGGGTGTGCGCGCGATGTGAGGATTGCGGGAATGCCGTGTGCGGCGCAGGCGTCCACGATCTCCTGCGCGTCGGTGGCGACGAGCACGTCGCTGAGGGCGGGGGCCCGCCGAGCCGCCTCCCACGTCCAGCAGATGAGCGGCCGGCCGCCAATCTCTCGGAGTAGCTTGCGCGGCAGCCGCGTGCTGCCGAGTCGCGCGGGGATCACGCCGAGCACGCGCAGCGTCATGCGCCGAACGCCCGCAGTGTCCGCAGCAGCGTCGGGCGCGGATCGCCACCGGTCGCGCCGAGCGGATTGAACGGCAGCACGACCGGCATGCTCAGACCGGCGCGCGCGAAGGCCTCGATGCGGTCGCGGCAGAACGCCTCGTCGCCGACGACACCGAGACCGTCGAGCACGCGCGGCGAGATTTCGGCCACGGCACCGGCGCGGTCGCCCGCCTGCCAGCGTGCGTTCACGGCGTCGACCTCCGAGGCGAACCCCGCGGTGCGGAAGAACGACGCGTAGACGTCGACGATCGCGTAGCCCGTAATGTCCCGCGCGAGCGCGGCGCGTGCCGTCGCGACGTCGTCGGTGACGCACGTGCGGATGAAGCAGGCGGTCTCGAACCCCTCGAGCGAGCGACCCGCGCGGCGTGCGCCGGCCTCCACGTGCGCGAGCGATGCCGGGACCGCTTCGGGGAGGATCCAGTTCAGCACGACGCCGTCCGCGATCTCGCCTGCGAGCTCGAGCATCTCCGGGCCGAGCGCGGCGAGCACGATTCGCGCCGGCGCCGCGGGCGCGGTGAGACGGAAGTTGCGGACGCGGTAGAACGTGCCCTCGAAGTTGACGCGCTCGCCCGCGCTCACGAGGCGAATGATCTGTACGGCCTCACGAATTTGCGCGAGCGCCGCGCTGAACCTCGATCCGTGCCACTGCTCGACGATGATTCTGCTGGAGAGCCCGATGCCGAGCGCCACGCGACCGGGCGCCAGGTGTCCGAGCGTCGCCGCCGTCATACCGAGCAGCGTCGGCGTGCGCGTTTGCACCGGGACGACCGCCGAGCCGACGTGCAGGCGTGTGCTGTGCGCCAGCATCGCCGCCATCACCGCGACAGCGTCGTAGCCGCTCGTTTCTCCCGTCCACGCCGTGTGATAGCCGCGCGCCTCCGTCTCTCGCACGAGCGCGGAAAACTCGGACGCCGGCAGCGTGGCCGCGCTGGCGAGGACGAAGCCAAGATGCATCAGGGACGCAGACGGGCGACGAGGGTGGGCGTCACAGGCGGGCAGTATACTCGACGACCGTTGATGAGACTCCTCGCCGACCTCGTGCTCACGCCGGACGGGTGGCGCCGCGACGTCGCGGTCACGGTCACCGGTGGTCGCATCGCGGCCCTCGAGCCACCGAGCGCATCGCGGGCGGGCGACGTCGTTCTGCGCGGGCGCGGGCTGCTGCCAGGCACGATCAACGCGCACTGCCACACGTTTCAGTCGCTGCTGCGCGGGCTCGGCGACGATCTCGACTTCGCCGGCTGGCGCGACCGCGTGCTCTATCCGTTCTCGGAGCGCCTGGACCGCGACGGCATCGCGCTCGGCGCGGCCTTTGCGTTCGCCGAAATGCTCCGGAGCGGCGTGACGACGTGCGTCGACTTCTTCTATCTCAACGACGCCGGCAACGACAACGCGCTCGCGGTGATCGGCGCGGCGCGCATGGTGGGCATCCGGCTCGTGCTCGCGCGCACGATGTACGACTGGGAGGGTGCGCCCAAGCGTTACCGAGAGACGCCGGTCGAGGCGGCTCGGCGCGTGCGCGAGCTGATCGCTGCCCACCGAGGCGATCCGACCGTCGACGTCCACGCCGCGCCGCACAGCCCACACGGGGCATCGCCGGCGATGATCCGCGCCGGCTGGGAGGTCGCGGAGGCGGAGCATGTGCCGATGCACGTCCACGTTGCGGAGGGGCGCTACGAGGGCGAGGGGACGCTGCGCGAGCACGGCGCCACGCCTGTGCGTCACCTCGACCGACTCGGCGTCCTCGGCACGCGGACGATCGCCGTGCACGCGGTGTGGCTCGACGACGAGGAGATCGCGCTGATGGGTAAGCGCCGCGCCGGGCTCGCCTATTGTCCGTCGAGCAACATGTTCCTGGGCGACGGCGTCACGCGCCTGCCCGAGCTGCTGCGTGCGGGCGTCCGCGCCGGTCTCGGCACGGACGGCGGCTGCACGAACAACCGGCTCTCGGTCTTCGAGGAGATGCGCATGGCGTCGCTGCTGCAGCGCGTTCGGCTGCTGGATGGCGGCGCGTTGCCTGCGACGACGACCTTCGCACTCGGGACGGAGTCCGCGGCGGCCATCCTCGGCGTCGATGCTGGCCGTATCGAGCCGGGCCGCCTCGCCGATCTCGTCGCGGTCGACCTCGGTCACCCGTCGCTGCATCCCCCGACGAACCTGCTCGCGAACATCGTGTTCGCGATGTCGCCGCAGGCGATCACAGACGTGTGGGTCCACGGCGAGCGCGTGGTCGACGAGGGCCGGCTCACGCGGCTCTCCCAGGACGAGCTCGTCGCTCGCGTCGCCGCGCTCACCCGCGACTGGAGGGTATGACGTATCGCGGTGCACGGCGCGCGGAGGGCAGGCGCGCACCCCGCGAGGCCCGTGTTTCGGGTATTGCGTCGGACCCGGCTAGGAATCGGTGCACGCTTACAGGCGCACCGCGGTGTCGATTTGCGTGGTCGAGCGGGGTCGCGGCTGCTCTTCGCGCGCCGTGTCCCGACGAGCGGTCGTACGAGCGGCGTGTACTCAGCGCAGCGTGTAGAGATACGCGGCCATGTCGCGCGCGTCGTGGTCGCTGAGCCCCATCTCGGGCATCGGCGTCCCCGGCCGCGTCTGGCGCGGGTGTTGGATGAAGCGGACGACGTGATCGGGCTCGTTCGGCGCGCCCGCGGCGTACGCGCGGCGCGCGAACTGCGTCAGCGGCGGCCCGACGGTGCCCACGGCGCCCGTCACACCCGGAATCGTGTGGCAGGTCGCGCAGCCGTAGCGGCGCAGCGACTCGCGTCCACGCGACGGATCGCCGTCGGCGATGAACGTGGCGGTCGGCGCCGCGGCGTTACAGGCGCCGAGCAGGCCGGTCGCGACGAGGGCGACGGCAACCACGCCGAGCTCGCGGCGGACGGCGTCCGCCCGTAGCCAGCTGCCGAGCAGCGCGAGGGCCATCGCCGTCAGCACGCCGCCCGCCGGGATCCACATCAGCAGCCCGCCGAGCTGCTGATCGTCCAGCGCGGCGTGTGCGAACCAGGGACGAGACGACAGCGCCAGGAGCGCGCCGAGCGCTCCCGCATGGAGAGCCGTGACGAACAGCCACAGTGCGCCCGTGACGCGGGCGCGGCCGCGCGTGACGGACCACCACAGCAGGATGGCCGTCCCCAGCAGCGTTGTGTGGGCGAACGCGTGCAGCAGCGGCGAGGCGAGCGCCATGTCGTAGAACGGCGGGAGGTGCCACAGCCACAGCGCGATCGCGTGGGCGCCGCAGGCGAGCGCCGGGCGCGGCGTGCCGAGGAGTCGCCCGACGCGGGGGGCGCGCGGCAG